>JBGUOX010000077.1:0-55565 GCA_045129995.1 Ruminococcus sp. | reverse complement strand
GTAGGTGCCGTCAGCCTGCTTGGTCATCAGGTTGGATTCGTTGGTGCCGTCCCAGCCGGTGCCGAAGATCTCAGCCTCGGAACCTGCTACGATCAAAGTAGCTTCCTCTTCGGGCTCGGTCTCAGGCTCTGTCTGAGGCTCACCAGTTGCCGGCTCAGTCTCGGGCTCGGTTTCGGGCTCGGTCTGAGGCTCGGAAGGAGTAGTTTCCTCAACGGGGAAACGTTCAATAAACTCAGCAAGATAACGCTGAATCATAGTGACGTCGTCAACGGTAATTCGACCGTCGCCGTCTACGTCAGCTGCCTTGAAGGCATCGGTTCCCGGTTCGAGAATATAGCCTTCTTGCTCAGCAAGATGGCGCTGAACAGCAGTTGCGTCGTTGATCCTAACAACGCCGTCGCCGTCAACATCGCCATACAAAAATCCTGTTGAGACAGGTGTGTCGCTCTTAGCCGCAAATGATGTTACGGATGTCAGACACGTGAAGCACGTAAAGACAATCATAACAGACAAAAGCAAACTAATAGCTCTTTTGGTTTTTTGCATAAAATGTTCCTCCTTTATAAATTTGAACATATAAATGAACAGTATAATTATATCAAATCGTCTTGTGTTTTGCAATATATTTTGGGATAGTTTTTTTACAATTTTGTTTTCTTTTTCGCAAAGTCTGCATTTCACGTTAAATTTTACACAAAATCGATAATATGATAATCAAAAGATTTCATCTTTTTTTCCGGTTTTTAAAGGAAAAACGCCGTCCGGTCGAACAACCGGACAGCGTTTGAGGTTATTTTTGATATGTGATCAGTTTGCGTCAGCCCTTTCGGTATGCGGACGGCGTTTTGCCGAAATACATCTTAAAGGCACGATTGAAGTTTGACAGATTGTTAAAGCCGGATTTTGAGGCGATCTCAATAATCGGGCTGTCGGTGGTCGCCAGCAACATAGCCGCGTGATTAAGACGAAGCTCGTTGACATAGCCGACAAACGTGTTGTCCATCAGCTCCTTGAACAAATGCGAAACATAGTAGCGGCTGATACCGGTTGCATCTGCAACCTCCTCCAAAGAAACGCCGTCACTGTAATGCTCGTCAATGTAGTGAGTGACGCGCAACAGCGCGCGGTACTTTTTGCTTCTCATTTCAACGTCAAGAATTTTGACGTATTTGTTTGAGAACAGCTCAAAGAACAGACCATACATCTTGCTGTAGACCTGAAGCTGGAAGTACTCTGCCTTTTCCTCTTCCGCTTTTTTTACCGCAATAAGCGCTTCATGCATAAAAGAATAACTGCTTTCGCCGGGGGATACTTTTGCAAACGACGAACAGTTCCCGTTTACAAGTGCTCGAATGATGCTTTGCGGAATATAGTCCTGACTGACTGCCGTAGCGTTTGAAAAGTTAAGACTGATGATCTCCACAACAGCGCCGTCATAGTTTTGGAAACGGTACTTTCTGTTGGGAGAAACAAAGTAGATAGTCCCCTTTTCCAATGTTTCCGAACGGTCGTCGACGTTGATTTGCAAAGAACCCTCATTTACAATGCCAAACACCGCTTCGTTGTGCAGATACTGCTTGTCGGTAAGCACCATTTGACCGC
Organism: Ruminococcus sp.; assembly: GCA_045129995.1. Lineage (GTDB taxonomy): Bacteria > Bacillota > Clostridia > Oscillospirales > Acutalibacteraceae > Ruminococcoides. The sequence continues at coordinate 53,963 of JBGUOX010000077.1, read as the reverse complement.
AAACAACACGAAACACCGAGTTAGACGCCGATGTGGAATTTAACAATTCCAAGCTCATTTTCTACACCCCTTTCCTTAAATAATATATACGTTTGACGCAGCTGACCTCATAAAAATATACTTATCTATCTCAATACTATAATACAAGTTAAAAATTGCTTTGTCAATAGTTTTTTGTTATTTTAATATCAATCGACAACAAAAATATTTTTTAGCCATTATAAAGCGCCTTTATATCCTCAATTTGCGATTTATAAGCAGAAACGGCAGATTCGGGCGATAAAATCTTTACCTTTTGTCCCAAACCGAAAAGCCATGCATAGAACTGTGGGCTCAGTACCGCCTTTATGTTAATAATAAAACTGGTTTCTGACTCTTTAATGATAAAAATATCAGAGCCAAAGCGGTCAACCATCACGCCGATCAATTGGTTGTCAACGCTGAGCTTGACCTCGCTTTCCTCTCCGCCGAACATCGAAAACACGCTTTTTGAATAATGCGCCAGGTTGAATTTTGAAAATTTATCCAAACCGTCCCGCAAAGAATCGGTTATACATATTTTTTCCATTTTATCAACTCGGAAATGCTTGATCATTTCAGCCTCAGAGTCAAACCCGACGAGGTAATAATTCTCGTCGTCCCAACACAGCGCAAAGGGTGAAATTATATAGCGTTTACCGGGATGACGCTCTTTTTTGACGATTTTGCGGCTGTCGGCAAAGTCTACCTCCCATTTCATATATTGGAATGAGATCTTCCTGTTCCCGTTGATCGCGTTGTGGATCTCATCAACATTATAGTAGATTTGTTCATTAAATGTTTTTACGCGATTGCTGACGACCACCTCGCGCTGAAGCTGCTTTCCGTCGTTTTCGCTTACAAGTCCCTCAAGCTTTTTTATCAGCTTAAGGCTTTTCTTGTGGGTAATGAATTTCGAGCTTTGGATCGCGTCCACCAGCAGCTTAAGCTCGGGGATCTCAAAATCGCGGTTTCCAACGAAGTAACGCACCGTGGTGTCGCGTGTTTTGCAAATGTCAAGACCAAAGGTTTCCAAAATCTGCAAATCATCATAAAGCGCCTTGCGTTCGGTTTGAATACCGTTTGCCGCCAGCAGATCCTTGATCTCATTGACGGTCAGCGCGTGATTTTCGTCGGTTTTTTGAAGCATTATCCTTTGCAGATAGAGCAGCTTTTCCTTTTGACGGGAGCTTCTGGGCATAGTGACCTCCTTTTATATCGGGCAAACCGTGTACGCCAGCGAAACAACAAGCGGCATGGTGATGATCGAAAGCAGCGTAGACGCGGTGACAATGTTTACGGAAAGCGTGACGTCGCGGTCGAACTTGGCGGCGAACATCGTCGTTGTTGCCGCCGTCGGCGCGGAGCAGGCGATCACGTACGCGATGACCATATTTCGGTCAAGCCCGAACGGGATCATTGAAAACAGCACCGCTGTCGGAATGATCACCAGCCGCAGTCCCATGGCTATGTAGGCAACGCCGTCGGTAAACGCTTTTTTGAAGTCGGCGCCAGACAAATAAAAACCGATTATCAGCATCGGGATAGGCGTGTTCAGATTTGCAAGATGACGCACCGGTTCGCCGATGAATACCGGCAGCTGCACACGACAGACAAACAGGATGATCGCAGCCACAACGCCGATGATACCCGGATTGAGCGCCAGCTTTTTAATTGAAAGCTGTTTGCGGTCGCCGCTCATATCCACCAAACCGTATGTCCAGCAGAACACATTGAAAACAGCGACAAAAATTGAGCCGAAAAACTGACCGTCGTCGCCGAGCAAAGCTTTTTGCAGCGGAAGGGACATAAAGCCGCAGTTGGAAAAAATGACAGCGAATTGGAGCACCTTTTTGCGCGCAAGGTTTTTTTCTCGGATAATCGGCTTTACAAGCAAAATGGAAAACGTCAAAACAGCCACAGCGATGCCTGCCGCCAAAAAGACCTGACCAAGCAGCTCAATTGAAAACTCGCGCTGAAAGGCGTTCACCATAACGCAGGGCGTGACAATATACAGTACAATGTCCGTCATCTTTTTTGAGGCGTGTTCCGTCAAAACGCCAAGCTTGCCGCAGGCAAAGCCGACCGCGATCAAAATAAACAGCACAAGCACCTGTTGGGCGATTAAAATGAAGTTTTCCAAAAACATACTTGACCCTCCCCGTACCGTCACATTGTACCATAGAGACGAAAAAAATTCAACAAATCCGGCGCCCACAGCTGTCAATATTGTATAATTGACAAATTATCGCAAAGTATATTGTTAAAATTAACCAACTGAAATTTGTATTTTCTTAAAATATGTACTAACCGACAAAAATAATTTGTAATGATTGACAAATATTTCGGATAAATGTATAATGTGGGTACAGTCAAAGGAAACTAAAAATATTGGTATGCAATTAAAAGCAGATTCCTTTGGCTGGTAAATTCCCACAGGCTGTCTGCTTTTATTTGCATATCAGTATGATACTAATCAAAAAACTGGAAAGAGGGATTTTTGATGGCAACAAAAAAGGCTGCTGCTAAGACAGCGGAAAAAGAAACAAAGGTAACAAAGGCTGCGGAAAAAGTAACCAAGGCTGCTGCAAAGGCTGCTGAGGCTGTAGAGGAAAAGGTTGAGAAGGTTGCTAAGAAGGCTCCTGCCAAGAAAGCTCCTGCTAAGAAAGCCGCTCCCAAAAAGCCTGCTGAAGCAAAAGTCAACTTCTTTGTAGAGTTCGGCGGCGTTCAGGTTTCTATCGACGAGGTTGTAGCTAACGTTAAGGCTACCTACGGCAAAGACGCAAAGGAAATTGCTGTTTACCTCAAGCCCGAAGAAAGCAAGGCTTACTTCGTAGCTGACGGCGAAGAGAGCGAAATGGACGTTTTCTTCTGCTAATTACCCAAAACAATTTAAAACACAATTTCAACAAAAGCGGCTGTCAAACCTTTTTGACAGCCTTTTTGTTTTTTCGGCGCACAATAAAAAGCACCCCTCAGGGTGCTTTTTCAACATTGCTTAATTAAACAGCTTTTGATTTGATAACATCAAAACAATTCTTCCGCGGGCGATTCATTATCCTCCGGAACAGCCTCGGCAGGCGCCGCTTCCGGCTCGGCGGACTGTTCAAACGGACTGGACGTATACTCGTTTTCGTTAGAGCAGGCAACGGTGATGTCTACAACATCCTTTTTCTCGTAAGGCTCTTCCTCGGTATCCGCTGCAGACTGAAACAAAAACTCGTTTCTGCTTTCAACGATCTCACGATAGCGGTTTCTCGCCTTCGCGATTTTTGCCTTGCAGTTGTCGATCAGCTCCATAAGCTTTTCTTCACGCTCGGCAGAGGGCTTTTCACCCTTTTTAAGCTGTTCATAGCGGCTTTTTCCCAATGCGATATACGCGCGGTTCATCAGCTCGCTTTCGCTTTTCATCACCGATCTAAGACGGTTAAGACGCGCCGCGGCACGCTGCTTTTCAAACAACGTCTGCGCCACATTCGAAATAGCTTCCACCGCGGTATTAACTCCGTCTTTTAATGTATCAATAAATGTCATTTAAAATACCTCCCGATCCAAACCATTGAATACTTTAATATTATGACAGATTATCACGATAAAATCAATATTTTTTTAAAATTTACTTGTGAAAAATCCAACTAATTGTTATAATGAAGTTGATTGATTCATATTTTCCCCGAAAGGAACGGCAAAAATGGCTGATAACAAGGTTAACAAGGCAGTTGTCTGCCCTATGTGCGGCGAGCTTGGCAAAGCGGAGATCTTTACCAGCGTCAACGTCGCAAAAAACAAAGAGTACCGCGCCAAGGTGCTCAACGGCGAGCTGTTCGCGTGGGCGTGTCCGTCCTGCGGCTACAACGCGCGTCTTACCTACCCAATCCTCTACAACGATATGAAGCACCGCTTTATGGTGTATTTGATTCCCAAAATCGAGCGTTTTCAGCTTTGCGACAAGGAGCTTGAGGAAAAATACAGCAATCTGCGCAACATAAGCAAGCGCGTCGTATCTGATTTTAATTCTTTTAAAGAAAAGATTTTTATTTTTGAGTCACGCCTTGACGATATGGCTGTAGAGCTTACCAAGGTCGCGATCAGCCAGACGGTTTCCAAAAAGCTTGGCGGCGTCGAGGTTCACGACGGCTATCTGTCGATGTACGACCGCGAAAGCAACACAATGGGCTTCACTTACTTCACAGGCGACGAGCGCACACCATATGTGCAGACCGCGCGTCTGGAGATCTACGGAAAGTCCAAGGATATTGTCGAGCGCTTTGCCGTTAAGGACAAGCGACTTAAGGGTTTTATAAAAATCGACAGCGAGTGGGCGGAAAACATCCTTTACCGCTACAAGCGGGCAAAGCAGATCGAAAAGCTGAACAAGCTGAAGGAATGATACTCAAAAAGCCGGGCTTTCCCGGCTTTTTTGTTATGCGCTTACAAGCGCGGCTACGCGGAGCTTTTCGTTTTGATAGACGCAATATGCCGCCGTGGTAAGCAGGATCGGCACAAAGCAAAGCCAAATGCTTTGCAATCCGACAAGCAGGCTCATAAATCCGGAAAACGCCACGCCGATATGAAACGCAAGCAGCGTCAGCCAGTAAAACCGCGCTTTTGCGGCGGTGCGGCTGTTGCGGCTGAGGCAGTAGTTCGTGGTCAGCATAACCGCCTGCCGCACGTTATTGGAAGAAAAAATGGTAGAGCTGGAGTTGCCGTTGGCGATTTTATAGGCGTTCCACTGAACGGGCGCGGCAAAAATCAGGGGGTAGCAGGCAACGAAGTCATTTGGCGCCACATCAGCGATCGCGCCGGTCAAGATTACGGCGGCGCTTGAACAGATCAGGCTGACTATCTTCATACTCACCGATACCCTTCGGCGCACCAACACATAAAACACATTGCCGGCTGCATACACCAAAAAGCTGAGGAGCATCCAGCCCACAAAGGCAAATTTGCCCTCCGCGGAGCTGAGGACCGCTTTGATCAAATTGCCTGTCTGGGCGTTTCCGAAGATGTCCATATGATTGAATATGGTATATCCGCCCCAAAATCCGCCGATCATTGCCGCGGCGTAATGCACAAGCCGCTGCCAACGCATAATCTCTTTCATTTTCATCCGTCCTTACGCAATAAAGGCGACCTTAGCGGCCGCCTTTTTTTTACTTTATCGGAAGCTTCTCCATTCCGCCGCTGATAACAGAATATATAAATACGCTTTTTTCAAAGGCGAAATCAGGCGCCTTTGGCGCTGTTATCTTTCGTTCAGCGGTATGTACGTCTTTTCCGTAGAGATGCTCATATACGCCGGACGAATTATCTTGCCCGAGTTTATCAGCTCCTCCATACGGTGGGCGCTCCAGCCGGCAATACGCGCGGTGGCAAACAACGGCGTATACAGCTCGCAGGGAATGTCGAGCATACTGTACAGCAAGCCGCTGTAAAAATCGACATTCGAGGCGACTCCCTTATAGATCTTGCGCTTTCTGCCGATGACGATCGGCGCCAAACGCTCGACGCGCTCATACAGATCAAAGTCCTTGGAGTAGCCCTCCACGTGCGCCAGCGTCTGCACAGCGCCCTTCAAAACCTTTTGGCGCGGGTCGCTGATGGTATACACCGCGTGTCCCATTCCGTAGATAAGACCTTTTTTATCAAACGCCTTGCGGTCAAGCAGCTTTTCAAGATAGTTTTCGATCGCTTCGTCGTCTGTCCAGTCGTTGACGTTTTTCTTCAGATCCTCGAACATCTCAAACACCTTGACGTTCGCGCCGCCGTGCTTGGGACCCTTAAGTGAAGCCAGCGCCGCCGAGATCGCCGAATAGGTGTCGGTGCCGGAGGATGTGACAACGTGCGTCGTAAAGGTAGAGTTATTACCGCCGCCGTGCTCCATATGCAGGATCAGCGCCATATCCAGCACCTTTGCCTCAAGCTCGGTGTATTTGCGGTCGGGACGAAGAAGCGAGAGGATCACCTCCGCCGTTGACATCGTAGGCTCCGCGTAGTGGATATATAGGCTTTTATCGTTCAAATAATGATTGTACGCGTGATAGCCGTATACCGACAAAAGCGGAAAAACGGAGATCAGCTGGATGCACTGTCGCAGCACGTTGCTGATTGAGGTATCGTTCGCGTTTTTATCATAGCAAAACAGCGTCAGCACACTGCGCGCGATGGTGTTCATCATATCCTGGCTGGGCGCCTTAAGAATGACGTCGCGCACAAAATTCTGCGGCAGAGTTCTGTAGCGCACCAGCAGCTTTTTGAAGCTTTTAAGCTCTTCCGCGTTGGGCATTACGCCGAACAGCAGCAGATAAACCACTTCTTCAAAACCAAAGCGGTTATCCTTCATAATGCCGTTTACAATATCCACAACATTATAACCGCGATAGGACAGCACGCCGTCGCACGGCACAAGCTTGCCGTCAATCAATTCGTTCTGTTTAATGGTTGAAATGTCGGTAAGGCCGGTCAGTACACCTTTTCCGTCAATATCGCGCAGACCTCTTTTAACATCGTACTTCTTGTACAAATCCACGTCAATTTTGGAATTTTCTTCCATTTTGTCGGCAAGAACATGGATTTCAGGGATAATATCGGAATAATCCCAATCGGTTTGCATCATTTCAATCACTTCCTCTCTCGAATTATTTACAAAAATATACCTTGATTTATTATTATAACATACTTTTTAAAAAAAGGCAAATGTTATCGTAAGGCTTCCGTGCTGCAAAACAAAAGAGCAGCAGCGCCGCTCTTTCACATTACTTTAACACAAATTTGTTCAGCGTTTCCGCAATGCCGTCATCGTCGTTGGACGGGCAAACATAGTTGGCGATCTTCTTTATCTCGGCCTCGCCGTTCCCCATCGCCACGCCCATTCCGGCATAACCGATCATTGTAAGATCGTTGTAGTGGTCGCCGAACGCCATAAGCTCGTCGCGGTTTATGCCAAGATGGTCGAGCAGCAAAGGAAGCATTGAACCCTTAGACACTCCAAAGGGCATCAGCTCCAAAAAGTACGGCGCGCTTTTATAAATCTCAAGCAAGCCGTCGTAACGTTTGGAAAGGATCTTTTGATATTCGTCCAGCTCGTCGGGCTCGCCTGCCAGCAAAATTTTGTTGATGTCAAACTTGATTTTGGAAACAAAATCCTCAACGACCACCATTTCGGTTTTCAAAACGTCCTTTTCCACATATGTGTAGTCGTTAACGGTGTCGTTAGCGAAGATCCGCTTGTCATCCCACGTTATGACCGTGATGTTCGAGTCCTGCAAAACGCTGATGATGTCGGGCAAATACTCTCGCGGAAACAGCTTGGTGACGATCGTGCGGTCGGTGGTGCAGTCAATGATCTTGCCGCCGTTAAAGGACATAATATAACCGCCGTAGCTGTCCATGCACAAATCGCGGGCGATCGGATAAACCCCGATCGGATGTCTGCCGGACGCCAAAACAAGGCGCTTTCCCTGCGCCTGCGCCTCCAGCAGCGCATAACGCGTGCGCGGAGTTATCTCCTTTTTCGAGTTGGTCAGTGTGCCGTCAATGTCGAGCGCAATTAATTTGTAATCCATCGTACCTCTCCAGAGTCACAATTATACCGATCCCGTCAGCAGCCTGAAAAGCCACAGCGAAAGCGCTTGGGATCGTATGAAACGGCATTTGCGCCGTCAAGCGCAAATGAGCGGTTTTCCTTCAAAAGAGAAACACTTTTATGAAGGAATAGTATTACACATCAATCACCGATATTATAACACAAAGCGCGGAAAAATGCAAATTTCCGCGCTGCCGGTTCTTTTTACCGGTTTACGCCTTTCATTTCATCCGGTTGTCAATAAAGTCAAGGTACGGCTTGCGATCGTATACACTGTCGCGGTGCGCACGGTACCAAACAAATTCTTCCTTCAAGCCCTGCTCAAGCGGAACAGTTTGCGGCATCAGGCGGTTTTGTTTTGATACATCCAGCACATACTCGTAATCATAAAAGCAGAAATAGTCGCGCTGCGGCACGCTTTTATCGACACAAACAAAGCGCGGCTCCTTTCCTGCCGCTCTGTAGCAAAGCGTCACCCATTCCCTTACGGTCACCGCCTCACTGTTTCCGACGTTGAAAACCCGGTTTTCGGGATGCGTTTCCAGCAAAATGTTCACAAAACGGCAAAAGTCTGAAACGTGGAAGAATTGCAGCTTCATCTCGCCCTTTCGCGGCAGATAAAACGGACGGTTGAGCATTGCGCAGTCAAAAGGAAACGCCTCACGGTAGAGGTTTTCGTAGGTACCGTAAAAGTACGGCGGTCGCAGAATGAACGCCCCGGGGACCTGCGCCTGCAAAAACCGCTCCGCGCTCAGCTTGTTGACGCCATAGCCGCCCCATATTTTATTTGCTCCGCAAGGCTGTTCCTCGGTAAACGGCTGCGGATTTGTTTCGGGATAAACCGCGCTTGAGCTGACGAACACATAATCGTCAAACGAAACTCCGGACGAAAGCAGTGTTCTGATATGCTCCTCAGTGTAGGCGGTAACATCAAGCACCGCGTCAAAGTGTTCTCCGCGCAGCGCACTGTCTAAGCGAAGCCTGTCGCGGCAAATATGCCGCACGCCCGCGACCTGACTTCGGCTGCCTCGGTTCAGCACCGTTACATCATTCCCTTTTGCCGCAAAGTATTCCGCCGCAAATTTGCTTACAAATGTAGTTCCGCCCGTGATAAGAAGCTTCATTTTACCCTCCACGCACAAAATCATCAACGACGTCCGCCTTTCCAAAGCGGATCGGCAAACGCGTTATTCTGACCTGTATTGATATTTTTTCAAATCGACGCGGTGATCGCACACCTCCACGCCCTCAGCTTCCAGCAAGCGGCGCTGTTCCTCATCGCCGCCGAAGGCGAAGTGCGGCGCAAGTCTGCCCTGCGCGTTGACGACACGGTGGCAGGGGATCACGCCCGGAGCCGGATTCACGTGCAGGGCGTTGCCGACGACGCGCGCCGCGCCGCCGTTGCCTGCCATGGAAGCGATTTGCCCGTAGGTCGCCACCTTTCCGCGCGGTATCTGCCGCACCGCTCGGTAGATTTTATCATAGAAGCTCATGATACAAACGCCACGTCATATTCCGCCAAAAACTGCTGTATCAGCGTTGCGTCGTCTATGCTGACGTCCTTGCTGCCGTTGACGTCCGCCACTATCTTCTCCCATGCGTATACGGGGCGCAGCTCGGCTGCTATCCGCTGCAGCTCGGTCACGTCGTTGACATTGACCACGCCGTCAAAGTTGACGTCGCCCATGATTTTCCGGAGTATCCGCACGTTGTCCGCGCCGCTGTCTGCGGCATATTCCGCCGCGGCGGTGCCCTCAAAGGCGACGATGGCGTTGGCAGGCGCAAAGGCGTTTTCGCCGATAAACGTCACGGTTTCCGGCACATAGACGTCCATCAGCGGACAGTTGTAAAAGGCGTATTCGGGAATTGCCGTCAGCGCGGCGGGAAGCGTCAGACTTTGCAGGGAAACACAATTGGCAAAAGCGTTTTCGCCGAGTGTGTCAAGGTTGTCGCCGAACGTCACCTCGGCAAGCGATTGGCAGTCGTTAAAGGCGGCAAAGGACACGGTTGACAGGTTTTCGCTCGATAAATCAATTGACTGCAAAGATGTGCAGCCGCTGAACGCCATGATGCCGACCGTCTGCAGGCTGTCGGGCAGCGCAACCGCTGTTAGGCTTTGACAGTCGCTGAAGGCAAAGCTGCCGATGAAGGTGTAGCCCTCGGGAATCGTAACCGACTGCACCGCTGTGTTTTGGAAGCTGTTTTTGTAGACGCCCGTCACCGCTCTGCCGCCGACGCTTTCGGGCAGGGTGACGTCGGTGCTGTCGCCGTTGTATGCCGCCACCGCCAGCACGTTGCCGGACATGACAGCAAAGCGGAAATCGCCCTCCGTAAAAAAGGTGTCGGCAAACGCCGTCAGGCTGCCGGCGCAAAGCGCTGCCGCTGTCAGCGCCACGCAAAGCGCGGCGCATAGAATTCGTTTTGGTGCTTTCATAGCCTTCCTCCGTTATACGGATAAAAAGCGGAAGCAAAAGCCTCCGCTTTTATCAGAATGATTAATTTTGCGGCTGGTATCTTGCGACCTCAGCATAACCGTCGGACGGCACAATTACATTGTTTCCGTTGTTGTCGTAAATCATGAACGAGAAAAGTCTCAAATTCTGGTTGTCATAGCTATCGCTGTTCACGTTGGTGCCCTCATACAGGGTTATGTATGCCTTAAGGTCATCAGAGTAACGGTATACATCCTCCGTGTTTTTGAAGGGCTTGTAACGGAAACCGACATTGTTAATGGTTTGTGCTGTGTACTCGGTGGTGAAATCTGTGCCGAGAATACCGGAAATAAAGTTTTCGCGGCTGGTCGCATCTGCCAAAGCAGTGCCCGCATTAGTCTGGCGGTAATTGCCGGTTGTGGCGTCGGTAGTAGCAAACAGCACGCCGCCGCCTACGAGCTTGCCTTCTGTACAATAATCAATGATATAGAAGTTGTGTCGCAGCATTTCCGTACCGTTGTCGGTGTAATATACCTCCGTATAGGCATTGGAAACAACAGACGTGTTGTTTGCCGCCGCGCTTGTGCCGTTTTCTACCTTAATAATCTGGCAATCAGTGCTTCCGTCCTCTTCGTTGCGGCTGGAAACATAGCGTGCGGCAAAGGTGGAGCCGGTTGCTCCGGAACCGATGATATTGCCGCTGCTGTCCTTCCAAACAGGGTTGGTGCAGCCGCCCGAAGCCAGCTTAACCGGCTGCTGGAAATATCCGGTATAGGTATCCACAAGCGTATCGCCTTTTTTCAAAATAATGGTATACGGATGCGGTGTTTCGGTCAATTCTGCGGTAATCACCAGCTTGCTCTCATCTGCCTGCGTTTTGACTTTTGTGGCTGAATTCGCTTTATAACTATAATCAAAATAGTTGCTCTTGATATGCGGCGCATTTGCCTGCGCAATTGCGTTGATGGCCGCTTCAGCCGCCGCTGTGTCGGTGTATGTGGTGGTTACGGTTTTGGTGTAGTCGGCGTCAACGGTTTTGGCGATATTTCCGTTCTTATCCAAGGTGCCGTCGTACACATAGTTGCCATCGGAGGTGTCGAAATCCTTAAACTTGTAGGTGATTTCCACACGCACCGGCTGTCCGCTGCTCACCTGCTTGAACACCGCGATATAGGTAACATCATTTTCGCCGTCACCATATTCATCCGCCCTGGTAAAGGTGAGCTCCTGTTCCGCGCCCTTATCCTTACCGTTGGTATAAGTAACGGTTGTAACGCCGGTGTTTTCATTCGGGGTGTAGGTAACATTTGTGCTGGAAACAGCTATCCACTTGTCGAAGGCATAGGTATCGCTTCCCAGCTTTACCTCACTGTTGACAGACGCGTTGAGCACATAGTGGAAGTTATTCATGTATGCCGCTGCGCCTTCCAGCTTATACAAACCGGCGTACTGCGCCTTGTAAACCTCGTCAACATCCGTGTTGATACCCGTTCCATGCAGCAAATTCACGGCTGCGGACAGCAGGGTGCCTCCGGTTGTCACTGCCGCAAAGCTTTTGGTAACGGAGCCGCAGGAAATGGTTTTGAAGGTGGTCATATGAGTGGAATTTGCCTTAAACCAAATTTCGCCTGTGATTCTCGCCTCGCTGAGGATATCAAAGCCGGCATTGCCGGTGCCGCTGTAGTTAGTGCGCTCAACTGTGATATAGCTGATGTTGAGCGGATTATTCGCATCAAAGTTAAGCAGATAGTCCGACTTCAGCTTAGAGGTTTTGACCGTATATTTATAGATGGATTCACTGCCGGTTACCAAATCCATTTCATATGGCAAATACGCCTCTGCTGCACCGTCAGCACCTTGCACAACGGGCTGCTCATTTTTTTGCCAATACTTGAAATTAAGAATCGGCGTGCCGATGTTGTCGTTCATATCCACATATACGGTCACATCGTCAAACGCAACATACAGCGTCATTTCCTGTGTTTTTGTGATATCGCTGCCGCTTGCGTCCGTGCCGAATTTGGTGGTATATTTCACAATATATCTGCCTTGCTTTTTCGCAATGAAGTTTTCTTCTGTCAGATCAACGGTTGTATGATCCCCCTTATCGACAGGACCTTCAATGGTAAACGCTGTATTGGTAACGGTAATGCCGGGCGAGGTGATCAAAGAACTGACAGGTGTGATGCTGAACAGGGCTTTGATTTGCGCGGCGGATCTCTCGTCGTTGATTTCCAAGAACTTTTTGCCGGAAGCAAACGTGTGGTTGAAATCAACATAGTCAACCGCGCTATTTACAGCTGTGCTGCCGACGTTGGTATTATACACATTGATATAATAATCCTTAAACGCTGTTACATTGGTAACATCGCTGGTCAGCTTGTCACTGTTGTCCATCTGTGTATCGGTTGCACTTGTGCCGCGCCAAACGATAAAGCTCATATGTCCCGTGAAGGTAAACGAATACAAATAACGGCTAGCGCCGGAGGCAGTGAAGGTACCGGCAAATGTCGTTTTGTAGGTATCATTGGTCACAGCGTCAGCGCCGTAATCGTACATTTTAAAATGATTCCAATCATCGTTGTTGCCGTTGCTGTTGACATGGAAGTATACAGGGTTGGCTTCCGCGCGTGCATATTTTGTCAACACATATACAGTCGTCTTTTTGGCATATTTCATCAAATTCTCATATGCCGTTTTAAAGCTGTTATATTGCTCCTCTGCCGCGGTGGTATCCTCCGCGGTTGCGTTATAAGCAGGATAACCTTGGTTAAGATAGGTTTGTGCCGCAGCGGAAGCTGTGTTATATGCCGCAATCGGCGCCCCTTCGGTGTAGTAGGGGTTGTTGGAGGTGCTTTCTGTCCGCACGCAGCGCTTGCATAGCTCTCGAAGTTTAAAATATTGCTTTTGGGCATCGTTAAACTTTACCCGAATCGTATAGCTTGCTGTTTTCGTTGCTGCTTCTGTCACACCGGGCGGCGCATTGGTTGCGGTAATGGTAAGCGTATAATCTGCGGTAGCATCCTCCGCGTTCAGCGTTATCGTGGGCTGTGTCATTGATACAGCATCACCGGAAGCTTTGCCTGTCGGATTGGCTGCGCCGGTGCTATAGCCGAGCGTTGAGAAGGAATCGGTTGTCGCCTTCACCTCTGTCGGCTGCAAATAATAATTCTCCGTCGGGCTGCCGGGCGTTGCAAAGGTAAAAGTGGTATTCTTGATTTGAACATTGGATATCGTAGGCTTTGCAGCTTTAAAGCTGACGGTAGCCACCGCGTTGCCGTTGCCGAGCTTATAGCGATAGATTGTTGTGTTGCCGGAAGGTTTTGGATATCCGCTTTGCAGTGCAGGTGTGGCATATCCTGTACCGCTTTGGAAGGAGATAGGATTATCTGCCAATGCATATCCGTCCGCAGCATTCACCGTGACACGAATTTCAAACAAATCCTGATAGATGCCGCCGGTTTTAGTGTTTCCGTTTATATCGGTCGTAATCAAAGTAGTTGCGCCTGCCGCCGGGCTGCCGGAAGCGCTGATTGTAAACTGCGTTGCATTATACTTAGCCGTTACCGTTGCATTACCGGAAATTTTAAAGGTGGACGTCGTGCTGGATGGGCTTCCGATGGTGATTGCCGACTCATTCGTGGTCTTTTCCCAGCCGGCAAACTCGTATCCGGTTGTCGGCGTTGCCACCAGCGTTACGCCGGTAATATTACCCACCTGAATGGAGGTAATCGCGGCAGATGTTCCGTTCTTTTTGATGGTACCGTGACTGTCTTGGTTTTTAAGCGTCAGGGTGTAGAGGGTTTCCTTGTAATCAATATAAATGATGGCATCATCGACGGTAGCGTTAACGGTGATAGCATCGGCGGTGTTCTCGTCGCCGGATTTCAATGTAACGCCTGTCGGCCGCGTGAATTTATTGAAGGTGTAGTAAGATACCGATGGAGCCGCGTTAACCGTTTGTGCCGTGGTAATACCGGCGCCGGAAATCGTCTGCGTGTCGGTTGAATCGGTGGAAATCAACGTTGTGCCGTCGCTTTGATAAAACCGCTTCCGCACATGAATGATATGGGTGATTTCCGTAAAGGTCGCGCTGACGGTAACGGAATCGGCAGGCATGGCGAAGGTGCGCGTATTGCCGGATCCGCTGAGCGAAACCGTGCCGCCGCCGGCTTTGGTGACGGTAACGGTTCCCACTTGATATCCCTCGGAAGGCGTTAAGGTCAGGGTGACCGTTTCGTTCGCCTTTTGTCTGACGGGGTTAGAAGTCACTGTGCCGCCGGTGGCATCGCTGCAGGTGATGTCGAAATAGGAAGGCGTGCTGTAGGTTAACGTTTTCGTTGTCGCATCAAAATAAAGGACAACGGGCGAATCGGTGGCAGTGTCGTTAAAACGAACGTTATGTGTACTATTATCTGTTGTTAGGTCGGCAGTGGTATTGTTTAAGCCAAAAGTAACGCCGCTTGTAGGATGCCATCCCTTTTGATTGGTCTTATCATAGACAAAGAAATAAGGCGCTATGTTGCTAATGTTAGTGGATAACTCGTGGATGCTTGCGTTGGTTTCAACCATATATTTATTGGTACTGCTGTCGAAGGTGAACTGAATATTATCATCACCGGTAGTTGACCAGTCGCCTGAGTCAAATGAGTTAATCCAATTGCTGCCGTCCCAGATATGGAAACGACCGGCAATATAGAGCTCCAAGCTGTCGTCAGGTTCGAACTGAGCGGTCACTTTACCGCCCGAGCCTGTCGCCTTTACCGTTGCGGTATCGGCACTTGTGCCATTGGCGACAATGGTAGCCGGCGATGTCGCTACCCACTGCTTGAATTTATAGCCATAGGCAGGCGTTGCGGTGGGAATGGTAACTGCGGTAGTTGCACCGGCTGAAACAGAAGCACTCGCCACTGTTCCTTTACTTATGTCCTCAGATTGAACAGCGACAGAATAAGTGGTTTCACTCGCCGAAAACTTTAAATATACTCTTTTCGCAGAGGATGACGTTATGGTATAGGTATATGTATTACCGGACACGCCAGAAGTGATTTCTGTAGAATAAGAAGAATCTGAGTAGAAGCCGCTGAAAGTATAGTTTGATGAAGGATTGGCTGTTATGGTTACTTTTGAACCAACAAGACATCCCAGTTGACCTGACGTACTGCTATGAGATGAAAAACTCGCAGCACTATTAGCTGTGATTCTGTACCCGCTAATTGTTGCAGAACCTCCCGTGCTGCACGTAGTATATTGCTGCGCGTAAGGTGTTTCTCCTTGCCCACTTGCAATCGTACCATCTGTTCCTAAATATCCCATATCACCATAGTTATTCCATCTGGAGCTAATCCCGGCACCATTAGCATTAGAAGTAGGATAGATAAAATAGTTATTTGCCGTATTATTTAAAGAAGTTACGTTAACCATTGATGATGAAGTGGTGCTGGTAGCGTAAATAGTAGAAAGACTACTGTATCCAGATCCCACTGTGTAAGATGAGTTAGTCGCAAATATATACAAGTATTCATCTCCCCACGAACTATGGTCAATGTTTTGCCCTGTAGTGGTTCCGTAAATGCGGCTTCCCGCAACTTGCTCTGTCAGTTTACCCAGTATAACGCAATAGCCACCTGTTTGTCTGGCAGCAGCATACACGTTATTAAAGCTGTTGGACCACGCGGTTGGAACACCAAAATATAAACGCTTAAAAGCAATCCATGAGCCGCCCACCGATTCACTCTCCACCTGCGCTGCGCCGGTGGGGATTAAAGCGACGGTAACGCAGGACACAAGCATGCACAGCGTCAGCAAAACAGAAATGACCGATTTTTGAGTTCGTTTCATAGAAAGCTTCATACCAATACCTCCATAGCGGGGATAACAATTTATTAAATCATGCAACCATTAAACATAAATGAGCATATTTTCCCATAATTATATACAATAATTTTAGCATATAAGTTTTAAAATCACAAGAAGTAATAAATATTTTTGTACAAGATTCCCTCGAATTGTATGATTGCATAATTTTGTTTTCTTGTTTTTGGACTATCCTACAATCGCATTGGGAAACTACACAAAAACAAAAAGCCTTTCTTGTGTAGAAAGGCTTTATACTTTACCGTTAATCACAGGTTTAATACTATTCTCTGATAGAAAGTAGACAACTTTCTATCAGAGAGAAAACCATTACTTTTTCCGCCTGAGCTTTCCTTGCAGCGAAGCACCTTTTTTTATGGCTTTATGCTGTTTCTTCGCCACTGCCTGCTGCTGCTTTTCAAGCAAGCGTTTTTGCTCCTCGGCGTCTTCCCGCTGCACCCGGTCAATAACCTCCTGAATGTTTTCTTCTTTCTCTGCATCCAGTCCGAGAACAGCGCGGATTAGGTTATAGATTTCGCTGGAAAACGCCAAAAGAATAATCGCTATTACCGTAAGCAAGCCCCATGGCGTGATGAAGAAATCATAAATGGATTTGAGAAAATCAATCTTCTGCACATATTTTCCCGTGACCTGCGATATTTCAATCGGCGAATCCTCGGTTGGATTGTCATCGCCCTTTGTCATCAGATAGTATTTTTCGTCGCTGGGGTTAAAATAAGGCGCTTTTACCACGCGATGGGTGACGCGCTTGCCGGCAAACTGCCCGGAGGTACCGTTGTAGGTGATGACATCGCCCTCCTTCAAGGTCATAGGATCGCAATCCTCACATAAGATGATATCGCCCACCTTGAGATAGGGCACCATGCTGGCTGAACTGACGCGGTATACCGCACGTCCAAACAGCTTTGGGGTTTCGCCGTTAATGCGCGCTGTAAGAATGATAATCATCAGTATAATCAACGAGGCAAAAATGACGCCGAACAAAACATTTTTTACAATACGAAAAGCCCTCAAAACCTTTGAGGGCGCTTTCTTTGCGGGCTTTTCCTTTGAAGTACTATTTTTCTTAAAACTCATGATTATGTTGTAAAGAGGAATGCTGTTGTTGTCATGGTATCTTCGGTGCTTTTGTTGAGCGCATACCAATCAACAGCTACGCTTTCTCCGGCAGGAACACGCACATTTTTAATGATTGGAACATGCGAAATCTGTTGAGGTATTTCCAAAGTAGTCGTCACCTGGCGCGTGTCGCCGTATTTGCCTGTAATGGTGGTAGTTATCGTAGCGATGCCATAACCTACCGGGGTAATGATACCGTCCTTATTAACCTGTGCAACGGTAGTGTTGCTGCTTGAATAGGCAATAGAGCTGCCATAGTACTCGGGAATAAAATTCTCATCATCGCCGGTTTTGTGCAGCGTAATATCAGAAAACACACCTGTTCCGTGGCTCATGCGTACACTGCTGTAGTACTGATTGACGGCTACCAAATCGGTATCGACAGCACTGACTGCATATTCCTTGTATTTTTCATCCACCTTTTGACCGGTAAGATAATAAAGGCGTCCCGGTGTAATATCAGTTATGTTAATTGTGCGATTCCATTCTTTATTAGAATCTGACGCAATATACCAGTGGTTAAAGAAATAAAAATAATCAATATTAGACGGAACATCATAATAGAAATAATAATTTGCAGGAGTGCTTGAATTATACGAAGTACCGCATAAGTTTAGTTTTTTATATGTATCACTTGAATCACCGGATAACCTGTAGGCAATATTCATATCGTTGGTAATGCCCGTGTTAAAAGTAACATCACCTGTGACATATGTGCCCCAGTAAGCCTTAAAATCATTAACAGGACGAAAATACACACGCACCGTGTTGTCGGATACCTTGTTACGTACCGCACGGGAAGCATATGCTTTTTCGTTAATAGTAGGAGAAACAGTGCCAATGCTGAAATCAGCGTTGTTGGGCAGGTTGAGTGTCTCCAAATCCACCATGACATCATTGGTTCCGCTGTTAGTAAAGGTGGTTTTGTAATATTTTACTTTCTCTGCCGGTGTGACATTGATGTAATTTGCAGCCGTGGAGGTAGCTTCTCCCTTTTCGTTGGAAATATAGGTTGCATAAGAAACACAATCCGCAGCGGACTTCACGGAAACAGGAAAATTATCCTCTGAAACATTCAGCTTTGTGCCGTTGTATTCTTTGCTGTGGGAATACCATGAAAATGTTGCAGGAACGCAGCTGAGCAAGACCATTGCCGACAACGCAGCAGCCATCAAAAGCTTCTTTGAAATTTTCATAGTATCACCACCTTTTCAATTATGGATTCTCTTTTGTTACCCATAGTTTATGAGTAGACGTGTTGAAATAAAAGCCATAAATACCGGGATGTAGGGTTCCGTTTGCATCCTTATAGTAATTGGAATTTGTGTTTGTTGCTTTTAACCGCAAATCGTTACTATTGTTTCCGTTTTCCAATGTCGGCTGATTATCACCGCTCATTTGACCGTTAATCTCCCAGTATTCATTACTGGTGTTGTCGTGTCCCCAACCCCACCATTCTGTTTGATCGTTCTTGATTATCTTAAAACGGTAAAAATTATCTCCCGTACTTTGATATCTAACATATACTCTGCAATATACTTCATTGCTATTACTGGGATTTACAACCATGCGAGAAACGGTATATCTATTTTCATCCGAAGAGTTAAAAAGTTCACTGTAAACCGAATAATTTGAATATGTGGGCAACGAATTAAAATCGTTATACCATTTTAGCGTCGCCATGTCGTATACTTTGCCGACATAATACTGAGGACTAGCCTTTGCCTGATCCAAATTCAAATTATGTGTTTGGTAGGCAGCGGATGAAGGTGAATAATTATCATTAAAGATAATTCGGTCAAAGATTGAACTATAATAAAATGCGTATACATCCAATCCATCTTTTTGCTTATTTAGCTTTGTCATCTTTACCCCGGGCCACGATGCATTTTGTACCACTCTGTCAGCAGCACCTGTATCCGTAGAATTGTCCCACATATACGCATATGGTTGTGTAAACTGATTCTGACCGTTATATGGACTATTATTAAATTGACAACTGTTAATAAACTCTACATATCTGGCAACCGAATCCCACGAACCAAATACTTTAGTATACACTGTATAGGTTTCGCTATGAAAAGTATTGGGAAATGTGGTGGGATAGCAATCCCAATAATTTACGGGAGTATGTGAATTTCCTGTGTTCCATCCCGTGCTTTTACAACGATACAGCGTAGCACCAGCGTTATTGTATACAGCAGGAATATCGAAATACTGCGTCTGTGCGTTTGTTATATTACCTTTTTTTGCCCAATGCAAAGTGCTTTCACTGCCGTTAATCGCCCAATGCAACGTCGGATTATTTTGTGTTGTTAACCAGTGAACACCAGTTGCGCTTCCATTGTCAATTTCGTCAACCGTTTCGTCTTTAACATAAATTCTTCTTTTTTTCTCCCAACCGGAAACAATATTCAAATTAATGTTTGATAAATCAATACTGCTAACAGGCGCTGTTCCGTCTGCGTTGCCCTCAAGCCAAACCTTGAGAGTAACTGTCTTGACCGTGCTGGCTTTATTCTGTTCGTCATATTTATTAACCGTAAACAGCGTATTGCCATTCAGGTTATTGCCGCCACCTTGATTTGGAAAACCGCTGTTTGTGTTTGTGTTAGAACTTCCGTCATCATTAAACTGTTCCGTATAGTAACTATACTCATCAATATTTCTACCGGTTTTGGCTGCTACGGCATTATTCTCAATTGTTCGGTAGGTCTTTCCGCCGACGGCGTAAACATTGGTGGCGCCGTCAACCGTGATGGAACAGCGCAGGTTGTTTTCCAAGCCGGTCGCGGCTGAGGAACCGTCCTTAAAGGTAGCATATGCCGTGGTGCCGGTTTTTTCAAACCAGTACGCGGTTGCCGCGCCCTCGGAGCGAACGCGGAAGGTTATGCTGAGGTAGTTAACATTCGCGTCGTCCTTAGTGCCGACACGATAACCGGAGCCTTTCTCGACCGGAAAGTAGAAGTTTTCACCGTCGCTGAAGCAAGGAGAAAAATGGATGTCTCCCGACTTGTTGAAATATTCGTTAAGATTGACGCTGGTCGCCGTCATGTTTTTCATAACCGCGTCCGAATACAGGATTTTGCTGCCGATGTGCAGCGGCGTTTGCTGACCGTCGTCAGAGCTGAACTCGACCTGAGATACATCCTCAATCCAGCTGATGGTAGAGCTGACCGCTGTAAACACAACAAGAAGAAGTGACACTGCTATCAACATCAGATTTTTTCTTGTCGAGCGTTTCATAAAACCGAAATGCAAAAATCTTTTATTTTTCACGGTGTCACCTCCATATCTGTTATTTTATGAATTAGAAGTCGTCGCCTTCGAAGCCGCCTCCGCTGTCGTGTCCTGAGCCGTCGCTGTCGCCGACCGCTATCCAGTGACCGTAGCAGTTATAAGTCGTTTGACCAGCGACAACATTCGTCAAGCCGTCCGCAACATAAAGGCGATTAGCGCCTCTGTCACGCGTCGATTGACCGTCGGCATTGACAGCGAAAATATATGTTGTTTTATCTGTGACGGATGTCGGCGGTTTAAGCACAAAATAGATGTTTTTGCGCATATCGCCCGGAATATTACACGACCAAACCTTGTTATCGGTTGCGTCGGTATATTTATACATAGTAAAATCGGTATAGGAACCGCTCTCCACGTTGTTTTCAACCTCATAATACCGTAGAACCAGTGAATACGGGTTTTCTTGTGTCAGAAGCGTTTTTATCTGTGTTCCGGTGGTACCGTCTTCAAAACGAATCGTCTGTGTTTTATCCCACGAAGTGGTAAACGCCAAATCCACCTTGATGTCCTTAGCAGAGATTCTGTCCGTACATTTTGGATCGGTGCCCTCAAGCCAAATGATATAGGAAAATTTTGTTTCAATACCCTTCGAAAGGGTTGCTACCGGCGTGCCGCCGAACGAATACTCGCTGAACGCGTGAGCCACCTGTCTGCCGCTGGCAATAAACGCGCCGGTGGAACGGTCAACATCAGCAACAGCAGCCGTGCGCACGGTGCTTGCCGTCGGGTTAAATACAATCGGCGTATTGGGTACGCCGTTTTCAGCGGTAGATGACCACAGCGCCGAGCGAAGCGGTGCCGCCTGCGTTACGCTGAATTCGGTAACCGGGTTTGTGTTTCTGACCTTAATGCCGGTCTTACTTTCATCAATATAAAGTGCAGTGTGATTTTGCTGTGCAGTAAGTGTAAAATCGATCTGAATATAATTCTCATTTTTATCGCCCACATTAGCGCTGCGGAAAGTCATGTTTTCGGTCACGGACGAAAAATCCGAGCCGTCTGTGGGGAAAAACAGGTTTCTTCCGTCAACCGATGAGGCAGGAATTAAATTTTTATCAACTTGCGAAAAACTGAGCTGACTGGTACCGCTGTCGTTAACACGTAAACCCTTTCCGCAGTCAAGCGTAAAGGTGTTGATATTCAATGTAGAGGTTTTGTTGGAAAACCACGAAAAAGTCATGCTGGTAAGAACAACCGATACAATAACGAGCGAGACTACAGACATCAACATTTTTCGGACGGTCTTTTTGTGGGTGCCGAAAACGCTGCCGACTTGACGACATGCGTTTAAAAAGCCTCTGCCCATAATCTCACCTCATTTCTGTTTATACTTGCAGAATCTCTGCGGCTATTCAAACTTAAGTGTTAACTGGAATTGGCCGCCGTCCATGGCGCGTCGAGCCTCGGAATCGGTACCTTCAATCCAAATACGCAGAGTATACTTGTACAAATAGTACTCGGATTTCTTTTGATACTGATTTCTGGTTTCAACCAGCTCCACCGTGTTTTGGTCAAAGTCATTAAAATCGGAAATATTCACATCTTCTCCCAGCATAGGCGCCGCTGAGGAAACCTTGGTTTTAGCATCCTGATCGTCGGAAACCAACACCATACCGGTGCCGTTAGACATATAGTAGCTGTTTTTAAAAGTATCGCCGCCGGTTAAACCTGTTGTAAGACTCCAATTTGTCACGTCACGGGGCGTATCTGGAATATTTAACTTGACATCGGGACGCGGGTACCACAAAACCTGCTTAATTCTGCCGGAACGGGAAGCTGTCGGGCAATCTGTGGAAATAATCTTTCCCTCAGTGCCGGTGGTTTGCGCCCACTCTTGATTGACGACGTTGCAAGCCTCGCCGAGAATAGCGACTCTCATAGCGCCGACCACACCGTCTACATTGAACGCGCCATAAGCACTGCGCTTAGGCGAGCCCTGTGCCGGGGCTGCGCTGAGGTCGCCGCCGCTTGCTTCCGTTTCGGATTGCAGTTTCGAGCTTGCCACGAGCTTTAAGCTGTCATTCTGCGTGCGTGCATAAAACTCCAGTTCAATAAAGTGATACTCGGGCGCATCCTTGGTAGGATCTAACATATGCTGGATTCGGGACCATTCCTGCGATTCCGCAGCCACGCCGGCAACATTGGTGTTAACTTCTTTACCTCCGTTGACGCGAACATTATCATAGTCCTTTGTGATGTTAAATTCCGGCACCCACAGGTTTTCGCCGTTGCCGGTGCAGTCCTTGGAAAGCGTTAAATTATATACTTCCGATTCATCCGGCGAGGTTTCGCCATGAACGATGGAAAACCCGTTGCCAAACTCGCCGGGGCCGTCGGTTTTTACGGTTCCGTCAGCGTTATATGTTTTTATACACGGCGCAATATCAACGCCCGGATTTTCAGAAACAAGATAAATGCCGCTTGCGTCCGCGCTTGAATTGGAAGTAAACCATGCAGAAATAGCCATGACGATGACGACAGCCACAACAAGCATCATTATGAAGTTTTTAGTTAAAAACAGATGCCTTTTGCGGCTTGTCTTTTTCTTCATGGCTTAACCTCTGTAAAAATAGATACCGATGGTGGCTTTGCCGCCCTTCTGTGCTTTATTGTGGAAGGTCTGAGTGACGTTAAACGCAGCGTCCGATTTGAGGAAAGCGGCAAAATTGCTGATATAATTCTTGTCAACGGATTTGTAGGACAGGTAGGCGCAAGACTTATCCGCGCCGGAGAGCTGTTCCTTGACAAGCTCCTTGGCAACATCAAAGCTGTCGGCGCCGCGGAAGTTCTTAACAACCTCCAGCTTGTTGTGCTTGCCGCTGAATACCGTGACTTTTTTTGTGTCCTTAATGATGTAAAGACATTCGATTTTGCTGCTGTGCGGCAAATTGCCCAGATCAACGCCTGCCGACGCAAGGGAAACAGCCTTAAGGCCTTGGATGCCCAAAGCACCGACGGTGAAATCATATTTAAACAGTCCGTCGTTGCCGCGGTCGATCTTAAGCTCTTTTTTGTACATTGCAGCTGTAGCCGCCGCTTTCTTGGCAGCGTCCTTAGCCTGCGTCTGCGCCTTGCCGACCTCGGACTTGATGCGATCATTCGCCTTCTTTTCAGCTTCCTTCTGAGCTGCTTTCACACGCGCGTCAGCATCCTTTTGTATCTTAGCCTTTTCGTTTTCTTTTTGCTTATCAAGCTTGTCAAGCGCCGCCTTATGGTCGGCTTCAAGCTTTTCGATCTCTTTTTTATGCTTGTTCTCAAGATAAGCGCGCTCGCCGTCAAACAGCTTGTTGAGTTCTTCTTCCTTGGCTTTCGCAGCTGCGTTGGCTGCTTCCACGTCGGCGGAATGGCTCTGCTTTTCGCTTGCCAGATCAGCGGTAAGCTGAGCAACGTTGCTGTCGAGCTCAGAGATCCTCGCCGTCTGCTGCGCGATCGTTTCATCACGCTGCGCAAGAGTTCCGGAAAGCTCTGAGATCTGCGATTTTGCGGAAGAGATCTCGCCTTCCAAGCTTCCGATGGTCGCGATCTGCGCGGCGATCGTTGCTTCGTGAGCGGCGATAGTCGCCTTTTGCTGCGCGTTTTCCGCTTCCAAGCCGGCAACCTTTTGTTCGAGCATCGTCTTGGTGGCTTCCAGCTCGGCAACATATTTTTCCAATTCGGCGATGCGGTCACGCTGCGCGATGATAATGCGTTCCTGCTCGGCGATCTTGGCTTTTTGTTCTTCGATGATCTTCTCTTGCTCGGCGATTTTTGCCTGTAGCTGCGCGACCTGCGCTTCCAGCTCGGCGACTCTCGCCTGCAGCTGCGCGACCTGCGCTTCCAGCTCGGCAATGCGAGCCTCGAGCTCGGCTACCTTCGCCTCGAGCTCCTCAATGCGCTCCTTGGCTTTGATCAGCTCAGCCTTGAGCTTCTGTACCTGATTTTCAAGCTCTTTGACGCGTTCTTCGAGCGCTTTGATGGAGCTCTTGAGGGATTCAATCGTTTTGTCGCGTTTTTCGATTTCTCGCTTTAACGCGGCGATTTCCGCTTTTTGATCGCGGATGATTTTTTCACGTTCGCGGATTTCCTGAAGACGAAGCTTCATTTCTTCGGCGCGAACTTTTTCAATCATATCTTCAATTTCCGAGTCGCCCGCCTTGCCGCGTCCCGTTTTGTTCTCCTGATAGCGTTCCTCAAGGAGCTTTTTGAGAGCGGGGTTGGTGGCGATGGAAATCATGAAATGCTGGAAGCCTTCGGAAATATAAATTGCTTCCTGCACTTCCGTGTCCATTTCACCCGAGAACTCACGACCGACGATTTCGTAGCCGGGCTTGTTGTAGGCGCCGAGATAGGTAAACAAATCCAAGCTCGCCTTGTAGTTCGGGTTCTTCACCATCAGGTTGGTGCGGTTGATAGGCGGCTTGACGCGGATGCATTTTTTCAGCGCCTGCATCATGTCGGTGCCGAGGAAGGAATTGAGCTTTTCACGGATACGGCGAACGCGGTCAAAGTCTGAAAGCTTTTCAAAATCCTTAACGTCGAGGTCAGCCGCTTCGGCGTCCTTCACTTCGTTGGAATACTCCATCTTGAAGGTGATGTGCTGGTTGTTGAGCACCAGATCACGCTCCATCTCAACCCTATTAAATGTATCAGTCGGTGCGTCAACCATTTTGCGGTATTTATCCGAAACGAACGCCAGCGCGGTTTCAATCAGCGTGATAAGGAAGCGGTTTTCGTAGGTTTCAAAGCTGTCCTCACGCTCGATGGTCAGCACCTTGTTGGGCGTTACCTTGCCCTTATCATCAATGTTATCAATAAAGTTGGTGTGCTGAATCAGGTGCTTGACAGAGTCCTTGTTGATGATTTTTGCCTTGTCAATGCGGTAAACCTCGTTGTTTTCAATAATGAAACGGCGCTGCTCGTCGATTGCCTTTTCGATATAGGGAAGGGTGTCCTCAATCGCTGTAACCCACTCCATGTCGATAACTTTTTCGTGGAGCTTACCGGAAAGGACGTCCTTGCCCTTGTCGTTATCCGCCATATTGGTTTGGAGATAATTGGCGGTAAAATCCGTTGCGAGGTGCTTTTGCATATATTTATAGGAACGATAGTATTGATCAAAATTTTCCAAACCAACTTCACCTCAAATTCATTCGTAAACGCTGTAAACACCTTGAGGGATGCCTTCGTTTCCGCTGACATCCCGCAATTTGGTTATGTGAGATTAAACAAGCTTCTTGAGCATACGGAGATATTCCTTACACTCGTTCATATTCTCCTCGCCGAAGAGTTCGTCCATGTAAGCAATCAAGCCGTCGATTTCATCGCGGATGTAGCTTAAGTTGAGCGCTTCGAATTTACGCAGAACCTTACGGGCGAGAATGTAGTCCAAACCGTCGATTTCAGTGCCGCCGGTACCGACATAAGCAGGAACATAGTCCTTGATCTGCTTCATGATACGGTTACCGAAAGCTACGCGGAAGTGAGCGATGATGTAGTCGTCAATCAGCGCGAGCTTGTTGAGCGTATCGGCGGAAACGGGGTTGTCAGCCTTAGCCTTATTGAGGATAGCCTCAAAGTGGTGGTAGTTGATGACAACAGGCGGTGTGTCGGGAGCGTCAAACGCTACGCCCTTGTTGTCGATGTTAATCGGCATCGCACGGTCGTATACCTTATCGGTGACGGCGAAGGTCGAGTCATCGTTGTTGATGGTACCGCAGTACCACATATTCGGAGGCAAGGTGAACTTGCCGTTTTCAAGCAGCTTCGGATCGTTCTTCCACTGTGAGGGAACCAGGTCAACGATCCACTCATCGCGGCGCGGCATTTCGAGGATGGAGAGCATCTCGGCGAAGTAGTACTCAACGCGCGCGATGTTCATTTCGTCGAGGATTACCAGGTAAACGTTCTCGTTGAATCTTGCCTCGTACATTGCGCGGAGCAGCTCGGTTTCGTTGTACTTCTTGGTAAATTCGTTGAAGTAGCCGAACAGCTCGGAACGGTCACGCCACGAAGGCTGAACCGGCGTGATGACGGACGGGTTGCAAACATATTTACCGAAGGCGTAAGCCAGCGATGTTTTACCGGTACCGGAAATACCCTGTAATACGATCAGTCGTGTGGAAGCGAAGGCAGCCACGAAGCGTCTGATCATCGTGATATCGTAGAACAAGCCAAGACGCGAGCAAGCGAACAAACGGAAACGGTCGCAGAATTCCGGCAGCGTGATCTCGTTGTCGTACTCAGGCGGCTGATAATCCGCCCAAAGCTCGTCGAGCTGGGTGAGCTTGAGGAAGCGGATG
This sequence comes from Ruminococcus sp., assembly GCA_045129995.1. Lineage (GTDB taxonomy): Bacteria > Bacillota > Clostridia > Oscillospirales > Acutalibacteraceae > Ruminococcoides. The sequence continues at coordinate 27,354 of JBGUOX010000077.1, read as the reverse complement.
CCGCCGGTATCCTCGTCGCCCTCGGTTTCGCCCTTGTTGAGCGCTTCGATTTCCTCGCCGGTGAGCTCGGAGATTTCGTTGGGGTTGAGACCGATCTGCGAAACCTTCATTGAGAGGATCTTGTCCTTCTCAAGGTTGAGGCGCATAACCTCTTTATTGAGCGACTGCACTTCCCTGACAAGAGAATCGGTGTCTTTTCTTCTTTGGCGTGACTTGATAAACTTTTTGATGGCGACGATAATAAGCCATACAAACAGTACCAATACCGCGACAAGCAGGATGATGGCGATGATTGCGATAACCCACGCAAGACCGCCCAGCTCGCCGGTAAAGTCATTGATGATTTTGTAGTAGCGCGGGAAGTTGAACATTCCCTTGATGCCTTTAAACAGACCTGTAATAATTGACCACAGCGAGCCAAAGAACTGGCCTAGGAATTGAAACAGAAAATCAAATACTGTATCCACGGCTCATCGTCTCCTTTGTTGTTAATTTGGAATTTGGAATTTGGAATTTGGAACAATTCCACATTCCACATTCCACATTAAACTGCCTTGAAATACGGTTTTTCTTTCCGGCGGCGTTCCGCCGGAAAGAATTTCCGTATCTTATTAGTCGCACTAGTAGTGCTTAGGGACAAATTTGTTTGTTATTCTTCGTCCGGTTCCGCCGGAGCGGTTCCGGCTTCAGCCGTTTCCCCGGCTGCGGGTTCAGGAGCTGCGGCTTCATCGGGGGCAGGTGTTTGTACCTCCGAATTGCCCTCCTGTGCGGTTTCTGCGCCCTGCAATTGCTGCTGCGCGAGATATTCCTCAATTGCGCGCTGCTTCTGCTCCTCCGTTAATTCGGAATTGGCTACCGTTTCGGCGACCGCTTGTACCGCTTTCTCTTTATTGTAGGCAATGATGTTGAGAACAACACGGATTGCCTCATAGACAAAGAAGAGAATCATCGGAAGGAGAATGCAGAGAAAGAAGCCGGTTTGCGTTCGAATAAAGCCAATAAAGCTTCCCAGTCCACTGATTTTTTTGCCGGTGTACTTTGCAAGAATATCAGAAGAAAGCTTAACGCTGCCATCCTGTTCGGGAGCATTATCACCCTTTGTGGTGATATACTGCAAAGCACCATTCTCTGTCGGCTCAATTTTAATAATACGGTGCGTATTAACATCCTCTACGCCGTCATTATCAACATCTTGCTTAAAGCTGACAATATCGCCTACTTCATAAGTATCACTTTTATCAGCAACCTTGGCAAAAATCAAATCTCCTGCATAAAATTCAGGTTCCATTGAATCGGTCAGTACATTTAAAGGCGCATATCCGAATATGTTGGGGACTCCGCCTGATTTTGAAGTTAAGGACATTGTAACTACAAGGATTGAAACAATCAACACTAAGATTATTACAATATCTAGAAATATGTTTAATATCTTTGACAAAACTTTTTTCATGCGGAGTCTCCAAACTAATTATTTATTGTGCAATAAATCAAGCTAACTGTTGATTAAGCCTGACCGGTGGAAGCAGTGATTGTGAACTTGAGGTCGGGCAGAGTCTGACCAGCGTTAACGTCCTTACAATCGGTATCCTGACCCTCAAACCATACATAAAGTCTGTAGTATACAGCAGCGTCTTTTGCCAGAGAAGCAGAAGCGGTGATGGTTCTGGTGGTGGAAGGAGTAATCTTGGTGGTGGTAGTTTCTGCAGGAGCAGGGGTGTACTCGGTAGCGCTCTTAGCGTAAACAGTGCCGGTGCCGAAAGTGCCACTCAAAGTGTGATCATCATTTGCGGGAACCAGAGCAACGTATACATAATCAGAGAATGTACCGGTAATCTGAATCTGAACGTCAGTAGCTGCAACCTGACCAACGTTCTTGATGTTCAGCTCGTCTACGAACACATAGTTAGCGATACCTTTGGCAGTGTTGTTGTTAGCGATGTCGAGTGTACCTGCGCTAACAAAGCCGTCGTCATTAGCTTCGTAGCTGTTCTTGGTAGCCGCATCAGCCTTGTACCAATTGGTACCATCGGGAGAAGAAGCAGGCTTCATGGTGAGGTTAGCGAAGTTGTAGTTGATGTCATCGCCCCAATTGTGGTCCCATCTGGAAACCTTGAGTTCGGAAGATTTTACTGTCTGAACGTTTACGCCCTGAGCAGTGGTGGATGTGCTGGTGGTGAACCATGCGAAGGTCGCGGTTCCGAGTGCGAGCATTGCTACGAGGAGCATTGCGATGGAAGAGATTAATAATCTTCTTCTGGATTTTGCTTTCATAGAGAAATTCCTCCTAAAATAAATTTTTTGTCCCTAAAACACCATAGGGAAGTTTTTATGAATTTGGAATTTGGAATTTGGAGTTATGCTCCGCCATCCGATTCCTGTTCCATAATCACCCTTTTTTGAATTTGGAGTTTGGAATTTGGAATTTGGAATTTTTGTTTCGGGTTCCGATTTCCTAATCCAAATTTTTTGTTTTTCCGCTTTTTCTTTTAATGTTTTTGTTATGCTTTGCAAGAGCTTTTTCAACTCTTCACAATCAGAATACAACGATTGAAATTGTTTGTCATCCAAATAGCCTGTGTTGTGAAGCAGCCGCAGCCGGTAGAGCGTTTCGGCTGCTTCTTTCAAAGCGATATATAGCCTTGATAAAAAATCTTTATCGCTAATTGCACAGGTGCTTTCATTTATGTTGGCTCCTACGCTTGTGCCGCTTCTGACAATTTGTTTTGAAAGTTTCGGCTTTTTCTAAAACAAGGTTTTGCTTCATATAAAATCCTTTGTTCGGAATTAAAATTCAAATTCCAAATTCCAAATTCCAAATTATATACTACTCATCATACTTGTTGGTGTCCTCGTCGGTGTTGCCGTCGTAGAAATCGCCGAAGGTTTTGTTGGGATTCGGATCGTCCTCTTTTGCGTCCTCATCGGCTACGGCAAAGAGCATCTTCATGCGCATCCAGCCGTCGCGGATTTCGTCCACACACTGAGGATCGTTGCCCTCAATCCAAATGACGATGGTGTATTTGTCTACATCATTTGGCTTGAATTCCTTGGTGGTGGTGGTCATGACCACCTTTTCATCCACAAACATCGTGGAATCCGGCTCCGCCTTTTCGCGGTCGTCCATGGTCGGCTTGGCGTAGATGTTCGGCTCGCCGTTTTTATAGACCATGACGCGCGCGGCTTCATCGGCGGATTTGGCTACGCCGGTGATGTCCAGCGTGGCGGTGTAGTCAACCTCAACATCGCCTTCGTTTTTGCAGTAGAAGGTGTAGGCAAGGTAGTTTTTGTCGTTGTGCTCGCCGTCCTGCGAGGTGTCGAGGTCGGTGGGCAGCCAGTTGTAGGTCCAGTTGGTGACGTTTTGCACCTGCTTGGCGGAAAGCGCTACCGACTTTGTTTCAAATTTCGGATCGGTGCTGAGAACGATGCCGCGGTTTTGCAGCGGACGGTCAATTTCGATGACCAAATCGCCCCATTTGCTGACCAAAAGAGAGATGATGAACAAAAGCAGCAGCACCGCCAGCGTTGCGCCCAAAGCAATGCGCAGGATTTTGCGGCGCTTTTTTAAGCCCGTGATGTTCTTAGCGTCCGTGTTGACGTGATACTTACGTATGGTGGGGTCTTGCGTGGTTTTATCATTAAGCTTACTTAACTCCTGAGGAGTAACCGGCTCTTGTATTTTATTTTTACGAGGCAACTGTCATCCCTCCTCAGGTTGGTTGAAATTCTTACGAAATCGGCACGTTGTTGTCGTCGGTACCGACAAAGCTGAGCGCTACGTTGAGGTCGGCATCCTGCACATCATCGTCGCACTGGGGATCCTCGCCGTCAACCCACAGCCGGATGGTTACCTTCTTGGGCTCGAGCTCGTCAAGATGGAACAAACGCGAACTGTCGGTGTAGCTCATCGGGGTGCCGATGTCGAAGGTGTTAAGGCTGTTGACGGCGCCTGCCTTGTTTGGCTCATAGGTGGCAGTGCCGTTGGAGTCGGTGCTAAAGGAAACGCGTGTGCACTGGATAACCTCGCTCTGCGGTGCAGGCGAAGCGGAGGTTACTTGCGTGCCGCGGTCGCCGGCAATATCGGAGCTTTCGGTGGTGAGGTGCACCCACATCGGCTCGGTGGCGATGAAGTAACACTCAAATTCGAGGTAGGATTTTCTATTTGGCTCGCGCACGGCGCCGGAACGGTTAACCATACGCACGCCGTCGGTTGAAGTAACCGGATCGAGCTTTAGATCGGCAAGACGGGTGTTGGCTTTGCTGCCGAGATAGCCGTCAATCATTTCATTGGTGATAATCTTCACGTATTGGTTCAGGTCTTTGCCGTGATCCTCCATGGAAACCTTCAGCTGCGCGGCTACGCTAATGTGAACATCCAACGTGTCAACACCGGCAAAGGTATTGACCGAAAACCAAGCTACCGTGGACGTAACCATAGAAAGAAGCGTGATGACGGCAACGAAAACAATCATTCTCTTGCGCCGTTTTTGCGTCATTTTTGTATCGGTGACACGGTCAACCGCTTTTTGAAACAGTCCCATCGTCAACACTCCTTTGGCTAAATTACATAAAAACCCTCTTATACATATAAAATTTTACTATTATTTCATCAAGAAATCAATTCTTTTCGTTTAAAAAGAATATTTTTGTTGGAATAAACAAATCAAATGTGACGGTTTTGTGCATTTTTTTGGATGCGAGTGTGATAAAGCTTTACTTTTTTTCGCACTAAAGGGCATATTTTTCCCTTTTTGTGAACTCCTACAAATTTTAAGGTTTGTTTTTGTGCAGGTTTTTTTATCGAACAGATAAACAAAAAAGCCCCCGAAGGAGCTTTTTGTTTTCTGCGTTATACCAATTTTCATTAAAAAGTAGACTTTCTACTTTTTAATAGCGCCGTAGGCGCGTCAAGATTGTATAAGACAGCAATTGCGCTTTTGCGCAATTGGAAATCGCGCCAAGCGTTTTCTCTCTGATAGAAAGTTGTCTACTTTCTATCAGAGAATAGTATTACGCGTCGCGTCCGCAGCACTTTTTATACTTTTTGCCGCTGCCGCAGGGACAGGGATCGTTTCTGCCGACCTTTTTGCCCTTGCGAACGGTTTTGTTGGCGGTGTCGGTGCCGTCGCCCGACGTCCGGGTGGGCTGTGCCACCTGCTCGCGCTTAAGCGCCGCCTGAACAGCGTTTGGCTGTTCTTTGTTTTGCTCGCCGTTGTTCAGCATAACCTGATGCGCCGCCGCGGCAGCAGCTTCCGCCGCCTTGCGCGCGGCTTCGATAGCCTCCTGGCGCTTCTGGATCTCATACACGCGCTTGGGCATCAAAAGCATCAGCCTTACGGTATCCTCGCGGATGTTCTCGATCATCTCGTCGAACATATCAAAGCCCTCGATGCGGTACTCAACGACCGGGTCGTGCTGACCGTAAGAGCGCAGACGAATGCCTGACTTGAGCTGATCCATCGCGTCGATGTGATCCATCCAGTGGGTGTCAACGCTCTTAAGCAGATACACGCGCTCCATCTCGCGGATGGTTTCGGCAGGCAGCAGACCTTCGTTTTCTTTGAAGATAGCCAGCGCGTCGTCCTTGATCATCTGACCGATCTCGTCGGAATCCATATCCGCAAGCTCATCCTCGTCGATCTTATACTTCTCCTCGTCGTTGATGATCCAGCCGCGGTAGTACTCGATCAGGCTCGCGTAGTTCCAGTTCTCCTTGGGACCGTCGGGCAGATAGTGCATAACGGATGTGTCGATGGTGTCGTTGAGCATCTTGAGCACTGTTTCGTGGAGATCTTCGCCGTTAAGCACCTGATCGCGCTGACCGTAGATGATCTCACGCTGGCGGTTGAGCACGTCGTCGTACTGCAATACGTCCTTACGAATGCCGAAGTTGCGCAGCTCTACCTTCTCCTGCGAGCTTTCGATAATGCTTGTCAGCATTTTGTTTTCGATCGGCGTGTCCTCGTCAACGTTCATACGCTCCATCATGGCGCGCATTCTGTCGCCGCCGAACAAACGCATCAAATCGTCCTCGGTGGACAGGAAGAAGCGGCTCACGCCGGGGTCGCCCTGACGTCCGGAACGTCCGCGCAGCTGGTTGTCGATACGGCGAGACTCGTGACGCTCGGTGCCGATGATCATCAAACCGCCGGCTTCACGAACCTGATCAGCCTCGTCCTTGATTTCTTCCTTATACTTTTTATTAAGCTCTTGGAAGGTCTTGCGCGCTTCCAAAATCTCCTCGTTGTCGGTTTCGGCGTAGCCCGTCGCTTCCTCGATCATCTCCTCGGGGAAGCCCTGCTTGCGCATAGACGCCTTCGCCATATACTCGGCGTTACCGCCGAGGATAATATCGGTACCACGGCCTGCCATATTGGTAGCGATGGTTACGGCGCCGAACTTACCTGCCTGCGCGATGATCTCCGCTTCCTTGTCATGCTGCTTCGCGTTGAGGACATTGTGCTGGATCCCGCGGCGCTTGAGCATTTTTGAGAGCAGCTCGGATTTTTCGATGGAAATGGTACCAACCAGAACGGGCTGACCTTTTTGGTGCACCTCAACGATCTGGTCGATGACCGCGTTGAATTTTCCGTTTTCGGTTTTGAAAACAGAGTCGGGCATATCCTTGCGGATGACCGGCTTGTTGGTCGGGATCTCCACAACATCCAGCTTGTAGATTTCCTGAAATTCCTCGGACTCTGTCTGACCGGTACCGGTCATACCGGAAAGCTTGTTATAAAGACGGAAGTAGTTCTGGAAGGTGATGGTCGCAAGCGTCTTGCTTTCGGATTGCACCTTCACGCCTTCCTTCGCCTCGATAGCCTGGTGCAAGCCTTCGTTGAAGCGTCTGCCGTACATCAGACGGCCGGTGAACTCATCGACGATGATAACCTCGTCGTCCTTGACAACGTAGTCAACGTCCAGCTTCATAACGCCGTTCGCCTTCAACGCCTGGTTGATGTGGTGCTGAAGAGTAAGGTTTTCGGGATCGGTAAGGTTTTCAATGCCGAAATGCTCCTCCGCCTTTTTTACGCCAAGCTGTGTAAGCGTGGCGGTCTTTTGCTTTTCGTCCACCACGTAATCGATCTTATTCTCGGCGTAGTATTCGTCCATATCTTCCTTGGAGTCGATCTCGGTAAAGCGCTCCAGCTTAAGGGTTTTTGCGAACGCGTCCGCCTTTTCGTACAAATCGGTCGATTTGTCGCCCTTGCCGGAAATGATAAGCGGCGTTCTCGCCTCATCGATCAAAATTGAGTCTACCTCGTCGACGATGGCGAACGTATGGCCGCGCTGCACCTTGTTTTCCTTATATACCACCATATTGTCGCGCAGGTAGTCAAAGCCCAGCTCGTTGTTTGTACCGTATGTGATGTCGGCGTTGTAGGCGGCTTTTCTGCCCTCGTTGTCCAAATCGTGGACGATCAGACCGACCTGCAGTCCCATATACTTATACAGCTTGCCCATCCATTCTGAGTCGCGGCGCGCCAGATAGTCGTTGACGGTGACGATGTGCACGCCCTCGCCTGTCAGCGCGTTCAAATACGCCGGAAGGGTAGCCACCAGCGTTTTACCTTCACCGGTTTTCATTTCGGCGATCCTGCCCTGATGCAGCACAATGCCGCCGATGACCTGCACCGGGAAGTGTTTCATTCCCAACACGCGCCAGCTTGCCTCGCGGCACGCGGCAAAGGCGTCGGGCAAAATATCGTCTAGTGTTTCTCCGTTCGCAAGGCGCTCCTTAAGCAGAACGGTTTGGTTTTTCAGTTCGCTTTCCGACATTGCGGCATATTTGTCCTCCAGCTCCAGCACCTTGTTGCAGATGGGCTGAACGCGCTTTACCTCGCGCTTGCTGTAGTTGCCGAACATCGCTTTCAAAAAGTTTGCCATGAAAGTAATTCCTTTCTATATATATAGTATCATTCACCTGATTTGCTCAGTGTCCTCTGACAACCTGCACCGCCTGCTCCATCGCCGCGTCGATCACGGGATGCGCTTCGGTTTCGCCGACGCCCTCGGTGCCCGCTACCACGCAGGCAAAGGCGAGCGGACAGTCCGCTTCGGTGCTGTAGCCGACAAACCACGCGTTGTGGATGTTGTTTTCGCGGTTGATCTCCGCGGTGCCGGTTTTGGCGTGGATAGTTACGCCGCCGGAGGTATAGGAACGCATCACGCTGTCCACCTTGGACGCGGTGTCCGCGCTGAGAAGCGAATGCGTTTCGCTTTGCTTAAAGCCGATCAGCTCAAGCACGCCGCCGGTGCCGCTTTTGATGTATGTAGGATTGGCGGCCTTGCCGCTGTTTGCGACCGCGCCGCAGATGATCGCCATTTGAAGCGGATTCACCTTGTCCTCATATTCGCCGCTTCCCTGACCGATACCCGTCCAGGCAAGCACGTTTTCGTCAAACTCGGGCGCCTTGTAGTGTCCCTTGGCTGTGCTTACGTCGTCCACCTTGAACGAACGGTTGATCCCCATTTCGTCCGCGGTTTTCTGCATTTTGTCCGGTCCCAGCAGCACCGCAAGCCTTGCGAAGGCGATATTGCAGGATTCGCTCATCGCCTGCTGCAAATCCACCCTGCCGTGCGACTCGCCGTCGTAGCAGTGGATCTCGTTGCCGCCGATGGTTTCGGTGCCGGAGCAGTCAACGATGTATTCCTCGCGCAGCACCGGCAAATTGTTTTCCAGCGCCGACGCGGCGGTGATTATCTTAAAAATCGAGCCGGGCGTATAGGTCGAGGACAGCACGTTGTCCAGATACACGCCGTCGAACTCGCTTTCGTTGTCCTTTGTGATCTCGGGCGGAGCCTGCGGATCATATGTCGGGTTGCTGACCGAACAGATAACCTCGCCGGTTTTGTAGTTATAAACTACACAGGCGCCCTTGCAGCCGGTCGCGTCCAGCGCTTCATAAGCCGCCTTGCAGGTCAGCGCGTCCACTGTCAGGGTAATATCGCGCGACGTGCGCATCGACTGCGGCATATTCAACCCCCACAGCAGGCTGTAGTTCGTCAGCAGCGAGCGGTATTTGCTCTGCACCGCCGTGGAGATATTAAGGCTGTTATCGCCCACAGTATGCAGCAGAGCGCGGCGAATGTTCTCGTCGCTGTTATAAACGCGCTCTCCGTCCACCGTTTCGGCAAGGACAGCGCCGTTGCGGTCAAGTATCTTTCCGGCTTCCTCAAGACCGCTGTTGCCGGAGATGTGGGCGTTGTACGGCTGGGCAATCCAGTCCTTGGCGCCGAGCACCAGCTCAACGGTAAAAAAGCCGATGCCCACGATAAACGCAAGCGTGAAAATCAGTACCAGCGTACTTCGCCGGAGTATTCGTTTCAAATGCCCACCGCCTTTCCGTAATGGGATAATGCTTAATGAAAGCTGAAGATCAGCGCTTCATGGAATATGTTCTTTCGTCCGCCGCCTTGATAAACGCCAGCAGTCCCCAGCAGGAAATAATACTGGAGCCGCCGCAGCTGATGAACGGGAAGGTCACGCCCGTCAGCGGCAAAATGTCGGTCGCGCCGAAAATGTTAAGAGAAAGCTGCACCACCAGCAGTCCCGCGGCGCAGCAGGACGAGATGGAATAGAAGGTGCTTCGGGTACGGGTGGCGATGGCGCGCGCGTAGATCATCATAAGCGCCACCGAAAGGGCGATGACGATCGCTACGATAATGCCCATTTCCTCCGCGACCAAGCCAAACACCAAATCGCTTTCCGAGGCGAAATACTGCTTGAAATAACCGTTGCCTATGCCCACGCCGAACAATCCGCCGCTGGCGATATAGGTGAGCACGCGCACCTGCTGGTAGCCCTCGTTTTCGTTGGCATATTCCCAAACGTGGCGCCACGCCTTAAAGCGGTCGGCGACATATGGCTTGTAGCTTAGCACGATAACAACGCCGAAAACCGCCGCCGCCACCGCCAAAATAACGGTTTTAAAGTCACCCGAACGCATAAACGCGATCAGCAGGAAGGTGACGAAGAATATCAGCGCTGTGCCGAAGTCGCCCATCAGCGCCAGAAGCCCGACGCAAACGATGGAAAAAATAATAAACTCGATCAGGTTGCGCTTTGTCTGCAATTTGTCCAGCGCGCCCGCGCCGATAAAGATAAAAATAGTTTTGACAAACTCGGAGGGCTGGAACGAGATCGAGCCGATATACACCCAGTTCGCCGCGCCGTTCGTTACCCTGCCCAGCACAATGCTTGCCGACAGCATAAGCACCGCGGCGATCATCATAGGGATGCGGATTTTTTCGCTTCGGTCGGGATCCTCGATAAACTTGATGATTACGCAGTAAAGCACGATTCCAAGCGCAGCCGCGATAAGCTGGACATACGCCGAGCGCTCTACCTGCCGCACCAGCATCAGCACTCCGATGCCCGTCAAAAACAGTCCCAGCGCCTCAAGCTCAAAGTTGACGCGCCGCAGCGCGAAATAGGAAACAGAGAAAAATCCCCATTCCACCGCCGCCAAAGCGCCGAACAGCACCAGCGGAGAATACACATTTGTGCCGTCGTTCCAGAACATCGCTTCCACCGCCATAAACAGATGGAACAGCGTGATCATCAGCATCAGCTTCCACGCCTGGATCGCGGGCTTGTCGCTGACCTTAGAGAAAAACCGGCTTGAACGCAGCGGCGAATTGAAGTCATCGCCGCGCTTTAGCTGATACTCGGTGTTTCCGATGGTTATCAGGTCGTCGATCAGCACCTGCGCCCTGCCGTGAATGCGAACGCCGTTGACAAAGGTGCCCGACATCGAGCCGACGTCCGAAATAAACCATCCGGCGCTTCTGCGCAGCAAAACGCAGTGATTGCGCGAAACAGCCAGATCGTTGACGATTATATCGCTCGACTTGCTGCGCCCGATGGAGTTTTCCCAAAACACAACGGGGATCATTCCGCCGGTGTTCGGGTTATACAGCGAAACAAGCGGTTTTTCGGGACGCCTGCGGCGGCGCATAGCCGCGTAGCACTGATAAACAATGACGATCGCTAACAGCGGCATAAGCATACGCAGACCGACAACGCCCGTGTCAAAAACAACCGACATATCCAAAACCGGCAAACCTCCCTTTTATTACTTATTACATATAAAATGCTGTTTGTTGAGCTTAGTATTATTCCATAGCTATACATATTACATAATACCGCAACAAATGCAAAAAGTCAAGCGCCGCAAGCACTTCCGCAAAACAAAAGCGTCACAGCGTCACGGCCGCTGTGACCTGCCTTTGGAATAATTCATCTTACCGAAACCGTTCTTCAACGGCGGGCGCCGGGAATGCTCTTGCGCGCTTTCGGAAAAATCATCATAACATATCCTCCGTCAACGGTGCGGCGTAAGGGCTTCCCGCAAAGAAAAAAAAGCCGGCTCAAGCTGAGCCGGCTCCGGTTTGTTTCGGTTGTGTGTCCGCGTTTATCTGAAGGAGGTGATATACTCCGCGCAGTAACGCTGGATCTCGGTGACGTCCAAAACATTGATCTTGCCGTCGTTGTTGGTGTCGGCGACCGCAAGGTTGATGCTTACGTCAAATTCGCAGAGGTAACGCTGCAGCATTGTAGCGTCGTTAATGGTAATGCTGCCGTCCTTGTCTACGTCGCCGATCAGCACGCCCTGAGATTCGGTGGCGGTGATAGCGGTAGAGTAGGTCGCCTTTGCCTTGTTTGCGCTGTTGACAACTGTTTTGTCAATGGCGATGTACTTCATATAGGGATAGCTTTCGCTGTTGTCGCAGAAGCTGAGGGTGTCAACGGTGCAGTTAACGGTCGTGGTTCCGGCATTGCGGTCAAGCACCTTGAAGGTCGCCTTTACAACGGTAACGGGATTTGTGCCGTCAAAAGCGTTGGCAGCAGGCTTAACGCTGACATAGTTGCCGGTGAGGGTGCCTGCCTGGGGCAGGTTCTGAACAGAGCCGGTGCCGAAGCCGTGCTCTACGGCAAACGGGAAGAAATCTACCATATTGTTGTAGCTGTTGTATTCCGCTTTCCACTCCAGCACCGTGGGGTCATAGGTCAGGGCAGGTACGTCGATGTTGATGATGTACATATCCTTCGCGTAAAGCTTGTACTCAACAGTGACATACATATTTCCGTCCGCGTCGGCGCGCTTGGTAACGTTATCGAATACCTGAGTCTGAGAAGCGAAGAAGTTGGAGTTTGCCTTGACCGTCAAAGAAGGACCGGTCGCGGGAACGCCGTCAACTACTACCGCCTCATCGCCCGCGGCGGTTCTTTTGGTCAGGTCTTCCATATAGAAATATATTTCGGCAGCGCCTTCCTCAAGCGCCTTAAAGGAGAAGGACATTACATTGGTGCCGGCGGAAACGCTGTAAGGATTGCTGTCGCTGGCGGCGCTGCCGCGAACGCTGAAGCCGGAAGCGTTGGGATTGATCATCATATCGGATGTAAATGCTGTGTATCCGACCAATTGCAGCTTGGTCTTGTCATAGTTCATACCCCATTGGATGTTGACCATCTGAAGCGCTTCGGGGGACGCGAATTTAACGGTCACGGTGCCTCCCTTTGCAACGGTCTGGGAAGCGGAGCCTGTGCAATAGTTGGATCTTGTGGTGACTGTCAGCCCTGCTCCGACGGAGTCCTGCGCGTCGGCAGCGGATACCGAAAATACAGCGCACATACTAAACACCATCAAAACAGCCAGCAGAACGGATGTCATTTTTTTCACGTTAACTTTCATTGATTAACCTCCTGTTGTTTATTTTAAACTTCTTCTCTTATTATATAATACTTTTTCAATTGTTGCAGTCCAAAAAAATGACCTCTAATTTGTAGGTTTTATACATATAATAGTTCAAAAAAGACAAAAACGCGGTCGCCGAAGCAACCGCGTAAAGCTTTATTCCGCCGCGAACCGCTTGCTGAGCTCGCTGTACGTAACGTTAAATCCTGCCCGTTCAAGGGTAAGATAATCGGTTTCCGCCGCTCTGCCCAACAGCTTTTCCGCAAGATATACCAAAAAATGGGGATTTTTTATGAGCACGGGTCCGGTCAGATGCGTGCCGAAAAAGTTTTTCTCTCTTACGCCCTCGCGCGTTTCGCCCTCAAAATCGCCGATACCTGCCTTGACGGCGAACAAATGCTGTCCGATCCCCCTGACCTCGCTGCACTTGTTGACAAATCCCACCAAGGGCTGCGTCAGAAAATCGCAGGTAAAGATCACGTCGCCGGTGACGCGCGTTTTGTTTTGCTCGGCGGAGGTGAAATCAAAAACGCCCAAGCCCTCTACCGTGCTGCCGTCGGCGGCGGTAAGGGACTTTCCAAGCGCTTCAAAGGAGTTGCCGGTCATCAGCAGCACCTTGCCGCTGTCGATATACGCTTTAATGTCCCCGGCAAAGCGGCGCATATCCTCCAGCACAACGCGCAGGTTGCGCTCGGTTCCGGCGCCGACAAAAACAAAGTCGTAGTCCAAAAGCCGCGCATCGTCGCCGAGTGTGCGGCGGTCAAGCGTCACCGCTTCGCCGCTCTTTTCGAGGATCCGCTTAACGGCGGCAATATTGGCGTAGTCGCCGTAGAGGTTCATGATGTCGTGATATAAATGCAGCAGCTTCATCTTAATCCTCCTTAACCTTCGCCAAAAACTTGCCCTTGTCCGAGAAGCAGGTGATGGCATAGATGTATTCCTTCCTGTCGCTGTTCAGATAATCGACCGCTTCGCCGATGTCCTCAAAGGTTTTGATCTTGTCCTGCGGAATGTCGGTATACGAAAAGCGCACAGCCAAATCGTTGACATACTTGCCCGCGAGGACGATTTGACGGATGTTATCGTTGTTCAGCATTTCAAAGTCGATGTCATACAGCCACGAAACGTCGCTTGTAAAATACTTGCGGCTTACGGCGTCAACAATGAACATCACGTCGCAGCCTTCCTTATAAGCCGACGCCACGCGGATCGACTGGTCGTAGGAAATGGAGTTTTCGTGCTTGGAGGTCAGCAGCGTACCCTTGCGGCTGCCTAGGGTAAAGGTGATTACTCTGCCGTTTTTCATAACATAATTGTTCATATCGGCGGCGATCTCGGCGCCGTCAACGCCTGCGATAGAGGCAACGGTATACGCCGCGAGGATATTGTAAATGTTATACAGCGATTTCAGCGCCAGCGCGATGCGGTGTTTGCCGTCGATGACCATTTCGCCCTTGTCCAAATCGACCGAGGTGATTGTGTACTGCGTGTCCTGACGGCGATAGCCGCAGGATGTGCATGCGTAGTGACCAATGTGATTGTAGTGGTGGGTTGTGTAGGTCATCGGAGCCTTGCAAACGGGGCAGTAAGCGCCGTCGTTGTAAACGGAATCGAGCGTTTGCGTGTCGGAGGACAGCTTGTCCGCGCCGAACCAAACGACATTATCTCTGCCCTGCGCGAAGGATGACACCAGCGGATCGTCGGCGTTCAGGATAAGCTGCGTGCCGTCGGTGATGCTGTCGAGCAGCGCGTCATAAACCCATTCCGGGTGTCCGTTGCGCGTCAGCTGGTCGCGGTAGAGGTTGGTGATGACATAGTGCGTCGGCTTGATGTAGCGGAAGGTATAGCGTGCAAAGCGTTCGTCGCTTTCGATCAGCAGAATGTCCGCCTTGACCTTGCCGCCGAGGGTAGCGCTGTCCAGCACAAGCGTTGTAACGCCCTCGATCTGGTTTGAGCCTTCGCGGTTCCACGCGACGGTCTTGCCGTTTTTGGTGAGGATGTGCGCGATCATTTCCACCGTGGAGGTCTTGCCGTTGCTGCCGGTGACAGCTATGATGTACTTTGGCAGCCGCACACGGCTGAGGATGTCGGGGCAAAGCTTAAGCGCCACCTGCCCGGGCTTGCTGCTGCCCTTGCCGATGAGCTTTCCGGCAAAACGAAGCAGCTTGCAAATCAGGATGGTAAAGAACTTTTTCATAAAAAATCTCCGTAAAAACATAATAAAAACGTAATAAGTCATTTTCATTATAATACATTTTTCATTTTTTGCAAGTTTTTTCCGCTTATCAATCTTATCTGCATAAAAAACCGATTTCTTCACACAATAATCACACCGAAGGAGGTTTTGTTATGACAGAAAAAGAACTGTTATATGTAGAGGACGCGCTCGGTCACGAGCAGCATTTTCAGGCGGAGTGCCAAAACGCCGCCAACCAATTGCAGGACGGCGATCTAAAGGATTTTACACGCCGTCTGGAGCAACAGCACCGCACGATTTTTCAAAGCTTTTACGACTTGCTGTAAGGAGGGATCGCAATGGACGACAGACAACTGATGGAAAATATGCTGCTGCTTGAAAAAGGCGCCTGCGACCTGATGCTGCACGGCACGGTTGAAAGCTGCAGTCCCGAGGTGAACCACGCCTTTAACTGCTCGCTGAACGCGTCGCTGCAAATGCAGGGACAGATTTATGAGAAAATGCAGGAAAAGGGCTGGTACCCCACCCAACAGGTCGAGATGCAAAAAATGGCGGCTGTCAAGCAGAAGTTTCAGGGATAAACCGCAAAATTAGCCTATTTTATTGACTAAGGAAATAAAAAGTGCTATACTGTTTTCTGTAATTTTTTTGGAAAAGGAAGGAAAACAGTATGTATGTAACTTGCTTAGACCTTGAAGGCGTATTGGTTCCCGAAATTTGGATCGCGTTTGCGGAGGCTTCGGGCATTCCCGAGCTGAAAAAGACAACCCGCGACGAGCCGGATTACAACAAGCTGATGAACTACCGCCTTAACATTTTGAAGGAGCACGGACTTGGACTTAAGGAGATCCAGGACGTTATCGCGACCATCGACCCGATGGAAGGCGCAAAGGAGTTTTTGGACGAGCTGCGCTCGCTGTGCCAGGTCATCATCATCAGCGACACCTTTTCGCAGTTCGCGGCTCCGCTTATGAAAAAGCTGGGTATGCCCACTATCTTCTGCAACGAGCTTGTTGTCGCCGACAACGGCGAGATAACGGGATTTAAAATGCGCTGTGAAAAATCAAAATACACCACCGTTAAGGCGCTGCAGTCCTGCGGCTTTGAAACCATTGCCAGCGGCGACAGCTACAACGACCTTGGAATGATCAACGCCAGCAAAGCGGGCTTCCTGTTCAAGAGCACCGAAAAAATCAAGGCGGACAACCCTGATCTGCCTGCTTTTGAAACCTACGGCGAGCTGCTTGCGGCAATTAAGAACGAACTGAAATAAGCGTCCCGGACGCACTTGCCCGCCTTTGGGGATTTGCCTTGATGACGCTTTTCATCAACGACCGGTTGAAGAGCTCGCCGGATGGCGGCGAACAAACGCTATCCTTTTAGTGATGTTCTTAATAATGATCCGGCGGCAGCGATACCCTGAAGGTTTGATTTGCCTTCAGGGTTTTTCTGATTATTGTTTCTCATTAAAACGCTTTTGCGTCAAAAAGCTTAACACAGGTTTTATTCGACGTATGCTGCGATAAAGCCGTTCAACATATGTCAGGGGTAGAAGAATGATGCATATTTTTAACCGCGAAAGGCGAAGAAGTCTTACTTCCTTTCAAGTGATCATCATCAGCTTTTTCGCGCTCATTTTGGTGGGTACGATTTTACTTATGCTGCCGGTATCATCCGCGCGCATGGAGTTTACATCCTTTCCCGACGCTATTTTTACCGCGACGTCCGCCACCTGCGTTACGGGACTGGTGGTAAAGGACACTGCGACATACTGGTCCGGTTTCGGTCAGGGCGTCATTCTGGCGCTTATTCAGATCGGAGGAATGGGCGTCATTACGATAGGCTTGGCAGTTATGCGCGCGTCGGGTATGAAAATAGGCTTGTGGTACAGAAGCACCATGCAAAGCTCGATTTCAGCGCCTCACGTCGGAGGCATAGTTCGGTTTACCGGCTTCATTATAAAAACCACTATCATCATCGAGCTGATCGGAGCTGCGCTGTTGTTTCCCGTTTTTTGCGCGGATTTCGGCGTGGGAAAGGGAATTTGGTTTTCCGTGTTCCACTCCGTTTCGGCGTTCTGCAACGCGGGATTCGATCTTATGGGAGAACGGGGACAGTTTTCCTCGCTCACCTCATACGCCGGCAACAGCTACCTGAGCGGCGTTATTATGCTGCTTATCATAGCCGGCGGCATCGGATTTTTGGTTTGGAACGACATCAAAACATTCAAATTCAGGCTGAAAAGATATTCGCTTCAAAGCAAGATCGTGCTGCTTACCACGCTGCTTCTTATCTTTTTGCCGGCACTCTCCTTTTTTATTAACGAATTTAGATATTTGCCGATGCAGGAAAGGATCACCGGTTCGCTGTTTCAGTCTGTCACAACGAGAACCGCCGGCTTCAACACGCTGGATCTGACGCGTATGCACGAATCCGGGATCGCGGTGATGATCGTTTTGATGTTGGTTGGCGGCTCGCCCGGTTCAACCGCCGGCGGTATGAAAACCGTTACCTTTGCCGTGCTGTTTCTTTCGGCTATTACGGTGTTTCGCAGGAAAAGGGATGTGCAGTGCTTTAAAAGAAGAATTTCGGAAGACACCGTTCGCAGCGCCGGCGTAGTGTTTTTTATGTACCTTGTTCTGTTTTTCGCGAGCGGCGCGTTTATCAGCAGATTAGAGCATTTGCCGATACTGACCTGTCTTTTTGAAACAAGCTCCGCCATCGGCACGGTGGGACTGACGCTTGGCGTCACAACAAAGCTGTCTTTGATTTCAAAGGTAATATTGATGCTGCTGATGTTTTTCGGAAGAGTAGGCGGACTTACGCTGATCTATGCCGCGCTGCCGTCCTCCGGCAGCAACAAATCACGTCAGCCTCTTGAGGATATATCAATCGGATAAAGGAGAATAACAATGAAATCGGTTTTAATTATTGGCGCAGGCCAGTTCGGTACGCATATCGCGAAGCGTATGGAGGAGCTTCGTTGCGAAGTAATGGTAGTAGATAACAACGAGGATTGTATCAACGATATTGTGTCTTATGTTACGAACGCAAAGATCGGCGACGGAACAAACGAAGAATTTTTGCGGACATTGGGCATAAACAATTTTGACGTTTGCTTTGTTACACTGGGAAGCCATTTTCAGACCTCGCTTGAAACAACGTCGCTGCTTAGCGAGCTTGGCGCGAAAAAGATAGTTTCACGCGCGACGAATGATGTTCAAATGAAATTCCTTTTGAGAAACGGCGCGGACGAGGTCGTGTATCCCGAAAAGCAAACCGCTCTGCGCATAGCCACCAAATACGCGTCCGACAATATTCTGGACTATTTCCACTTGGAAAACGGCATTTATCTTTATGAGCTAAAGGTTCCGAAGGATTGGTGCGGCAAAAAGCTGGGGCAAATCGACGTCAGAAAAAAATACAAGATCAATGTTCTGACGATCAAACGAAACGGCGAGGTCATTATGCCGTCAGCCGAAACCGTCATTCAGCAGGATGACGTCGCCTTTGTGCTGGGTGAGTCACGGGATATTCACAAAATCTTCAGGCTGTAACGCCAAAGCCGAAAAAGCAAGGCTGCCGGATAACATAATATATATGTATGAACATAAGCGCAGTAAAACGCCGCGACCGCAAATAGGATCGCGGCGTTTGTTTTTCGGTTTCCATTATACGTCGAAGCCAACACGTTGAATAATCCTGTCAAACTTTATTAATTGATTATGACATTATATTGACAATCTGCCTAGTTTTTGTTATAATTTTTAAGTAAAATATGGGGAAAGCGTTGCGCTTTGTCACATTAAAAAGGAGGCAGACCTGTGGATACGATGTATATGTTTGTCGGCATTATCGCGCTGATTTGCGTTCTCGGATTTTTCAACGAAAAGGTCACCAAGTTAACCTACGAAATCGCCCTTATGCTTTTTTCGTCCGTCATTGGTATTTTGATACTGATTGGCGTGGCGCTGTTTCAAGACACCGACATCGGCAATGTTTTGGAGGAAGTTCAGGGATTTGACATTCACGACTTTTTGATGCACGGTGTGCTGTGCTTTATGCTGTTTGCCGGATCGTGCCATATGGAGCTGCGTGACTTCAAGCAGCAGGCGCGTCAGGTAACGGTGCTGGCGCTTGTATGCACCCTGATGGGAGCGGCATTTTACGGCTTGCTTATTTACGGCGCGGGAATCGTGTTCGGACTTAACCTTTCGCTGCCGGTTTGTTTGATGTTCGGCAGTATCATCGCGCCCACCGACCCAATTGCCGCCACCGGCATTTTGGGCAAGTTCGGTTTGCCGAAGAACACATCCTTTTTGATCCAGGGCGAGTCGCTGTTCAACGACGGAATCGGCGTGGCGCTGTTTGTATGCTTTTCCGGAATGGTGTCCGCTTCGTCGTCCTCGGAAGAAGGCTTGATCGGCGTTATGGTTCGCGAGATCCTCGGCGCGCTGGTCGTCGGCGTGGCGGTAACGCTGCTGTGCTTCCTGATGTTCCGCTTTTGCAGACACGCCTTCCTGAAAATCTTTATCAGCCTTCTGACGGTTTCGCTGGCATACGCGCTGTGCGAGTTGCTTCACTTTTCGGGCGCGATCGCGTCGGTCATCTGCGGAATCCTGTTCTCTGAGCTGCGCGCGCGCTTTGGCGAGGCGGAGGAAAAAGAGCACGCAGAGATTTTTGACTCGTTCTGGGAAACGCTGGATGTTTTCCTGAACTCCGTGCTGTACGTGCTGCTTGGTCTGTCGTTCGTCAGCATTTTGAAGATGGAATATGTGCTTTTGCTCTCGGGAACCGCGATCCTCGCAAACCTGATCGCCCGTTCGGCAAGCCTTTCGCTTTCAACGCTGGTGATTGGCAAGATCCCCGACAATTTCAGCCGCTTCGGCTTTGTTGCTCTGCTGACGTGGGGCGGCTTGAGAGGCGGACTGTCGGTTGCGCTTGCGATGAGCACCAAGGATATGCTGCCCGATCAAACCTATTATATTATTCTCGGCTGCACCTACGCTGTAGTGTTCTTTACCACGGTCATCCAGGGCTTGACAATGAAGCCTGTGTATAACCGTATCAGCCGCAACCGCGCCGCGTAATACCGGATCCAAAAGAGGCCGGCTCAAAACTCGGAAACGAGCGAATGAGTCAGCCTCTGTTTTTTTATGCATTGCTGTGTCTGCCGCCGACTATACGGCAGGAAACAGCTTGAATATTTTTATCATACCGTCGGAAACGATCCCAAGTCCGAGAAAATTCCCCGACGGGTCTTTTACGCGCAGTTTTTCGCCGTTTGGCAGAGAGCGGTTTTTAAGAGCCGTGCGCGCCAGATCCAGCGCCGCGCCGTTTTGAAAGCGCTTTGCCTGAGCCGCGCTGACAGCGACCGCCTCGTAGGAAACAAACAGGCTTTCCGCGGGACGGATTTTTTGCGTGATCTCACCGCTTTCGCAAAGCTCTTTCAGTTCATCAAGCGTAACGCAGTCGGAGAGCGTGTAGCCGCAGGCTTCGGTGCGCCGCAGGGCGGTCATAACCGCGCCTGTGCCGAGCGCCGCGCCCATATCGTCGATCAGGGTGCGGACATAGGTTCCCTTGGAACAGGCTATGCCAAGCGCGCCGCTTTGGGTTTCTTCATCAAACGAGAGGAGCTCAAGCCGGTAAACCGTGACCGCGCGCGCCTCGCGCTCGACCTCAACGCCCTTTCGCGCGAGGTCATAAAGCCGCACGCCGTTTTTTTGCACGGCGGAGAACATCGGCGGGATCTGGCTGATCTCGCCCGTGAAGCGCGGAAGCAGCTGCTGTATTTCGTCTTTGACAACGTGACTTTCGCGCTCGGTTTTTACCTCGCCCCAGATGTCAAGAGTGTCGGTCGTGAGTCCCAGACGAAATTCCGCGACATATGTTTTGTCGTGATTTACGATCAAGTCCTGAGCCTTGGTAGCGCTGCCCAAAAGCACGGGCAGCACGCCGGTGGCGTTTGGATCAAGCGTGCCGGTGTGACCGGTTTTGCGCTGACGCGTCAGCTTGCGCACAACGGCGATGACGTCGAAGGAGGTGAAGCCCCGAGGCTTGTCGATTACGATGACGCCGTTCATAGGATCTCGCTCACCGCCTCCTTGAGCTTTGCCTTGACCTCCTCAAGGCTGCCCTTTACGGAACAGCCCGCGGCAGCCGCGTGACCGCCGCCGCCGAAGCGTGCGCAAAACTCCGCGGCGTTTACGTCGCCGTCGCTGCGAACGGAGATTTTAAAGTCGTTCTCGGTTTTTTCGCGCAGGGTGATGCCGATTTTTACGCCCTCGACCTGGCGCGGAAGGGACGCTATGCCTTCAAGCTCGCCGTCGCCTACGCCGATCTTTTTTTGCGTTTCAAGCGTTACCGCGATGATGGCGCAGCGATCGTTGCAGCAGTACTCGATGGTGTTGTATATCTCGCGCTCCAAAAGAAGCTTTTTGCGCGTTTTGGTTTCGAACATCACCTTGTTGATGTACGCGGTGTCGCAGCCGATGTCAATGATGTCGGCGGCTATGCGCAGGGTTTCGGAGGTGGTGTTGGTGTAGCGGAAGCAGCCGGTGTCGGTGGAGATCCCCGTGTAAAGATTGTTGGCGATACCGCGCGTGATGTCCGCGTTCATAAGCTTAAAGAGCTTGTAAAGGATTTCGCAGTTGGCGGCGGCTGTGCCGTCCACGCATTTAAGCGGAGCCTGTATCCTGTTGGTCATATGGTGGTCGATGCACAGGTCGATCCTTCCCTCGTAGGCTTCGCGGTTGCTGCCAAGCAGCTTTTCGTCGGCAACATCAACGCTGACGACGGTTTGCGCGGTGAAATCCTGCGGCAGGATGCCTTCCTGCAAAAAAGTGAAGTCCTTTGGGACGGAGGTCGTGATGACTCTTGCGTTCTTCCCCATTTGCTGCAGCACCAGGCAAAGCGCGAAGCCGCTGCCGAGGGTGTCGCCGTCGGGGTAGTCATGTGTCAGGATGTCAAAATTGTCACGTTCACTCAAAAATTTCGCGACCGTTTGCAGCTTATCCTTCATCGGCTTCGTCCTCGCTTTCGGTGATGTCGAGCGATTGGAGGATGCGGCTGATATTGGCGCTGTATTCAATGCTGTCCGTCGCCTCAAAAATGAGCTCGGGAACGTGGCGGAGCTTAAGGCGGTGGCCAAGCTCGCGGCGGATGAAGCCCGCGGCGGACTTTAGTCCCTTGACCGCTTCCTTGGCGCGGTCGAGTCCCTCGATCGCGCTTACCTTGACGGTGCAGTAGGAAAGGTCGTTTGTGACCTCCACCCGAACGATTGACAAAAACGCGCCTGTTACGCGGGGATCCTTGAGCTCGCGAAAAATCGCGGTCAGCTCGCGCTTAATATCTTCGGTTGTCCGTTCTATTCTGTGACTTGCCATTTTTTACCTCAAAGCGTAAGCGTGAGCGCGGAAAGGAGAACGCTTTGCGTTCTTCGCGCCCGACGCCTGACGCTGAAATCAATCTCTGTATTCTTCGATGGTGTACACCTCGAACATATCGCCTTCCTTGAGGTCGTTGAACTTTTCGAGTCCGATACCGCACTCATAGCCCTCTTTGACCTCCTTGACAGCGTCCTTGAAGCGCTGGAGGGAAGCGATGCTGTCGGTGGCGATGACGATTCCGTCGCGGATGACGCGAACTCCGCCGCCGCGCTGGATGACGCCGCTCTTGACGTAGGAACCGGCGATGGTGCCGACGGATTTGATCTTGATGACGTTGCGCACCTCAGCCATACCCAAAACGACCTCGCGGGTTTTGGGAGCGAGCATACCCTTCATCGCCGCCTCGATCTCGTTGATGCAGTCGTAGATCACGCTGTAAAGGCGCATATCTACGCCGGAGGATTCCGCGTGCGAAGCCGCTACGGAGTCGGGGCGGACGTTAAAGCCGACGATGATGGCGGAGGAAGCCTCGGCAAGCATTACGTCGCTTTCGTTGATAGCGCCGACAGCGCCGTGGATCACGTTTACGCGCACCTCGTCGTTGCTGAGCTTTTCAAGCGACTGACGAACAGCCTCGACCGAGCCCTGAACGTCCGCCTTGACGATGATTTGCAGCTCCTTGACCTCGCCCAGCTTCATCTGGTCGAACAGGTTGTCAAGGGTGACCTTTGTCTGCGCGTTGAACTTTTCTTCCTTCTGAGCGGACTTGCGCTGCTCAACAAGCGTTCTTGCAAGGCGCTCGTCGGTGACGGCGTCGAATACGTCGCCGCCGGTGGGTACTTCGTCCAGACCGGTGATCTCAACCGGGATCGAGGGACCTGCCTCCTGAACGCGCTCGCCCTTGTCGTTTGTCATAACGCGCACTCTGCCGACGGTCGTGCCGGCGATGATGACGTCGCCCTTGTGCAGCGTACCGTTTTGTACAAGCACGGTCGCGATGGGACCTCTGCCCTTGTCCAAACGAGCCTCGATGACGGTGCCCTTTGCCGCGCGGTCGGGGTTTGCCTTCAATTCCTTCATTTCGGCAACAAGCGTCACCATTTCAAGCAAGTCGTCCAGACCTTCCTTTGTCTTGGCTGAAACGGGGATGCAGGGTGTGTCGCCGCCCCATTCCTCGGGAACAAGCTCGTATTCGGTGAGCTGCTGCTTTACCTGTTCGGGATTCGCGCCCACTTTATCCATTTTATTGATAGCCACGATGACGGAAACTCCCGCCGCCTTGGCGTGGTTGATCGCTTCTACGGTCTGCGGCATAATGCCGTCGTCAGCCGCGACGACCAGGATGGCGATGTCGGTTACCATCGCGCCGCGCGCGCGCATGGTGGTGAACGCCTCGTGGCCCGGTGTATCAAGGAATGTGATCGGCTTGCCGTTGACCTGCACACGGTACGCGCCGATGTGCTGGGTGATGCCGCCGGCTTCTCCGGCGGTTACGTTTGCGTGACGGATGGCGTCGAGGATGGAGGTCTTGCCGTGGTCAACGTGTCCCATAACAACTACGACGGGCGCTCTGCCAACCAGATTGGACTCGTCGTCCTCGCTGTCGTCTATGATTTTTTCTTCGATGGTGACGACCACCTCTTTTTCCACCTTTGCGTGGAACTCCATGGCGATCAGCGACGCGGTGTCGAAGTCGATTGTGTCGGTGGCGGTTACCATTGTGCCCATCAAAAAGGCTTTTTTCACCACCTCGGCAACAGTCGCCTTAAGGCGCAGCGCCAGCTCGTTTACGGTGATCTCGTCGGGGATCTGTACGGTGATAGGCTTTTGCTTGCGCTCAAGCGCGATTCTTTTCAGGCGCTCTGCCTCGGTTTCGCGCTTGCCCTGACGTCTGCCGCGCTGCTTTTGAGTGCGGTTTGAGAACTTCTGCTTTTTGGTGGTATGGTCGCGGTCTGTGCTGCGCGACTTGGATGTGCCGCTTGCCAGATCGTCGTATTTGGAATTGTAGCGCTCAACGTCAACGTTGGTGGCGCGTGTGTCGATGACCTTGCGCTGGCGCTGGTGGCTGGGAGATTCTCCCTTTTGCTCCTTAGGCTGCTGCGCAGGCTTTGCGGGCGCGGACTTCGCGTCCTTTTGGTCGTCGGGCTTTGCCTCTGAAACGGGCTGTGCCGGAGCTTCCTGTTTAACAGGCTCCTGCTGCTCCTGCTCAAGCTTTGCGTTGCGCACCGCGAAGTAAGCGTCGAAGTTTTCCACGCTGTTCTCCTTGGTGAGGACGTCAAAAAGAACGTCCAGCTCGCTTTCCTGCAAGGTCGTCATAGTCTTTTTATCTACGCCGCAGCGGCTTTTCAAAATCTCGGTAATCGTTTTATTCGGCACGCCGAAGTCGGCTGCCGCGTCTTTGACTTTATATTTTATCATCAAATTCTCCTCTCTTGTTCGCTGTCAATCATTTCGTGCAGCTTGGCGGCAAAGCCGCTGTCCTCTACGGACAGCACCGCGCACAGTCTGCCCAGCGCGCGGCTGAGCGCGTCCTTGCCGCGGTTGGCGCAAACGGCTTCAACGCCATGAGCCTCACAGGCGCGCAGCACTTTTTTTAAACTGTTTTGCGACGCGTCGTCGGCGTAAAGCACCAACCGGGATTTTCCCAGTCTGACCGATTCCTCGGTGACCTCGGCGCCGATAACCAGCTTTTTAGCGCGGCGGCACAAGCCCAAAAATGATAAAACTCTGTCGTTCATAGCACCTCGCCGGCGGATTGCAGCTCCGCCTTCATCTGTTCATACACCTCTGCGGGGATCTGACAGCTCAGCGAGCGTTCAAAGCGGCGTCCTTTGCGCGCCTTTTCAAAGCACGCAAGGCTGCGGCACACATAGGCGCCTCTGCCTGCTTTTTTGCCGGTGAGGTCAAGCGAAATTCCGCCTGCCGCTGTAAGGACGCCGTTTTCATCGGTTGAATCCGGCGTCCGGACAACGCGGATCAAATCGCGTTTTGGCTTCATCTCGCCGCATCCGGTGCATTTTCTAAGTGGTATCTTTTTCATATTATTACTCTTCCGTTTGCTCTGCGGTCAGTTCGGGCTCGTCGTCCTCGTCCTCACCGTAGAAGCCGCTTTCGGGACGGATGTCGATTTTCCATCCGGTCAGGCGGGCGGCAAGACGCGCGTTTTGACCTTTGTTGCCGATTGCGAGCGACAGCTGGTCGTCGGGAACGGTAGCCTTGCAGCTTTTGGATTCCTCGTCGGTGATGTCCACCTTAAGGACAGTCGCGGGCGAGAGCGCCGCGGAGATATACTTTTGAGGATCGTCGTTGTATTCGATGATGTCGATTTTTTCGCCGCCCAGCTCGCTTACGATCGCATTTACGCGCGCGCCCTTGGGACCGATGCAGGCGCCGATGGCGTCGATGTCGGGGTTGTTGCTCGAAACCGCCATTTTTGTACGCGAGCCGGCTTCACGGGAGACCGCCTTGATTTCAACAACGCCGTCGAAGATTTCGGGAACTTCCTTTTCAAACATACGGCGAACAAAGCCGGGGTGAGAACGCGAGATGATGGCGTGCGGTCCGCGTTCGTTGTCCTTGACGTCGGCGATGTAGACCTTTACC
The DNA here is from genome assembly GCA_045129995.1 of Ruminococcus sp. Taxonomy (GTDB): domain Bacteria; phylum Bacillota; class Clostridia; order Oscillospirales; family Acutalibacteraceae; genus Ruminococcoides. Next base: position 1,468 of record JBGUOX010000077.1, on the reverse strand, counting down.
AAATCGCCCTCGCGCAGCTCGTCGAGTCCAACCTGCTCTGCCTTGGGCAGCATAGCGGTGCTTTTTCCGATTTTGATGGTGGCTACGCCGGACTTCATATCGACGCGCTCGATGGTGGCGGTGACGATCTCGCCGAGCTTACTTTGGAACTCAAGCAGGCTTTGACCTTTTTCGCCGGCGCGGATGCCCTGGCGAATGACGTTGCGCGCGGAGGAAACCGCGATCCTGCCGAGCCGCTTGGGATCGAGAGGAACTTCGATTTCGTCGCCGACAGCAAACTTTTTGCGCTTGTTGATCTGCGACGCTTCCTCCAGCGTGACCTCAAAGTTGGGATCATCGACCTCGTCCACGATCGTCTTGACAAGCTTTACGTCGAAGGAGTTCTTTTCGGGGTCAGCCTTGAAAACAACGTTTTCGTTGCCGCCGTAGTAGCTTTTGCAGGCGATCTCTATTGCTTTTTGTATCTGCTGAAGCATATATTCCATTGGAATGTCCTTTTCTTTTTCGAACATTCTGAGCGCTTCAAACAATTCCTTATTAGTCATTTTTTCAACCATTCCTTTCTGTTGATGCAGTGCTGCCTAGTCAAAATCGTCGAGCTTGATCCAAGCGGCTTCCTTCTTTTGGAAGGTCAGCTCGTTTTCGCCGCTGTGATCCTCAACGGTGACATTGCCGTTGTCATACGCCTTCAGCCTGCCCTTAAATTCTCTGCCGATCCCTTCAACAGGGCGCAGCATTTTTACCATAATGTCCGCGCCGACAAACCGCTCGAAGTGTTCGTCGCGCAAAAGCTCGCGCTCGATGCCCGGAGAGCAAACCTCCAGGCAGTAGGCGTTTTCGATGGGGTCAAGCGCGTCCAGCGGATCGTTGACAGCGCGCGAGACCGCCTCGCAGTCGTCGATGGTAACGCCGCCGGGCTTGTCGATGAAGATTCGCAGGTACCAATCGGCACCCTCTTTTACATAGCGCACGTCCCAAAGCGAAAGTCCCAAGCCGGTGACGATCGGTTCGCAAAGCTCCCAAACCTTGGTGACGGTAGCGCCGCCCTTGCTTTTAGCCAATCATTTCCCTCCAAACTAAACACAAAGGAGCGGGTTGACTGCCCACTCCTTTAGTTTCAAATATTCTACAATATTGATTATAGCACCATTCGAAAGAAATTGCAAGCGTTTTTGGCTATTTCAAGCCGTTTTTATTAATTGTTACAGAATTGTATAAAAAATTTTTTAATTTTTTTCAAAAAACATTTGAAATTTCAAAACATATGTGTTATAATACTGCTTGTGCAATGCGAAAGTCATTTTCGCTCCGGCGCAAACGCTGATATAGCTCAGTAGGTAGAGCGCATCCTTGGTAAGGATGAGGTCACCGGTTCAAATCCGGTTATCAGCTCCATAGAAATAGGGTATCCATCCGGATACCCTATTTCTATTTTACCCGTGCGGTTAACCGGATTTGAAGGCGACTG
>JBGUOX010000076.1:0-42494 GCA_045129995.1 Ruminococcus sp. | reverse complement strand
CTGACGCAGGAAACTGCTCTCTCACCTGGGTGATGCCATATTTATCATCGGATTATACACATAATCAGGAAGACTACGAAAGATATTATGATGCAATAGAAGTCTGTGAACAATCTGCCTTAGCTCATCCAAAATCAGCCATACAAATACGAAACAGAGCAATCGTTGACCGTTCTGATTTATGCGTATTTTATGTTTGCAAAAATACTGGCGGCGCATTTCAAACGATGAGATACGCCGCGAAGGAAGGCAAAAATATAATCAATCTATCTTTCATTTCTCATATGTCGGTATAATTGGAACAAATAGAAATAGCGATGTTCAACATCGGCTTGCTATCGAGGAACTTATTTTGCAAGATCTCAGTCTGAAGCACAAAGCACTTTCCGAAATGGTTATACCCTATTATACCCTTTTATAGCAATTAGTTGAGGGTATAATAGGGTATAATTTTTAATGCGCACGGTGCATTTATTGCGATTTTAATACAATAAACATCAAATAAACAACAAATCCAATTTTTCGGCTTTTGCGGCAAAAAACAAAAGCGGCTCAAACATCACTGTTTAAGCCACTTTCGGGTGGTTGCGGGAGAAGGATTTGAACCAACGACCTTCGGGTTATGAGCCCGACGAGCTACCGAACTGCTCTATCCCGCGATATATTTGCTTTTGAAAGCTTAATCAGTATAGCATTTTACCGCGGGTTTGTCAAGTCCCATTTCCAAGTTTGCCTATTCTGCCTAAAAAATCGCTTTGTCGGCGCGGTTTATTTATATACAGAAAGGGCGGATTTTGTCGTCTGCTTCGCGCTGAAAAAACTTTCCTGCCGCCCTCGTACAAAAAAGTGCGAAAAATGCTTGCATTTTTGTTAAAAAAATATTATGATTAATATAATACGGGTAATCTGTCTTTGGTGACAGCTCGTTGAATCTTTCTTTAGAAAAGGAGACTTTACTATGGGTATTATCAGAGCGGCGATCAACGCCGTAAAAGGCGGCCTTGCCGACACTTGGCTTGAAGTCATCGAACCGTCCGCAATGGGCAATAACACGGTTATCGCTCCCGGTCAGCTGGTGACTCAGAACGGCAAAAGCCAGAATAAAAAAGGATCTTCCAACATCGTTTCCAACGGCTCTATCATCCACGTTTATGACAACCAGATGATGATTCTGGTCGATGGCGGTAAAATCGTTGACTATACCGCCGAGCCCGGCTACTTTAAGGTCGAGAACAGCTCTATGCCGTCTTTGTTCAACGGACAGTTCGGCGACACCCTGAAGGAGAGCTTCAAGCGTATTATGTACGGCGGAGTTCCTTCTCAGTCACAGCACGTTTTCTACATCAACCTCAAGGAGATCAAAAACCTGAAGTTCGGCACCACCACGCCCGTTCAGTACTACGATTCCTTCTATGAGGCGGAGCTGTTTATGCGCCTGCACGGCACCTACTCCATCCGCATAACCGATCCCTTCAAGTTCTATCAGGAGGTCATCCCCAACGAGACCATCACCGCGAACGAAAGCCTCGATTTTGAGGGCGAGTTTATCCGTCAGTACAACGACGAGTTCGTCGCCGAGCTGGGTACCGCGTTCAACAACTATTCAGCCGACGGCAACCGCATCAGCTTCATTACATCTAAAACCAAGGAAATGGCGCAGTATATGCGCCAGGCGCTCGACGACGAGTGGCGCGAGCTGCGCGGCTTTGAGGTAGTCAACGTCGGTATGGGTCTGCCTTCCTACAGCGACAAGAGCCAGGAGATCATCGACAAGCGTGCCGAGATGGGCGCTTCCGTCAGCTTCCTGCGCGACGGCGCCAACCAGCAGGCTTACATGGCGAAGAACATCGCAGAAGGCATCAACGCGGCAGGCCACAACGAGGGCGGCGCGATGAACGCGTTCCTCGGCATGGGCATGGCGCAGAATATGGGCGGCAACGTGCTGGGCGGCTATATGCAGAATCCTCAGTATGTACAGCAGAATCAGGCTCCTCAGGCTCCTCAGGCGGCTCCTCAGCAGGCAGCTCCTCAGCAGGCGGCGCCCGCCGGCGGCTGGACTTGCAGCTGCGGCGCGACAAACACCGGCAAGTTCTGCTCCGAGTGCGGCTCGCCCAAGCCCGAAGCGCCCAAAAAGCGTTTCTGCAGCAACTGCGGCGCACAGCTTACCGAAGGTCAGAAGTTCTGTCCCGAATGCGGAACAAAGCAATAAAACGCAAATTTGATCAAATCGCAAATCTGAAATCGTTTGCAGGGGCGCACCTACGTGTGCGCCCTGAGATATAATATCAGTTAACAACAAAACGGCAGGAGTAATTTTATGGCAACAATGAGTTATAAGTGTCCGAACTGTGACGGACCCCTAAAATTTAATCCCGACAAACAAACCTTTACCTGCGAATACTGTTTAGGCGAATTTAAGCCCGAACAGGTGCAGCAGATGAACGAACAAAAGGAACAGCGCGAAACCTACGACGAGCGCGAGGTCAAGCGCGCGGAGCAGCAAAAGGCGCAGCAACAGGACGCCGAAGCCGGCGACGAATATCCCGTTTCCTACACCTGTCCGTCCTGCGGCGCCGAGGTGGTCACAACCTCTACCACCGCCGCGACCACCTGCTTCTATTGCTACAATCCGGTTGTCCTCGGCAGCCGTCTGTCGGGCGAGTTCAACCCCGACCGAGTGGTGCCGTTTGAGCTTTCAAAGGAAAAGGCGGTCGAACGGTTTTTGGCTATGTGCGGCAAAAAATGGTTTTTGCCGAAGGGCTTTACCGGCAAACAGCAGGTGGATAAGCTCAACGGCGTCTATTTTCCGTACTGGTATGCCGACGAGCAAAAGACCGCGCAGCTTACCGCCACCGGTAAAAAGATCCGCACATGGCGCTCCGGCAACAAGGAATACACCGAAACAAGGATTTATCACGTTGTGCGCGGCGGCGACGTCACCATCAACAATGTTTTTGAACGCGCGCTGAAAAGCGAGAGCAGGGAAATGCTGCAAAGCGTCCATCCGTACGACCTAACCAAAGCGAAGCCCTTTGCGATGAGCTATCTTTCGGGCTTCCAGGCGGAAAAGCGCGACCTTGAAAAAGCGGACGTCGAGCCGGTCATTGAGCAGAAAATGCATCAGTATGCCGAGCAGGCGCTCAAAAACACAATGGAGGGCTACGACGTTATTGAAACCGAAAGCTTTAACGAAAAAACCGATCTTTCGGCGTATACCTATAATCTGATGCCCGTGTGGATGATGACCTACAAGTTCAATGACGAGCTGATCCCGTTTGCCATCAACGGGCAAACCGGCAAGGCATACGGCAAGCTGCCTGTCAATGTTCCAAAGCTGGCAGGCGCGTCCGCGATTTTGGCGGTGCTTGTGTTTGCGCTGACTATGTTAGGAGGGCTGCTGTTCTTATGATAAAGAAAACTACTCTCCGCGTTTCTGTCCTTGCGCTGGCAATGCTGATGCTGGCTGCGTCACTGTTCGGCGTTGCTGCGGCTTCGGCAAGCGTCATCGACGACACCGCAGGTGTCATCGGCGCGAACGCGACGCAGGTGCAAACGCGTTTTGACCAGACAAAGGAAAAAACGGGCTGGCAGATGATTCTCTATACCACCCGTAATGGCATTACCGAGAATCTCAAAGATTATTACAATTCTCACTACTACGATACCCACAGCTATGACAGCGATGCAGTGTTGCTTGTTTATGACATCGGCAGCAACAAGGGTACAGTCATAACTCACGGCGCCGCTATGGATTATATCAGCGATCAGCGCATGAACGAGCTGGGCAAATTGCTGCGCAGCTCTATGGACAAGGGTGAGTATGTTCAGGGCGCGATTGCCTTTGCCGACAAAATCGACCAATACTATGATGCCGGCATTCCCACAGGCGACACCTTTAACAATATCAGTTATGAGGAAAAAACCAATAAATTCCTCTATAATCTCAAAAAACGCGGCTGGATTTACGGTATTCTCGGTGTGGTTGCAGGCTTGATTTTCTTTTTCGTAAACAAGTCGCGATACAAAAATCTGGGCAAGTCCGGCACCTACGATCTTGCCGCCAACAGCAAGGTTGACCTAAACGAAGTTGAGGATACCTTCGTTACCCAACACACTACAGTGCGTACCATTCAAAAGGAAAGCAGCAGCGGTTCTTCCGGCAGCTCGTCCGGCGGTGGTTCTACCCACGGTGGCGGTGACTTCTAAAACTTCATATTTCGCAAAGCTCAAGGCGGAAATTATATTGACGCCGAGACCGTTGCAAACGCACCCGTTCCGCGGGCGCGTCAGCATGACCTGAACAGGGCGGTGAGAGCATTTGCTTTCACCGCCTTTTATGTTTTGCGGAAAGCTTATCCGCACTGCCGCCGTCAGAAGGCGTCGCGGGACGGGCTTTTCGTCAACGGGACAGCTTTCGCACTATCATTTTCCGTTTTTGACTATCAATTGACAAAAGAGGTGCTTCTATGTCAACAGACACCCGTGTGGCGGTCATAAGCATTATCGTGGAAGAACCCGAATGCGTGCCCGCCATCAATGAGATCCTTCATTCCGCCGCCGATCATATAATCGGCAGAATGGGTATCCCTTACCGCGAAAAGAACATCAGCATTATTAGCGTGGTGGTAGACGCGGACTTGAACGACATCAACAATATCTCGGGCAGGCTCGGAAGACTTTCGGGCGCGACCGTCAAAACCGCTTATTCCAAAAAATGAATATGCCAAATACATTATCCGTAATCGAAAAACTTAAAACGACTCAAACCGCTTCGCGCGAGGAGCTTATTTTCCTGCTTGAAAACATTACCGAAAGCGAACGCGAGGCGCTGCGCAAGGCGGCGCGGCAAACGGCGAATGAGCGCTTCGGAAACAAAATCTATATCCGCGGACTTATAGAGTTTACAAGCGTTTGCAAAAACGATTGCCTGTACTGCGGTCTGCGGCGCTCCAATCAGAACGCGGTGCGTTACCGCCTGACGAAGGAGCAGATCCTTTCCTGCTGCGAAAAGGGCTATGCGCTTGGCTTTCGCACCTTTGTTTTGCAGGGCGGCGAGGACGGCTTTTTTACCGACGAGGTAATGTGCGATATTGTTCGCGCCGTAAAAAGCCGCTGGAGCGACTGCGCCATAACGCTCTCGCTGGGCGAAAGGGGAGAGGAAAGCTTTCAAAAGCTGTTTGACGCCGGCGCAGACAGGTATCTTTTGCGGCACGAAACCGCCGACGAAGCCCATTACAGCCTTCTGCATCCAAAGGGTATGACCGCGCAGGAGCGGCAGCGGCAGCTTTACGCGCTAAAACGCATAGGGTTTCAGACCGGCGCCGGCTTTATGGTCGGCTCGCCGTTCCAAACGACGGAAAATCTCGCGGACGATCTGCTGTTCATCAAGGCGCTTTCTCCGCAGATGTGCGGCATCGGACCGTTTATCCCGCATAAGGACACGCCGTTTTTTGACAAGCCGCAGGGCAGCCTGACGTTAACGCTCACGCTGCTCTCCGTCATACGCCTGATGAATCCCTGCATCCTGCTGCCCGCCACCACGGCGCTTGGCACCATACATCCCAAGGGCAGAGAAATGGGTATACTATACGGCGCAAACGTTGTTATGCCCAATCTTTCACCGACCGAGCACCGCAAGGACTATTCGCTTTATGACAACAAAATCTGCACCGGCGACGAAGCCGCGGAGTGCATTCGCTGCCTTTCCGCGCGTATGCGTTCCATCGGATACGAGATCGTGACCGACCGCGGAGATTATAAAGATATATAATACCAAAAAGGAGAACAAAAACAATGGCAATTTATGATCCGAAATCCCTCAAGGCTGAGGAGTTTATCAATGACGAGGAGATCCGCGAAACGCTGCGATATGCCGACGAAAACAAAGACAACTTCGCGCTGATCGACGAGATCATCGAAAAGGCAAGGCTGCGCAAGGGCATTTCTCACCGCGAGGCAAGCGTTCTGCTCGCCTGCGAGGACGAAGCGAAAATCAAAGAGATATACGCGCTTGCCGAGCAGATCAAAAAGGACTTTTACGGCGACAGAATCGTTATGTTCGCTCCGCTTTATCTTTCCAATTACTGCGTAAACGGCTGCGTTTACTGCCCCTACCACGCAAAAAACAAGCACATCTGCCGCAAAAAGCTTACCCAGGAGGAGGTCAAGGCGGAGGTCATCGCCTTGCAGGATATGGGACACAAGCGCCTTGCCATCGAGTCCGGCGAGGATCCCGTGAACAATCCCATCGAATACATTCTCGAATGTATTGACACCATCTATTCCATCAAGCACAAAAACGGCGCTATCCGCCGCGTCAACGTCAACATCGCCGCAACCACCGTCGAGAACTATAAAAAGCTCCACGACGCAGGCATCGGCACATACATTCTTTTCCAGGAAACCTATCACAAAAAGAGCTATGAGGAGCTGCACCCGACAGGTCCCAAGCACAACTACGCTTATCACACCGAAGCCATGGACAGAGCCATGGAGGGCGGCATCGACGACGTAGGTCTGGGCGTTTTGTTCGGACTTGAGCTCTACCGCTACGAGCTTGCCGGTCTGTTGATGCACGCCGAGCATTTGGAGGCTGTTCACGGCGTAGGTCCGCACACTATCAGCGTGCCGCGCATCCAGCCTGCCGATGACATCGACCCCGAGGATTTCGACAACGGAATCGACGACGAAACCTTTGCAAAGCTGATCGCGATCATCCGCATCGCCGTGCCCTACACGGGAATGATCATCTCCACGCGCGAAAGCGCCAAGGTGCGCGAAAAAGCGCTTCGCCTGGGCATTTCGCAAATCAGCGGCGGCTCGCGCACAAGCGTCGGCGGCTATGTTGAGGAGGAAAAGGAGGAGGACAACTCCGCACAGTTTGACGTATCTGATCGCCGCACCCTTGACGAGGTCGTGCGCTGGCTGATGGAGCTGGGTTACATCCCGTCCTTCTGCACCGCCTGCTACCGCGAGGGAAGGACAGGCGACCGCTTTATGGCGCTGTGCAAAAGCGGACAGATCCAAAACTGCTGCCATCCGAACGCGCTTATGACGCTGGAGGAATACCTTGTAGACTACGCTTCTCCCGAAACGCGCGCTATCGGCGAAAAGGTCATTGCCGAGCAGCTTAATAATATCCCCAAGGAAAAAGTTCGCCAAATAGCCGAGAAGTACATTGAAGAAATCAAAAACGAAGGCAAGCGCGACTTTAGATTCTGATACGCACGTACGTATAGATTATATGCCGCGCGAGTCACAGCAGAGGAATCGCGCGGATCGTAACTGAGGAATGAAATAATGAGTTTGAACGCAACGCCTTCGGGCGAAAGAACGCATATCGGCTTTTTCGGCAGGCGCAACGCCGGAAAATCAAGCCTTGTTAACGCCTTTACCGGGCAGCCGCTGGCGGTGGTGTCGGACGTAAAGGGCACCACCACCGACCCCGTTTCCAAGGCGATGGAGCTTTTGCCGCTGGGCCCCGTTTTGATAATCGACACTCCCGGCTTCGACGACGAAGGCGCGCTTGGCGAGGAACGCGTGCGCCGCACCCGTCAGGTGCTGAACCGCGTTGACATTGCCGTGCTTGTTGTGGACGGCGTCACGGGAAAAACTCCCGCGGACGAGGAACTGCTGGCTATTTTTCGTCAAAAGAATATTCCGTACATCATCGCATATAACAAAAGCGATCTCACAAACGAACCGCAGCCGGACGGCATTGCCGTAAGCGCGCTGAAAAAAGAAAACATTGATTTGTTGAAAGAAACCGTTGCGCGGCTTGTCAAAAGCGACAGCGGCAGGCGCGTATGCGGCGATTTGGTGAGAGCGGGCGACTTTGCGGTGCTTGTTGTGCCGATCGACAAGGCGGCTCCCAAGGGCAGGCTTATCCTGCCTCAGCAGCAGACCATCCGCGATCTGCTCGACTCGGGCGCGGTGCCGATTGTGTGCCGCGACACAGAGCTTCGGCTCACCCTGCAAAAGCTTTCCGCTCCGCCAAAGCTTGTCATCACCGACAGCCAAGCCTTCGGCACGGTCAAGGACATCGTTCCCGAATCGGTGCCGCTGACATCATTTTCAATTTTGATGGCGCGCTACAAGGGCTTTTTGCGCAGCGCCGTCACGGGAGCTGCGGCGATTTCGTCCCTGAAGGACGGCAGCCGCGTGCTGATCGCCGAGGGCTGCACCCATCACCGTCAGTGCGACGACATCGGCACCGTAAAGCTGCCGAATATGCTGAGGCGCTTCACTCAAAAGGAGATCGTCATCGAAACCGCCTCGGGCAGAGATTTCCCCGACGATCTGTCGCCGTTTGACATCATCATTCACTGCGGCGGCTGTATGCTAAACGAGCGCGAGGTGCAGTACCGCCGCAACTTCGCCGCCGACTGCGGAGTGCCGTTCACGAACTACGGCACCGCTCTGGCGTATATGCAGGGCATTTTAAAGCGCACTCTCGGCGTTTTTCCCGATCTGCAAAAGCTGGTATAATAAGAACAACGCCTGCCAAACACGGCAGGCGTTGCTTTATGCCGGATCGATCCGGTAAAATCAAGCGTTCGATTCCGGTTTTTCCTTAGTCAAAAATTCAATGCTGCGCTCGATCGAATCCACGGACGTTCCCCAGTCCCTGCCCTTGCTGCGGTAGTCGAACATCTCAACAAAATGCGAAATATCCGACTTCAGCGCTTCGGCATAGTTTTTGGTAAGCGCCAGCGTGTCGGCGTGGAACTCGGCAAGCCGCTTTGACGGCACGCCCCTCTTTCCGGCGGCGGCAGTCATTATGACGCGGTAGTGAGAAAGGCAGATAAACGGCTGTTCGCAATAGGTTTTGCGAAATTCGCCGTCCTTTGCCCACTCGGCAAAAACGGTTGCCATCAGGTGCTGCATATCCCTTTCCACACGGTCGCATACATAGCAGGAGGACAGCATTTCGCCCAGCGCCTCCATCTGCTTTTTGTCGGGCTTTCCTGCTTTTTGCGGCAGGTGCTTTTCCAAGATCTCCATCAAATGAGTTTCCAAAATCAGGGCGTTCGGCAGCTTTTGTCCAACCCTTGTCATCCCCGAGAAGTGCCGGTGACAAAAGCCGATCCGGTTTGTTTCAACGCGCACGCTCGGCTCCATCATCGCGTCGCCGGTTACAAATTCACAATACTGCTGTTCCAGCATACGCTCCATCCGGCACAGCGGACAGCCGTCCTTTGGCGCGAACAAATCGTTGATCGGAATGGTAACAATTGTTTCTTTCATAACAAAAACCTCCGTTTGTTTTGCCGAAAAAATCTCACTATAGGCAAAAAACCCCGACAAAATTCCTCAAATTTTGCAATATACAGATTTAGTATAGCATACTTAGCAAAAATATGCTATAATATTGAAAAAACAGCGGCGGAAAAAATATATGATAATTTTTGAGCATATTCACGACATAAGCTTATCTCAAACCTTTGACTGCGGACAGTGCTTTCGCTGGACCGCCTTGCCCGACGGCTCCTTTTCGGGTGTGGCAGGCGGCAAAAGCGTTCGCGTCAGCCTGCAAAACGGAAGTCTTGTGATCGACGGAGCAAACGAAGCCGACCGCGCCTTTTGGCAAAGCTACTTCGACCTCGACACCGACTACGCCGCGATCAGGGACGAGCTGAGCGGCTTGCATCCCGTCCTGCGCGAGGCGGCGGCTTACGCGTCAGGCATCCGCATTTTGCGGCAGGAGCCCTTTGAGGCGCTTTGCAGCTTTATCATTTCTCAAAATAATAACATCCCCCGCATCCGCGGGATCGTGCAGCGGCTGTGCGAAAGCTTTGGCGAACGTCTTTCGGACGGCGCCTTCGCCTTTCCGTCGGCGGAAGCTTTGTGCCGCTGCAGCGTCGATGATCTTGCGCCGCTGCGCGCGGGATTTCGCGCGCGATACCTGAAGGACGCTGCGCAAAAGGTCGCATCGGGCGAGGTGGATCTGAACGCCTGCCGAACGCTTGACTACGAAGCCGCGCGCGCCGAGCTGATGAAAATCACCGGCGTGGGCGTAAAGGTAGCCGACTGCACCCTGCTTTACGGAATGCACCGCACCGAGGCGTTCCCGATGGACGTTTGGATGAAGCGCGCGATGTCTACGCTTTTTCCGGAGCTTTCGCCGGAGGCGTTCGGCAAAAACGGCGGGATCGCCCAGCAGTATATTTTTCACTACAGTCGAATGCACGCGTCGCTTTTTGCCAAATAATTGTGAAACAAAAACAAAAAACTCGAGGGGATTTGGGCAAGTTGCCATTTGTTTAGTCGAAACAACCAAATCTCGCTTTAATTTTTTTACTGGAAATAATTAAAACTTTAATTGCGGCTTTTGTTTATATGTGATATAATTATGCTTAGATAGTAGGCTGAAAGCCTTAAATCGGAAAATTCTATTTAGAAGAGGAGCTATTAACATGAGAGCAATGAAAAAACCTGTTTCAATCTTGCTTTCCTTGATGATGGTACTCAGCATCTTTACGGTTCTGGGCATCACCACAGCAAGCGCTGCGGAAAGCAACACAATCACTGTTACATCCAACATTGGTTCCGGCGGCGACGTCCAGTACACTCCCGGTGTCAGCGAGCAAGTTACCGTAACCTTCAATTTCCAGGCTGCTAAAAAGCTTGTGAATGTTGAGGGTGTAATGACTTATGACACAAGCGTACTTAAGCTGGCGGACAGCAACACCGAGCGCAGTGTAATGCCCAAATTCACTGCAAACGCAATGGTCAACCTGACCAACCCCGGCAGAATCAAATTCGTAAACTCCGACATCATGAACGGTTATGACTTCACAACCAAGGACGTTTTCATGACCGTAGTGTTCGACATCATCGGCTCCGGTAACACAGCAGTTAACCTTGACGTTATGGAAGCTGTTGCAGCAGACACCTTCCCCTCTGAGAGCATGCAGACTGCAACTACGTTCATCTCCGCCAGTGAAGCTACCGGCGCACTTGCCTTCACTTCCGAGAATGACAACAAGGTAACTCCCGATTCCTCGATCGACTTCAGCGCACTGATCAACGACGTTCGTCTTGACCTCCAGGGCAGAATCGGCTTCAAGTTCTATTTCCTTAACTCTCCCGTAGGCTATGACATCGACAAGCTCAGCGTTTCCTTCGACGGTCCCAGCGAGTCAGAGAATGCTCTGGCAAACGGCAGCTCGGGCAAGGTCGCTCTGACCTCCTTGAAGGGTACTCTGTACAAGGGCGTTCCCAGCAGACTGCAGAACTACTTTGTATGCGCTTATATGCTCACCGAGCCCGTAAAGGTTACCTTCTACAATGACGGCGCAGAGATCGGCACCTACAGCATCTCCGCTGTTCAGTGGGTAAAGGATCACCTTGCAGAGTTCGAGGCAAACAACCCCAAGGCGGCTCTTGTAGCTAAGAGAATGCTCAACTACGGCGCAAACGTACAGAACTACTTCGCGGCTAACCTCGACGAAAAGTTCACCAAGACCATGGCTAACGAGGGTATCGATCTTGCTAATACCCCCATCACCGCCAGCACCATTTCTGCTCCCGCAGACGCTAACGTTGCTCCCACCAACCTTTCAGCTATCGGCATCAGCGCATTCCGTAACACCGCAGAGTTGAAGGAAGGCGTTGACATTCAGCTGGGTGTAATGGTAGGCGACGCAACTAAATTTGCCAACGCTAAGGTTACCTGCGATGACGTTGATCTTCCCTTCGCACCCACCAACGCAAGCGGAACCCAGCAGCGTGCAACCCTTGCAAATGTTGTTTCCAACAAGCTTGACAATGTTTACACCTTTATTTTCAGCAACGGCGAAACCTATAAGACCAGTGTTCTGTCTTATATGAAGACCTTGATCGCGGCTAACCCCAACAACACCAATCTGGTTAACCTGGTATCTGCTGCTTACTGGTACAATCAGGCTGCTAACGACGCGTTTGGCGACTGATTAGTTTAAAAAATTATTTGCTAAGATAATTACCCGGAAAAGGAGGTGTATACATTGAAATATACAAAGTCAATTATGGACGTAATTGAACTCGAGGTTGAGGATGTTGTTCTGACCAGCGGTTGCGGCACTCAGACTTGCAATCCTGAATGGGAGGAAGAAAACTGCCCCACTCAGCTCTAATCAAGTTCAAAAAAGCTGCTGTACCATTTGCTTGGTACAGCAGTTTTTCTTTGCCCGAAAAACTGCTTGCATTTTCGCATAGAATATTGTATGATAAAACAGTGAATAAATCTTTAAGTTGGTGAACAGTATGAAAATTATGTATAAGGGCGACAGCTTGGTAAAAACCATTGTCGGCACAAAATCGGCGGAACCGGGAACTGTCTATCGTTTTTCCGATTATGCCGTATCGCACCTTTTCAACCAAGACCGCTATCTGTATAATAATTTCACAAAAATGCTTGTTTGTTTAGAGGACAGCGATGTAACCGTCAATTCTGAGGTTCGCTTTTCTTCCGACGATGTCGCAGCCGATCCCGACCTGCAAACGCTGGTGAAGAACCGCTTTTTAGTTGCGGAGAACGCGAACGAAACCGAGATATACGAGAACTTTTGCAGGATCGCAAGAATGCTTAAGGAAAAAAAGAACGGCTACCAAACCTTTACGATCCTTCCCACCACAGCCTGCAACGCGCGCTGCGTATATTGCTACGAGCAGGGCATTGAGTATATCACAATGGACGACGCGACCGCTCGGCAGACGATCGCCTTTATCAAGGAAAACCGCAATCCCAACGCTCGGATCAGATTGGCGTGGTTCGGCGGCGAGCCGCTCATCGGCGAGCGTTTCATCGACGCCGTAAGCGCGGCTCTTCGCGAGGACGGCATTGAGTTTTCGGCGCGTATAACTACCAACGGCAGTCTTATTACAAAAGAAATCGTTGAAAAAATGCGCACCGACTGGAACATCACCGACATTCAAATCACACTCGACGGAATCGAGGAGGAATATAACCGCCGCAAGAATTACTATTTCAACTACGATTCCGCGTACTGGCACGTTTTGTCGCGCATAAAGCTGGTGAATGAAGGCGGAATCCGCCTGAATGTCCGCGTCAATATTGACGAAGGCAATGTTGACGGTGTGCCGCAAATGATCGAAGAATTGAAAGACTTTGTTCCCAACCGCGACTTAGTTCACGTCGATTTGGCTCCGCTGTTCGATTTGCAGGCGGGTAAAGGCGGTTTTGCCATTTGGGACAAAAGCTTCAAGCTCGCCGAATGGATCGCGGAGCAGGGCTTTGCGGCTTCACGTCACTTTTCAACTTCAAAGGCAAAATATCACTTCTGTATGGCGGACAGCCCCTACCGCGCGATCGTAATTGCGCCGGACGGAAAGCTTTATAACTGCGAGAACATTATGGCGTTAAGCTCTGTAGGCGACGTTTGGAACGGTATCACGGATACAGCGTATCTCGACGGCTTGGCTGTTGTGGAGCCGGCGCGCGAGCAGTGCAAGGGCTGCCTGTTCTTGCCGGAGTGCACCACCTTCTCGCGCTGCGCAAATCCCAAAGTAGACTGCCGCTATGCGGCGCAAAAGCGTATGGAGCGCGCTCTGGACAGAATGATAAGTCTTTTGCTTAATCAGGAAACACCCTCCGATGAGGACGAGGACGAAGAATAAAATGCAAGAGCACGGCAAACGCCGTGCTCTGTTTTTGAATCCATATAATATTACTGCATTGATTTGAAATAACTTTTAATCACTGTCAATTGAATAAAACCGCCTTGCGTTGTCGCAGGTGATGTTTAGCAGCTCTTGCGTGGAAATGCCGCGCAGGGCTGCTATTTTTTCAGCCGCGTAAACAATCATCGAGCTGTCGGAGCGCTTTCCGCGAAAGGGAACAGGCGCCATATACGGCGCGTCGGTTTCCAGCAGAAGGCGGTCAAGCGGTATTTCGCTTGCAACCTCAACGCTGTGACGCGCGTTTTTAAAGGTCACCACACCGCCCAAGCTGATATAACAGCCAAGCCGCATTGCCTCGCGCATAAGCTCAACACTGCCGGAAAAGCAGTGTACCAGCGCTTTTGGCCTGTATTTGCGCAGCAGGGCAAAGGCGTCGCCGTGCGCTTCCCTGTCATGAACGATGATCGGCATTTTAAGGTCAAGCGACAGCTTAAGCTGTTCATCGAATACGCGGTTTTGCAGGGGCTTTGGAATGTCCCAGTGATAGTCAAGACCGGTTTCGCCGATGGCAACCACCTTCGGGTGCTTGGAAAGCTCGGCAAGGCGGTCAAGATAATCCTCAGGTATGTTATCCAAATTTTCGGGATGGAACCCGACTGCCGCGTAAAAGTACGGATACCGCTCGGCATATGCAATTGCTGTCGCGGCGGAGCGCAGATCGACCGCATTGTTAACCACGCCGCAAACGCCCTTGGACGGAAGCGCCTCCATAAGCGCCTCTCTGTCCTCGTCAAACCATCCGTCATCGTAATGCGCGTGAGAATCGAAAATATTTCGGTAAGATGTTATTTTCAATTTTACATTTTCCATTGTCAATTTAACAGATCTTCCATCCTGCCGGCAGCTTGTCGTCCACGATTATGACCTGCAGCTGTTCGTCGTCGCCTTCGCCGTGTACGGCTGACAAAATCATACCGTGGCTCTCGATGCCGCAAAGCTTTACGGGCTTAAGATTTGACACAAACAGAATCTTTTTGCCGACCAATTCTTCGGGCTGATAATACTTCGCAATGCCGCTGACGATGGTGCGTTCGCCTGTGCCGTCAAAAATGCTGAATTGGAGCAGCTTTTTGCTCTTTTTCACCTTTTCGCAAGCCTTGACCTCGCCTACGCGGATGTCGCATTTGTCAAAATCGTCAATGCCGATCTTCGGAATGCTCTCAAGATCCTCGGCTTCCTCCTCGATTTTTTCAATGCTCTTTTCGCCCTCGGCGGCAGCCTTCTGCTTTGCGGTGATCTCCTCCTCAAACTTTTTGGGATCGATGCGCACAAACAAAGGCGTTGCCTGACCAAGCTGAGTGCCGGGCTTCATTGCGCCGAACGCCGACAGGCTTTCATAGTCCGAAACGTCACAGCAGATCTGAGAGAGGATCGCTTTGTTGGTGTCGGGCATAAAGGGCTGCAGCAGCACCGCGATAAAGCGGATGCTTTCCAGCAGGTTGTAAAGCACGGTGCCGAGGCGCGGTTTGCTTTCGTCGCTTTTTGCAAGCACCCACGGCGCGGTTTCGTCGATATATTTGTTGCAGCGCTTCGCAAGGTTGATCACAGCCTCAAGCGCGTCGCTGATATGGAAAATGTTGATCGCCTCATCGACCTTTTTAACGGTGTCAAGGCAGAACTGCTTCAGCTCGTCGTCAAGCGCGTCGGGAGCGGAAGGCTCCTGCACCACACCGCCGAAGTACTTGTTGTTCATGGCGATCGTGCGGTTTACAAGGTTGCCCAGCGTGTTTGCCAAGTCGGAGTTGAAGCGCTCTACGATGGTGTCATAGGTGATCGAACCGTCGTTCGCAAAGGGCATTTCGCTCAGCAGATAATAACGCACCGCGTCCACGCCGATCATCTTTACAAGCTCGTCGGCGTAAATCACATTGCCGCGGCTTTTGCTCATCTTGTCCTCGCCGAACAGCAGCCAAGGATGACCGAAAACCTGCTTTGGCAGCGGCTCGCCCAGCGCCATCAGCATGATCGGCCAGTAGATGGTATGAAAGCGCACGATGTCCTTGCCGATGATGTGCGCGTCGGCAGGCCAGTATTTTTTGTATTGCTCGCTGCTGCCGTCGGGATCATAGCCCAGCGAGGTGATATAGTTCGACAGCGCGTCGATCCAAACATAGACAACGTGCTTGTCGTCGAAGTCAACGGGAATGCCCCACTTAAAGCTTGTGCGCGACACGCATAAGTCCTGCAGACCGGGCTTGATAAAGTTGTTCAGCATTTCCTTTTTGCGGCTTTCGGGATAAATAAAGTCGGGATGGCTTTCGATGTAATCCTCAAGCTGCTTTTGATATTTTGAAAGCTTAAGGAAGTAAGCCTCCTCCTTCATGGGCTTTACCTCTCTGCCGCAGTCGGGACACTTTCCGTCTACCAGCTGGCTTTCCGTCCAAAAGCTCTCGCAGGGCGTGCAGTACAGTCCCTCATAGCTGCCCTTGTAGATGTCGCCTTGCTCATACAGCTTCTTGAAAATCTTTTGCACGCACCTTTCGTGCTGTTCGTCGGTGGTGCGGATGAAGTAATCGTAGGAGGTGTTCAGCACGTCGCAGATCGCGCGGATCTCGCCTGCCACCTTGTCAACATATTCCTTCGGTGTGCAGCCTTCCGCCTGCGCGTACATCTCGATTTTCTGACCGTGCTCGTCGGTCCCGGTCTGGAAAAACACATCATATCCGAGCATTCTTTTGTAGCGCGCGATCGCGTCGGTCAGCACTATTTCATAGCTGTTGCCGATATGCGGCTTGCGCGAGGTATAGGCAATCGCAGTTGTAATGTAATATGGCTTTTTCTCACACATATTTTGTCCTCCTTAGGCAGATTCAGCCAAAATTTGCTTTAACATTTATTATAACAAATTTTGGCTGTCATTTCAAGTCCGCGATCACTTATCGCGTGATTTTGCCGCAAGCGCCGCGCAGACCGAGCAGAACACCGCGGTGGCGACGCCTGCCGAGGCTGCGGTGACGCCTCCGGTCAGAATACCCCATGCGCCGTCACGCTGCAAAGCGTCGCGCACGCCCTGCGCCATCAGGCTGCCGAATCCTGAAATCGGCACCGCGGCGCCCTCCTGCGCAAAGTCCGCAAGCGGCTGATACAGTCCTACCGCGCCGAGCGCCAGTCCAGCCACAACAAACGCGGTAAGGATACGCGCGGGCGTCAGCGAGGTTTTGTCGATCAGCAGCTGACCTGCAACGCAAATCATGCCGCCGGTGATAAAAGCCGTTAAAATGTGCATTCCAAAATGCCTCCTTTTGTCAAAAAGACAGCACTATTATTGCCGAAATCCAATAAAAAATGCGTCCGCGCCGCGCTTTTGCCTCAAAACAGCGGATATAATGTGACAAAAAACTGAATTTTTACAAAATTCGCTACACAAAAACAAAACTTTGTGTTACAATATATTTTGGACTATAATGCGGACAGCGCGGCTGTCTGTTAAGGAGTGACACGAATGATAGAGGTCAGGCACCTTACTAAGCGCTACGGCAAGACCACGGCGGTGGATGACATCAGCTTCACGGTGGATTCGGGCGAGGTTTTAGGCTTTCTCGGACCGAACGGCGCCGGAAAATCTACCACAATGAACATCATCACAGGCTACATTTCCTCAAACGAGGGCACCGTGACGGTGGATGGAACGGAAATTTTGAAGGAACCGAAAAAGACAAAGCAAAAAATCGGCTATCTTCCCGAGATACCGCCTGTTTATCCCGATATGACCGTTCGCAAGTATTTGGCGTTTATGTTTGACTTAAAGCGCGTCAAGCTGCCGAAGGAAGCGCATCTGGATGAAATTATGCGTTTGGTAGGCTTGGAAAAGCACGGCAGCCGTCTTATCAAAAATCTTTCCAAGGGCTTTCGCCAGCGCGTCGGCTTTGCTCAGGCTCTGCTTGGCAATCCGCCGGTAATAATCCTTGACGAGCCGACGGTGGGACTTGATCCGAAGCAGATAATCGAAATACGCAAGCTTATAAAAAATCTCGGCAAAAAGCACACGGTGATTTTCTCCTCGCACGTTCTGAGCGAGATCTCCGCCGCCTGTGACCGAGTCATCATCATTGCGGAGGGCAAGATCATAGCCGACGCAAAGGTCAACGAGCTGTACGCTGTGCTTACCGACCATCAGCGGCTGCTTGTCACCGCCGAGGGCAAGCCCGGCGTTATTTCCGAGGAGTTGGGAAAAATCCCCGAGGTCGAGCGTGTAAACAAGCTCGGCGCTGCGGAAAAGGGCGCGTACCGATTTGAACTGGAGTACCGTGCAGGCGCGGATATTCGCAGACAGGTGTTCAGCGCGATGGTTCGCGTCAACTGCCCTGTGCTGGAAATGACAGCGGGCGACGGCAGCTTGGAGGAGCTGTATTTGCAGCTGACGGAAAATGTGAAAGGAGGAGAGGACTGATGGCGGCAATATTAAAACGTGAGCTTTCCGGCTATTTCAACTCGGCGATAGCCTATGTTGTGCTGGCACTGTTCTTCTTCTTTTCGGGATTTTTCTTCTATGCCTACTGCTTTGTGGGCGATTCCGCCAGCCTGAGCATCGTGTTTGCCAATATGTTTTACATCATTATGTTCATCATCCCCGTTTTGACGATGAAGACCTTCGCCGACGAAAAGCACCGCAAAACCGATCAGGCGCTTTTGACCGCGCCGGTCAGTCTTACGGAGATCGTCTTGGGCAAGTTTATCGGCGCGGTGATCATCTACGCGCTTTGCTGCTCGATCTTCCTGGTTTACGCCGTTGTCATTTCGTTCTTCGCCCAACCTCAGTGGGCGGTGGTGCTTTGTACTCTGCTTGGCATTTTCCTGCTGGGCACGTCGATGATCGCGATCAATGTGTTCATCTCGGCGCTGACCGAAAGTATGGTCGTCGCGGCGGTCGTCGGTATGGGCGTCGGTCTGCTGATCGACACCATGAGCTATTTTGTAAGCATCATTCCCGTCAAATGGATATCAGGCGTTTTGGACAAAATCAACTTTTTGAATTACTACACAAACTTTACCTACGGCATCCTCAGCATTGCGGATGTTGTGTTCTACCTGAGCGTAACGGCGCTGTTTCTGTTCTTCACCGTTCTCGCCCTTGAAAAACGCCGCTGGAGCTGAGGAGGGATAGAATGGCTGACAAAAACAAAAAGAAGCGTTCCTTCAAGGCGCTTCTCAAGGACAAACTTAAATCACGCCGCACCCGCCACGGCGCAATGGCGCTGGGCTTCGCGGCAGCGGCGATCGCCGCGGCGATCCTGCTGAATGTTATCGCGTCATTGCTGACCGACCGCTTTCCGGAAATGAAGGCGGACTTCACCGACAACCAAGCCTACGCGCTTGCCGGGGACACCGTGGAGTATATGCAGCACATGAGCAAGGACGTAAAGCTGCACATCGTCGCGGACGAAGCCACCTTCTTGGGCGGCGGCAGATACTTTACGCAGGCGAAAAACCTGCTTGACAAAATGGAGTCGGTATCCGACGGAAAATTCACCTATGATTTCGTCAACACGACCGAAAATCCCGGATTTATCCGCGACTATCCCGACGTTGACTGGACACAGCGCACCACCGCCGGAATCATAACCTGCGGCGACCAGTACCGCGCGCTGTCGGTAGAGGACTGCTTTACCTACGACGAGGACGCTATGCAGCAGTATCAGCAGTACGTCTGGACAGGCACGACCATTGAACAGGCGGTCGTCAAGGGAGCGCTCTATGTCACCGACGACAACAAGGTGATCGTTGAAATGCTGACCGGTGAGGGCGAAAGCAAGGAAGAATACGAAGCCTTCAAGAATATGCTCACCGACAACGCCTATGAAGTACGCGAGGCTTCGCTTGTGACCGACGGTCTGGACGACGAGGCGGAGGTCGCCGTGATGTTCGCTCCGCATTCCGACATAAGCGAAAATGGCGCCGAGGTTTTGCGCAAGTGGCTGGAAAACGGCGGCAAATACGGCAAAACGCTTATTTATATGCCAAGCTCTGAGCCGCTGAACATTCAAACGCCCAACCTCGACGCGATCCTCAGCGAATGGGGAATGGAGGTCAACGAGGGCTTTGTCTTTGAAACCAACACCCACTATATCTGGAGCAGCACTCTCTATGAGTTTATCGTGGAATACACCGACTACTACTTTGACACGCTGACAAATGTCAATCTGCCGGTGGCGGCGGAAAACGTCCACGGCGTTGTGATCAAGGACACCACAGCCGCCCACGCTATATTGCAAACCAGCGATCAGGCAGGCATCTTGCCAGCGGACGCAGGAAAAGACTTTGACTTCAAGGCAAACGTAACGGGCGAGCCTGTCGCCGTTGCCGCCGAGGGCGTAAAGTCCGGCGCGGGAGAATCCTCGCGGCTTATCGTGTTCAGCGGCAGTGCCATGTTCGACGAGGGCGTGCTGTCATACCCCAGCTTCAACAACGTCAAGTTCTTTATCAATATGCTCAACACCATTGCCGACAAGGACGACAACACGGTAGTCATCCAAACAAAAACCCTCGAAACCCCGACGCTGGGAGCTCCGGCAAGGTCGACGACCGGCGCAATACTGATCATCTTTGTGTTTGCGCTGCCGGCGGCAATTCTCGCGGTGGCGGCGGTGCTTTGGGCGCGCAGGAGGAATCGCTAATGACAAAGAAAAAAGGAATCATAATCGCCGCGGCGGTCGCCGTGGTGCTGCTGGCTGTCACGCTTATCTTGATTTTCGTTCCCAAGGGCGGTCAAAATGATGAAAAGAAAGGCACCCTCGATGAAGGCATAGACCTGACCGTTTCGGTAGACAAAGATGGGATCCACCAGGCAAAGGTCAACACCGACGAGGACGGCAACATCAAAAACAACAGCTATGGCACGCTTATGCAATACTATCCTGCCAACATCAAGCTGATGCACATCGAAAACACAAAGGGCACCTTTGATGTGGAAGCCGAAACGCCCGAGGGCGAGGCGACGATCTACACCCTCAAGGGCTATGAGGACTTTGATTTGCAGGGCGGCAATCCGGCTATGATCGCCAGCGCGGCGGCAAGTCTGAGCTTCACCAAGGTCGCCACTCTCGACAAGGAAAAGGGCGACGAGGAATTTGGCTTTGACGAGCCGCGTTCCACCGTTACCGTTACATATCAGGACAGCACCAAGGCTATCATCACCGTCGGCGACGACGCGCCCCAGCAGGCAGGCACCTACATCCGCTTCGGCACAGGCGACGCGGTGTATGTTGCGGACACCGAAATCGTGTCCGCGTTCGACTACGGCGTTACCGATCTGATAAGCAAGACCATCAACCAGCCGGCGGACAGCGCCGAAAACAACGAGCTTAGCGAGCTTACATTGTCGGGAAGCGGCTTTGCCAATGAAATTGTGATGGTGCCCAACGACGACGGCAACTACAGCGAGTCCTTCGCGCTTACCGCGCCGGTCAGCCGTTTGGCGGACGAAAAGGAAAGCAGCCTGTTAACGGGCGGCATCCGCGGACTGTTTGCCAACGAGGTCAAAATGGTGAATCCCTCCGAAAAGCAGCTTAAAGACCTGGGACTGCAGCCGGCTTACGCGCAGATAACCGCTGTCTATCCCGACGAAACGATCGAGCTTTCCGCTTCCAAGCCCGACGCGGACGGAAACGTCTGCCTTATGAAAACAGGCGGCAAGGTGGTCTATGTGCTTCCTGCCGAGAAGGCGGCGTGGACGCTGACCGGTCTTGACAAGCTTTGCGGCGGCTATGTGCTGAATCCCAAGTTGACCGCGCTTTCCGGCGTTACGGTGCAGGCGAACGGAAAAAGCTATGATTTCTCGCTGAGCACCGAGGAAAAAACCTCCACGGATGACAAGGGGATCGAAACAACCACCGTTGAAACCAAGGCATCCTACGGCGGAAAGCAAATCGAAATCGGCAAATTCACCTCGTTCTATCAGTCCTTCGCGCTGCTTACGACAGCGGACACAAAGGCGGACAGCGGCAGCGGCAAAACCCTGCTTAAGCTCAGCTATAGTTTCGCGGACGGAAACGAGGCTACAGTAGAATATATTGACGCCGGCGGCGCGGCTGCCATTGCGCGCGTCAACGGAGAAACAGCGGGGCATATCGCCAAAGCGGAGATCACCCGCGTGACAGACGGCATTGCCGCAGTAATTACTTGATTATATGAAAAAATTTTTCATCATCACCGGCGCCGCGGTGCTTTCGGCGGCGCTGCTCGGCGGTTGTTCGCTGCCGGGATTGTTCAACAACAACGAAGGCTCCAAGGTCGAGATCAGCGGTTTGCCGAACGCCGAGGAGCTGACGGTCAAATACAACGGCTACGGCTTTGCCGCGCTGACCTCGCTGGCTGAAAAACGGCTTTACGCCGGCATCGACGCGACGATCGACGGCTTGCAGGCGGAAGAGTTCATCACGGAATCGCTGGAGGATCCCGGCCGCATAAGCGATGTGCTGGAATTTTACAAGGACGACCATCCCGATGTGTTCTGGGTAGACGAAACCGAGCCGTACTACTATTCCGACGAAAGCGGCGCTTTGACCGTGTGCCTGAATTTCAAGCTTACGGGCGAGGAGCTTGCGTCTGCCAAGGCGGAGCTTGAGGCGACGCTTCAGGAAGCCGTTTCAAAGGCTCCTCAAGGCGCGACTCCGTATGAGCTTGAGCTTTACGCCCACAATTATCTCATCGGCGTTTGCGACTACGACGAGGAGGCGGTTGAGCTGCACAAGTCCGACGAGGTGCGCTCCAACGAGCAAAACGCCTACGGCGCGCTTGTCGAAGGCAAGGCGGTCTGCGAGGGCTACACACGCGCCTTCCAGCTGCTGTGCGACAGGCTTTCCGTACCCTGCTGGGTGATCCAGGGGCAGGCGGAGGGCTTTGACGGCGAAGGCAACACAAACCACATCTGGAACTGCGTAATGCTGGACGGCGACTGGTACCAGGTGGACGTCACATGGGACGATTACGACAGCAACCCGACCGTGGGCGACGAACAGTATTTCTACTTCAATCTGACGACCGCGGAAATGCTCAAGGATCACATCATCGCGCCTTCCTACAACAACTATCAGTCGAGCGACATTTGGTACAACGGCTTTGTTCCCGAATGCACCGCAACCAAGTATTATTATTTCAAGCTCAACGGAATGGCGCTTGCCAACCTCGACGACTACAGCCTTTCGGCGTATGTCGCGGAAGCGGCGTTCAGCAACCGCGAATACTGTGTGTTCGTTGTGGACGAAAGCCGCGATTTTAACGAAACATACGAAAGCATCGTGCAGGAATACGCTTACCAATGGATCACACAGGCAAACGAGATCAACGGCTATCCCAGACTCAGCGATGCGTGCAAGCTCAGCGCGCACGAGGATCGCAGGCTGATCACGCTGCTTATGGCGTATGAATAAACAGAGAGAAAGGAGCTCCATTATGAAATATGACGTCAGACAACTGCCGCTGATTTCCAACCGCGAGATCGCGCAGGGGATTTTTGATATGCGGCTTGCTTATCAGCAAGCTGATCTGCCGGTCAGGTGCGGTCAGTTCGCGCACGTTTATGTGCCGGGCAAAACGCTTCGCCGCCCGATCTCGGTGTGCGACGCAAGCGATAACGAGCTGCGGCTGGTGTACCAAATCAAGGGCGAGGGAACAAAGCTTATGGCTCAAATGCAAAGCGGCGCGGTCGACGTGCTGGTGCCGCTGGGCAACGGCTTTGACATCCAAAGCGGAAAACGCTATTGTCTGATCGGCGGCGGAATCGGCGTGCCTCCTATGCTCTACACCGCCAAGCAGTGCGACGATCCCCTGATAATCACGGGCTTTCGCACCAAGTCGCTGGTGATTTTGCAGGAAGACCTGCGTGCGCAGGGCGAAACGCTGCTTTGCACCGATGACGGTTCGGCAGGGCAGGAGGGCTTTGTCACCGACCTGCTGCGCGCGCGCATCGGCGAAGTGGACGAGGTTTGCGCCTGCGGTCCCACTCCGATGCTCAAGGCGGTCGCGGCCGTGTGCAGGGAATACGGCAAGCCTTGTCAGGTGTCGCTTGAGGAGCGTATGGGCTGCGGCGTGGGCGCGTGCTTGGTATGCGCCGTAAAGGTAAGAAAAAACGGTGAGGAAGTAATGCAGCACGTCTGCAAAAACGGCCCCGTATTCAACGCGGAGGAGGTAGTATTCTGATGGCAGATTTATCGGTAAAGGTAGCCGGCGTGTCCTTTGACAATCCTCTCATCGCCGCTTCGGGCACCTTTGGCTTCGGCAGAGAGTACGCCGAGTTTTATCCGCTGAGCACCCTCGGCGGAATTTCCTGCAAGGGTATCACACTGAAAAAACGTGACGGCAATCCGCCGCCGCGAATCGCGGAAACACCGTCGGGAATTTTGAACGCCGTCGGTCTGCAAAATCCCGGCGTGGACGTATTCATCCGCGATGATCTGCCGTGGCTCAAGCAGCAGGGAACGGTCGTCATCGCCAACACCGCCGGCAACACGGTCGAGGAGTACTGCCAAATGGCGGAAAAGCTCAGCGATACCGACGTAGATATGATCGAGCTGAACATCTCGTGTCCAAACGTCAAAAGCGGCGGCGTGCAGTTCGGCACAAGCTGCGAAGCGGTGGAGGACATAACCTCACAGGTGCGGCGCTTTTGCAAAAAGCCGCTGATCATCAAGCTCAGTCCCAACGTGACCGACATCGCGTCCATTGCCAAGGCTGCCGAAGCCGCAGGCGCCGACGCGATCTCTATGATAAACACCCTCACGGGTATGCGCATCGACATTCACACGCGCCGTCCGATAATCCGCAACAACACCGGCGGTCTAAGCGGCGCGGCGGTGTTCCCGGTTGCTGTGCGTATGGTATGGCAGGTCGCCAACGCCGTCAAGATCCCGATCATCGGTATGGGCGGCATCACCACCTGGGAGGACGCGGCGGAAATGCTGATGGCAGGCGCCACGGCTCTGCAAATCGGCACCGTGCTGTTTTCCGATCCCTACGCGCCGGTAAAGATCAACGAAGGACTTAACCGTTTCCTCGATGAAAACGGCATCAAGTCTGTCACCGAGCTGACCGGAACCGTTCAGCCCTGGGTGTCGTAGACACTTTCTCCCGCCTTTGGAAGCGCACATTTTACTCAGGTTGAGGATCGACGGCGGGGTCGGAAGTATGCTTATAAAGGGAATAGTGTACGTCGTAGACACTTTCTCCCGCCTTTGGAAGCGCACATCTTACTCAGGTTGAGGATCGACGGCGGGCTCGGAAGTATGCTTATAAAGGGAATAGTGTACGTCGCAGACGCTTTCTCCCGATCAAAAAATTCTTCACGGCAAAAACAAAAAACAAGGGTTGACTCTTTTTGAGTCAACCCTTTATCTTATGCAAATATTATCCGTGCGGAAAGGCTAATCATTCTCCGCTTTTGTAACGCCGACGATCAGCCGCGAGCCATTCACTCGGTCTGCCAGCACTGCTTTCAGCAGAACGGGAATTTCTTTGCCGTCAACCGAAATGCGGTAGTGATGCGCAAACGAGCCGTTTTCGTTGACCTCGTGCACAACATTTCCTTTGTTGAAGGCGTTTAGGAACGCATCCAGATCCTCGCTGACGATCAGACCTTTTGCCTTTTCGCGGATGGTTTCAAAGAAAGCGTCGCCGGTGGTTTCCTTTGCGGTCTGCGTGCCGGGCTCGGACAGGTACTCGGTATAATGGTCCGTGCGCAGGTTCACGCAGTACAGGCTTATGTATTCCGCGGCAAGAGCCTTTGCAACATGGCTGAACGCCGTCGGCGGCTCAGCGTCGCTGACAGCCAGCACAACCGTCGCGTAGGCGCAGGTGCCCGTTACGGGATTCACGGCGATCGTTTTCAGGAACGCGTGAATTATCATTCCGCTTTCGGTTTCCTCATCGAAAACCATCTTTTTGCCGGTTTTGTTGCAGGTGCGTATGCTCCGCACAAACTCAGCGCCGAAGGTTCTTGAAAAGTCCTCATAGCGCACGATCTTGTCGCTGGGTTCGGTGCCGAAGTGCTCCGTGTAAAACGCGCGGAACGAGCTGTTGCTGCGCACAAGCCGGAAGCCGTCCTTGCCGGCTTCGATTATCGCCATGGGCAGCGTGTTGAAATAGCGCGTATATTTTTTGTTTTCATCCGCGGCGACGAATGCAAGGTCATAAAGGTTGATCTTGCCGATTGCGGCGTAATAAGAGGACTCCAGCGGATTTTCAAAGCCTATTTGAATGCCCTGGCTGTAACGCCTGATGATCTCCTCCATCGGTATCGGCTTGGTGAAGTAATATCCCTGAAGCATGGTACAGCCGATCTCGCGCAGAAATTCCGCCTGTTCAATCGTTTCAACGCCCTCGCATACCGTGTCAATATCCAGCGCCAGCGTCATTTTTATAAGCTCTGTCAAAATAATTCGGCTGCGTTTGTTGGAATCAAATTCCTTCATAAAACGCATATCGAATTTTATCAGGTCAAAGGGGAGGCTTTGCAGCAGATCAAGCGAAGAATAGCCGCTGCCGAAGTCGTCCATCCACACACGGAAGCCCAAATTGCGGAAACGCTGTATTTGCGTCAGCATAAAGTCATTATCCTTGGCGACAGCGCTTTCGGTTATTTCGATGTTCAGCATATCGTGCGCCATACCCGCGGCGTCTACCCGCCGGCGTATCTCTTCCACAATGTCGCACATTTCAAAGTCCACCCGCGACAGGTTGATCGAGCTTGGCACGACCGTCAAGCCTTTTTCAGCCTGCAGCTGCATTTTTTTCAACACCTGATCCAAAACATACAGGTCAAGTCTGTATATCAGTCTGGCGTCTTCCAAAACGGGCACAAAATACGCAGGCGACATCGGTCCCTGTTTTGGATCGATCCATCGCGCAAGCGCTTCCTCGTGACACACCCTGCCGTTTGCCGCGCGGACGATCGGCTGGTAATAAACCTGTATCCAACCCTCGTCGAGCGCCTGATCAAAGTGGTCGGTGATATACTGCGTGCCTTCGATTTTTTGCAGCATCGATTTGTTAAAATAGCGGTAATTGGAATAATAAGTGCCGCGCATAGAGTCGCTGGCATATTTTGCGCGGTCGCACATCGTGCTGACGTCGGCGTTGTCCGCAAAGGTACAAATGCCCACACGCACCGGAATTTCAGGTATCTCGGCAAAAATCTTATCCAGCGTTGCTTCCAGATCGGCGGTGACGGTGTAAACGCCAAAGTGATCCGAACCAAAGCGGCAGCAGTTTTCGCTGCTGAAATACTTTTTAAGAATGTCGGCAAAACGGCGCAGCAGCCGGTCGCCCTCTGAAAAGCCGAACTTTTTGTTGTAGTGCCGCATACCGCATATATTAAAAAACAGCACCGCGGGAGTGTCGCTGCTTTTCGTCGCGGAAATTCTCCAGGTTTCCGCCAGCTCAAAAAAGTAGGACATATTCGGCAGTCCGGTCAAATAGTCAAACGAGCTTGACTTGAAAAAGCTTTCCTCGTGCAGCGCTTTTCCAAGCGATGAATTAAGCGTTGTTCCGCCGGACGGTTCGGTTTGATAGCTGCCCTCGTCGGTGTACCATACGATCGCAAGACGTTCACCCTCGGGCGTGTATACGTGTTCGCCGAAGGAATGAACGATTCTATATCCGCTGTGATCGTTTGTATGGGTACGGTAAACCACCTCATAACGTCCGCCCTGCGTGGCAAAGCGAACCGCCTCCTCGGCGACTCGCGCTTTGTCATCCGGGTGCGTCGCTTCGTACATATCATGATCCATCATATAGTACGCCTTGCTTTTGTCATCAAATCCAAACAGCTCGCAAAAGCCGTCGGACAAAGCGACGGTCACCACCCTTTTATTAACAAACCGGTAAACAGCCAGCGGCACACGCAGTTGTTCCAGCGTTCTTTTTGTCGCGTCATCAAAAACAAAGACTCCCACGACAATCCTCCCGTTTCCAATTAATATATACTATAATATAATAATATACCCTTTTTCCCATTTATTGTCAATTGCTTTTAAGAAAAAATCAATGGCTTTTTTGTGATAATTGTTGAACTTTTTTGTGAATAGCGCCCAAAGAATCCTTTGGATCGTCAAGCGCAAGCACAGCCTGCTCCATAGGGCACAAGCCGTCGCCGCTGCGGTTGATGATGTTGCCGCACAGCGTTTCGCATTCAGCGCGTATACCGTGCCGCTTCAGCATCTGCTTCGCCGGCTCGCTCATCACCTCGGCATACACCGCCCTGACTTCCATCAGCGAATAGAGCATTGCCGCCGCCTTTCCAACGATTTTGTCGGCGGCAAAGGCGCCCTGCCATTCGCTTGTTTCGGCAAGCGCAAGCAGCGGCTTTATTCCGCGTTCCTCGCTGAACGTGACCTTGCCCTCGTTGCACAAAAACAGCGTGTAACCGCCGCGCCTCAGCATTTCCTTTGCGTAGGTCAGCTCATCCAACATCATATCGCCTCCTGTTTTTTCATAATTATAGCATTGCCGAAATCCACTGTCAACGCAAGCAGGACGGCAAAAACTAAAAACCTGCAAAAAATCATAGGACAGTGTTGAATTTTTTTGACAGATATGCTAGAATAAAACTGAATATTTATCTTTGGCTTTATCAAAAACCGAAGGAGGAAATCTAATGAAAAACCGCATTGTCAGCATTTTCCTTTCCCTCTGCCTGCTTACCTCCGTTTTGTCCGTCGGCATAATCCAAACGGCGGCAGCGGACACAGGCACGGCAACAGTGGAGCAGCTTGCGCAGGAAACCGTTCAGGGCAGCGCGATCCTGCATTGTTTCAACTGGTCATACAACAGCATCAAGGCAAATCTTCCCGACATCGCGGCGGCAGGCTACACCGCCGTGCAGACCTCTCCGGTGCAGCCGCCGAAGGACTATAACGCCGGCTGGACCGACGTAAGCGGTCAGTGGTGGAAGATGTACCAGCCGCTCGATCTCCGTCTTGCGGACGGCGGCACATGGCTTGGCACCAAGGCTGAGCTTAAGTCGATGTGCGACGAAGCCGACAAATACGGCATCAAGGTCATTGTGGACGTCGTTGCCAACCATTTGGCAAACAACGGCACAAACGGCGGCACCTACAGCAACCTTAACGCCGGCGCGGCAAATGATATGAAAAACGCCAATTACTATCACAGCGATTCAAACTGGGCAAACGATGACAACCGCTACAACATCACCCAGCGCCACATCGGTATGCCCGACCTCAACACCTCCAACAGCTATGTGCAGCAAAAGGTCATCGCTATGCTCAAGGATTGTGTTGACTGCGGCGTTGACGGCTTCCGCTTCGACGCGGCAAAGCACATCGAGGTGCCGAATGATAGTTCCGCTTACGCCAGCCGGTTTTGGCAGAACGTAATCGGCAGTATCAACAGCTATCAAAGCGGCTTGTATATCTACGGCGAGATCCTCGGCGGCGCAGGAATCGATATTTCCAATTACACGCAGTATATGGACGTCACCGATGACTACACCGGCACGCTGGCGCGGCAAGCCGTAAAAAGTCAAAACAGCTATACGCTTCATTCCAACTATTATCAAAAGGGCGTCAGCGCCGACCAGGCTGTGCTTTGGGCGGAGTCGCACGATACCTATATGAATAGCGACGGCGATTCCAAAAACGATTCCAACGACACCATCGTTAAAACATGGGCTATCATGGGCTCGCGCGCGGATTCCACCGCTCTGTTTTTCGCTCGTCCCGGCAACAGCGCAATGGGCGCGGCTGCCGGTGATACCACGTGGAAATCCGCGGCTGTCGCCGAGGTCAACAAGTTCAAAAACGCGTTTGACGGCACCGGCGAATATCTTGATTACAACGGAAACACCGCCTACAATGTGCGCGGCGGCAAGGGCGCGGTGATCTCAAAGCTCGACGGAGCGGGCTCGGTAAGTCTGGACGCCCACGGAATGCCCGACGGCTCCTACACCGACCAGGTCACCGGCAACAGCTTTACCGTATCAAACGGTACCCTCAGCGGCACCGTCGGAAGCACAGGCGTCGCGGTCGTATATAATCCCGAGGATATGGCGCGTGAGTATATCACGGCGGACGCGCTCTATCTCGATCCCGCGGACATTTCCTGGCAGGCGGCTGACGCGCGCTATACGATGTATTTATTCAGCGACAGCAAAAGCGAATGGGTCGATATGACCGCTGCCGACGTAGAAGGCTTCTATACTGCCGAGGTTCCCGAAGGCAGATGGACAGGCGTCATCTTTTGCCGAATGAAAGGAAACACAACCGAAAACGTCTGGGATAACGTGATGTATCAGACTGCCGATTTGTTCCCCGCGGACGAAAACGACTGCTTTACGATCAACGGAAACAAGGAAGGCAACAACTATCTCGGCGACTGGAGCGTTTTCGCGCCGCACGACCACACCTACGGCGGAACGCCGGTATGGCAATGGGCAAGCGACTACAGCACCGCCACCGCGGTATTTGCCTGCACTGTCTGCGGCAGAACTCAGTCGGTCGCCGCGACGGTGACCTCCGACGTGCAGGAAGATGTGACGGTTTATACCGCGACGGCTTCCTTTAACGAACAAACCTACACCGACACTCAAATCGCGGAGAACGCCTCCGCAAAGGATATGCTCTATCTGCTGCCCAGCAGCAACTGGAAGCAGGACGGCGCGCGTTTCGCGGCATACTTCTTCGGCAACAGCGGAAATGCTTGGGCAAGTATGACGCCGACCTGCGACGGCAACCATTATCAGGTCGAGATCCCGGAAGGCAGCTGGACAAAGGTTATTTTCTGCCGTATGAACGGCAATACGACCGACAACAACTGGAACGACAACGTTAGATGGAACCAGACGGACGACCTGAGCTACACCGTCGGTCAGTGCTATGCCGTCAAAGAAGGAACTTGGGATAACGGCGGCGGAACATGGTCTGACTACACGCCCGAGCACGACTATCAGGCGGCGTGGACTTGGAACGGCACCGCCTCGGCAACGGCAGTGCTGACCTGCAAAAACGGCGACAGCACCAAAACCCTGCCGGCGACCGTTACCTCCTCCGTGACGACGGAACCGACCTGCAACACCGCCGGCGAGCGCACCTACACCGCCACGGTCAATTACGAAAACAAAACCTACACCGATACCAAAACCGAGGAGATCGCCGCCACAGGCGAGCACACCTACGGCGAGCCCGCGTGGAGATGGGCGGCTGATTATTCCTCAGCCACCGCCGCCTTCACCTGCTCTGTCTGCCAAACAAAGACAAGCAGAGCGGACGACTCAATCGACGTGACCGCCGAGGGCGACCTTGAAAAGCACACAGCCAAGGTTACGATGAACGAAACGGAATACACCGATTCCAAAACCTTCTTCACCGCCGGCAAGCTGTATTTGGTCACAAACGAAAACTGGGAAACCTACAACGCGCGCTTCGCGATGTATGTCTTTAACGACCACGAACAGTTCGCGTGGCAGAATTTGACCGGCATCGGTCATCACACCTACACAGCCGATGTTCCCGACGGTGACTGGATGGGCGTAATCTTTGTGCGTATGAATCCCGATTCAGCCGAGAACAGCTGGGATCAGGACGTAGCGTGGAATCAAACCGCTGATCTTGTACCGCGTGACGGCAAGTACTGCTACACCGTTGACGGTTGGAGCGGCGGCTCATGGGGCGTTTATCAGCAGCCCGTGCACACCTACGGCACGCCCGTGTGGACATGGAACGGCTATGACAGCGCAAGCGCTGCCTTTGCCTGCGCCGAATGCGACGACGTGCAAAACATACCTGCCGACATTTCCTCCGCAACCACAAAGGAAATGATTTGCGGTCAGCAGGACGGCGAAATCACCTACACCGCTTCGGTCAGCTTCAACGGCACAACCTATACCGATACAAAAACCGACACGATCCCTGCCAATGCGACGCATCGTTATGTTGACGAATGGACATGGGCTAACGACTATTCCGCGGCAACTCTCGCCCTCAGCTGCGAGGACTGCGCGTTCAGCGAGGTCATCGAGGTTTCGGGCGACGCCGTAAAGACCGACAACACCGTGCCCGGACGCGTCGCGCACACCGCGACGGCGGAATACAACGGCAGCACCTTTACAGACACACAGTACGAAAGCCTCGCCGCGCCGGTCATCGTATATAAATCCATTTCGCTCCACGATGAGATCGGTATGAACTTCTACGTCAACCTGCCTGAGTCCGGCAACGCGGAAAACACCGACGTCACCTACACATGGAACGGTGAAACCGTAGAAGGCGCCTTAAAGCCTTCGTCAAAATATCCCGGACTCTACCGCACCGACTTCAGCCTGCCGGCACGCGCGATGACCGATCAGGTGACTGTTTCCGTTTCCTTCGGCAGCTCTGCTGCCGAGGAGACCTACCGCGTTGTCGATTACGCTCAAAGCGCCGCGTCGACCTACGCGGACAACGCTTCCCTGCGCCTCCTGCTCTGCAATATGCTCGACTACGGCGCCGCAGCGCAGATCCAGTTTGGCTATCACACCGACGATTTGGCAAGCGATTATATCGCGGCCGTTGACAGCGGCTGGAGCAGAGCCGACGCGCCTGCCGCGCTTAACGACAGCACCGACATCGACGAGGTTTCAAACGCCTTCGGCATCGAGTACGTCGGCGCCACCATGACGACCACCTCAAAAACCGCTGTTCGCCTGTTCTTCAAGGTCACGGACGATCAGGTCTTTGCCGACACCACCGCGTCGCTTAACAATGTTGAGCTGACCTTCAAGCAGCATCCGGGCTATGAGGAGCTGCGCTACCTTGAAATCAGCGACCTTGCCGCGGGCGAGATTTTCCAAAATAACACAATCGTGTTCGGCAACAACGCAAACAACGAGTCGCGCATCTACAGCGCCGCAAATTACTACAACGCTGTGATCGAAGGCGACTATGCGGATTCCTTTAAAACCGTAATGCAAACGATGTATAACTATTATGACAGCGCCCGGGCGCTTGAAGTATAAGGAGGGTGTGTATGAAAGAAAAATACGAGGAAATCGAGCTGGAGATCATCCGGTTCCTCACCAACGATGTCATAACAACCTCAGGCTACGAGGGCGTAAAGGACGACGACGAGCTTCCGTTTGTCCGTAAACACTAAATGTAAAGGATGGATAATATGAAAAAAGCAGTAGTTGCGGCACTTTCGGCGTTTCTGTTGATTTTTACAGCCGTTTTAGGCGTTGCGGCACGCGACATCCCCGTTGTCCGCGGCGACGCCAACGGCGACAACATCACCAACATTTCGGACGTGACAGCCATTCAGCGGCACATTGCCAATCTTGAGCTTTTAGAGGGCAAAAATCTGGCGGCTGCCGACGTCAACAAAGACGGAGGCGTTACAATCGACGACGCTACCGAGCTTCAGCGTTTCCTGGCGGAGTATGGAAATCCCTGCGGCGTAGGAACCGTATTCTATTACGATCCCTATGAGCTTCCGCCCGTTTTCAACTAAACCGATAACAGGGTTCGGCTTGTGCCGGATCCTGTTTTGTTAGACAGCATTAGCCGTTTTGTTAATTGATTTGTTTTGAAGCAAAGGCTGTATCACATTTTTCAGGGAGAAACACTATGGGCTTAAATTTCAGAAAAAGCATTTCTTTGATCCCCGGCGTCAAGCTGAATTTCAGCAAGGGCGGCGCAAGCATCAGCGGCGGCGTGCCGGGCTTTCGCAAAAGCATCAACACCAAAGGACAGGTGACAACAACGGCAAGCGTGCCGGGCACCGGAATCTATTACACTCAAAAAAAGAAGATCGGCGCGGCAAAGAAAAAGGCGGAAAAGGATACCGACAAGGAAAAAACGACCGCCAAATCCGCTAAGGAGAGCAAGGCGAAAACCTCCAAAACCAAGGCGGTACAGCCGGCGGAACAGCAAGCCGAACCGCCCGTTCAGGCGGCGCCTGCGCCTGCCGCAAGAACCGTTCCGGCGTACACACCGCGTCAAACCGCTTCGTTCGCTCCGCCCTACGGCAGCACGGTGCCGAATTTGACAAAGCAAGTGGATGAAAACGCGCTGAAAACCATTCACAAAATGGCGGACGACACCATTGAGTGGCAGGAAATCGTAAACTCGCCCAATCCGCCCGACAGCTCCTACAATCCGCAGATGTGGGCTTATTACTACGCCGCCGCGCCAAATGTGCTGAACGGCGACATCGACACCTACCTGCGCCTCATCTATGAGGTCAATCCGCTGGGCGATCTGATCGAATACGGCTCAGGCTTTGAGTTCGGTACCGACTCGCCCGATAAAATGGTAGTGGAATACACCGTCAACAAGGCTCTGCTGGCGCGTTCCGAGCGCACGCTGGCGCGCTATGCCTACCACAACCTGCTTCAGGATTTCGTGTGCAGCCTCAGCATACGCGTCGCGCGCGATATGTTCGCGCTTCTGCCCGTGCGCCGCACGATCGTAAACACCGTTCTTGACGGTCAGGTGATCCTTTCGGTAGATTTTGACCGGGAGTTTTTGTCCGTCGTCAAGTTCGGCTTCATCGACCCCTCCGAAACCGTAGAACGCTTTCCGCACGCAATGAATTTCAATGCGGACACGGGCTTCGCTCCGGTAAGTCCGCTGATATAATATTAATTCAAAAAATGACAGCATTCAACATTTAATGCCGACGACCTGCCGCTCCTTTTGGGGCGGCAAAAATTTTGCTTGACAAAAGGATACAAAGAGCCTATACTGGAATCAGGTTAAACGATTTACTAAAGGAGCGGCAAAGCTATGACCATCAAAGAGATCGCGCGGCAGGCAGGCGTCAGCATCGCCTCCGTTTCAAATGTCATCAACGGCAATTATCACAAGGTATCGGACGAAACGCGCAAAAAAATCGAAACCATCATCCGCGAAACCGATTACCGTCCAAACGCCGTGGCGCGCAGTCTTGCCACGCAGGAAAGCCGGATCCTCAGTATGGTCATCCCGAATATCGGCGAGTATTTCACCTTTAACGCCAACCCTTACTATGCCCAGCTTATCGCCGAGGTTGAAAAGCTTGCGCGCGCTCAAAACTATTGTCTGATGATCCGTTGCGTCGAGCGCTGCAGCGAGATCGTTCCGCTGCTGTCCTCGTGGAACGTTGACGGCGCCTTGTTTGCCGGCGCTTCCGCCGAGGAGATCCGCGAGGTGCGCAAAAGCCTGCGCTGCCCGGCGGTGTTTATCGACTCCTATTGCAGCGACGAAGGCGTTGCCTGCGTGGGGACAGACGACTACCGCGGAGGCTATCTTTCCGCCCGTCACCTGCTCAACAAGGGACACCGCGCAATAGCTTTTGCTTCTCCGCGATTCGGCAGCGAAGGCGTGATCCGGGAGCGCTTTTGCGGATTTCGCGACGCCTGTTCCGAACAAGGCGTTGTTCTTGACAGCGACAGCATGTTTACGGTGGACACCATCGAAAGCAACAGCATCATCGCGGGCAACGACATCGCGCTGTCGCCAAAGCACTTCACGGCTGTCGGCGTTATGTCCGATCTGTCGGCGTGCGGCATTATGCAGGGCTTGCGGCAGTGCGGGCTGCGCGTTCCGGACGACGTTTCGGTCATCGGCTTTGACGACCTGTCCGTCTGCACCCTGACAACGCCGGCGCTGACGACGATCTCGCAGGACATCGAGTCAAAGGCGCGCACGGCAGGGGAGATGCTTTTGCAAATGATACGCGAAAAGCAGCCGCTTACGGCGTATAAAAAAATCCCCGTGCGCCTTGCAGAGCGCGATTCGGTGCGCGGCATATAAAGCTTTTTCGGCGCTGAGTACGCATTTAGTTTATATGTACAAAAAACGCCAATGTTTTTATATATAAGTGCCTAACATTATTTTTTTACAGAATAAGGATTGACAATCAAAAGCATTAGTAGTACAATCTGGTTAAACGCTTAACCAACAGTCATATAACGGTGAACCGAAAGGAGCTACGGAAATGAAAAAGAAGCTTAAAACCATCTGCGCTTCCACCCTGACCGCGGCAGTTCTGCTGTCGCAAACGCTTGCGTGCGCGCCGACCGCATTTGCTGCCGAAGCGGAGCCGCAGGCTGCCCTTACCGAAAACGGCTTATCTCAAACCGTTGAAGGCGGCGCCATCCTGCACTGCTGGTGCTGGGATTTCAACACCATCAAGGACAACATCCCCGAAATCGCGGCTGCAGGCTTTTCCGCGGTGCAAACATCTCCTATCTGCGAGGTCAACAACGGCGGCGACGGATCGCTGACCATCTCCGGCGGCGACAATTGGTGGTGGCATTACCAGCCAACCGACTACAAAATCGGAAACTACCAGTTCGGCACCAGGGACGAGTTCAAGGCGATGTGCGACGAAGCGCACCGGTACGGCATAAAGGTAATCGTGGACTCCGTTCTCAACCACACCACCGCCTACTACGATAAAATCTCCGACAACATCAAAAACCTGCCCGGCGGCGCGTTCCACCCGATGGGCGACGAGCGCCTTCCCGGTCAAAACTGGTCAGAGGTCGACCGCTACGAGGAAACCCAGTACGATCTAAGCGGTCTGTACGAGCTGAACACCCAAAACAAGGCGGTTCAGGAATACATCCTCAACTTTTTGAAGGACTGCGTTGAGTGCGGCGCCGACGGCTTCCGCTATGACGCGGCAAAGCTTATTGAGCTTCCCGACGACACCTCCGAAAAGTACGGCAATGATTTTGCAAGCGACTTTTGGCCGACGATCCTTCAAAACGGCGCTTCGTTCCAATACGGCGAGGTGCTCCAGGAAGGCGGCAGACATACATATAATAAAGATTCGAGCGGTTATGACGACGACGACAGCAGCCGCCTCTACGCGTACCACAGCCAGCAATTCACCGATAAAAACGGCGTGGCGCACAATATGAACACCACCAACTCCTACACCGGTTTCCGTGTGCGCGACGCGATCGCCAACAAAAACCTTGACGCCGATTTCATCACCGACGCGCTTTTGCCCTCAGGCGCGAAGGCTGACCAAACCGTCACTTGGGTAGAGTCCCACGACAACTACTGCAACGACAAGTCATATGCCGAGCTTACCGAAACTCAGCAGGTGATCCAGGCGTGGGCAGCTATCGCGGCAAGAAAGGACGGCACACCGCTGTTCTTTGACCGCCCGAACAACAGCAGCGCTTCCAACCCTTGGGGCGACAACAAGATCGGACCTGCCGGCAGCGATATGTTCAAGGATCCGCAGGTGGTCGCTGTCAACTTCTTCCGCAACGAAATGGGCGACACCGCCCAGTCCGCCTCAAACCCGATCCAGGGCAACACTCAGGTAGTTATGATCGAGCGAGGCGATACCAACAAGGGCGTTGTAATCATCAACGCAAGCGATTCTGACGTCACCCTCAGCGCGGCGACGGGAATGACCGACGGCGCCTACACCGACCAAGCCTTCGGCGGCGCGTTCAGCGTGCGGGACGGCGTTCTCAGCGGCACGGTAAAGGCAGGCAAGGTCGCTGTTGTATACGCTCCTACCGTTGAAGAGGAAAACAAAGAAAGCTTCGCGCCGGCTGTCAATCTTTCGGTCGCGTCGGGCTATTTCCTGACCGATTCGATCAGCGTGGACGTCACCGTCCGCAGCTGCCACCACGCGTCCTACACCCTCACCGTGGGCGATAATGCTCAGACAGGCAGCGTGAACGCGGGCGATACCATTACCATCGAAAATGTTGCCGACCAACAGACCGCAACGCTGACGCTGACAGGCTGCGACGATCAAAACAACGAGCTTGCGTCCGTAACGCGCAAATATACGCGCTGGGTAAAGCGCGACAACACGGTTGTATATATGGAACCCGAAGCTCAGCCCGACTGGAACCAGTGCTATGTTTACATCTGGGGCAGCCACGAAAACGCGTCGTGGCCGGGCGTAAGGATGGAAAAAACCGCTCTGGGCTTGTACAAATATATCCTGCCTTATCAATATGAAATGACCGGCAGCGACGGCAATGTCATTTTTAACAACGGCAGCGGCAAGCAGTTTGACGCGGGCGCGATAACAGCCGGACAGCAAAAGGTCTATACCGCCGGCGGACAGTGGAAGGATTATGACGAGGCGGTGTATTCCCGGCCGTCGGTGTCGCTTTCAAAGAAGTCGGGCTATCTTATGCTCGGCGAAGCTTCCGTCACCGCGTATGTAAAGAACTGCGACCACGCGGCGTACCGGCTTGTCGTCAACGGCGACACGGCGAACCCCGTCGTCAAAACAATATCCTACGGTGAAGCGATCGACCTAAGCGCGCTCGCTCACGGCGACAGGGCGGAGGTTACTCTCATCGGCTTTGGCAGAAGCAACGAAACGCTTTGCACCGTCACCGAAACCTACACGATTTGGCAAAAGCAAAACAACACGATCGTTTATATGGATCCCGGCGCAAGACCTTCGTGGGACAAGTGCTATGTTTACATTTGGGGTTCTGCTCAAAACGCCAACTGGCCGGGCGTTGAGATGGAAAAGCTCAGCAACGGCGTTTACAAGTATGTTTTGCCCTTTGAATACGAGCTCAGCGGCGCCTACGGCAACGTGATCTTCAACAACAACAGCGGTCAGCAGTTTGACGCCGGACAGGTAAAGCCCGGACAAAAGCTGATCTACACCGCCGACGGCAGGTGGACTGCATATGAAGAACCCGTGCAAACAGCGATTATGGGCGACGTGGACGGCAACGGAACCATCAACGTGCAGGACGCGACTATGATCCAGCGCGCGGGCGTGGAGTTTATCACGCTCACCGAAACGGAAAAAACCCTTGCGGACGTCAACGGCGACGGCAGGGTGTCGATCCTCGACGCCACCTGCGTACAGCGCTATGCCGCCGAGTTTCCCGACGGCTTCGGCACGACAGGACAAACAGTTACAGTTTGATTGAATAAATACAGCAGCGGCTGCCGCAAATCGAAAGATATGCGGCAGCCGCGTTTATGTAAACGATAAGGTGAAAAACGCATCCTTATGGAGCTGATAACCGGCGCTCCGTTTTCCGAAGCGTTTCATCTCGCTTGTTGTGGCGTGTGCATCGCCAAAGCTCCATCTGCGCGGTTCGCTAAAAACAGCGCACTGCGCTGTTTTCTTAACGCTCACATTCAAATCCGAATCCTTACCAAACGGTATGGGGCAATTTTGAGGGGTATCTTGTCCGCTAATGACCTCTTATAACCGCGGTTGTTATAAGAATTGTTCGTAATAATCTGTTGCAGTTTTTGCGACCTCTTGCAAAAACAAACATCAAACAAACATCAAAAAGTTATTATCAATAGTTTTTAATAATGATTATTATATTTTCATCGCCGGACAAAAAGGGATATTTTAGGATAGACGAAAAGCTACTCTCTGTTTTTCATCATCATATCTTTCAAAACAGTTGTTATTATATTTTGTTTCCGTTTACAATCCATTTAGAACAAAACGCCAACTGTAATTCTGAAATAATATCACCTTGAGTTTTTTGTAATCTGCTATGATACTCTGAAATTTTATGCACTATAATTCCGCTAGATGTAGCTGCTGCCCATAATCGTTCAAAATCCCGTTCTTCTTTAATATCTTTATTTATAGAGAAAATATCAATACTCTTTTTAGCGGCTACTTCATGATAAACAATTAATACTTTTTCACAATACTGTTTGAATACACATAAAAACACATCAAGTAAAATACACACCTCAGAAAGGCATTTGTTGATAAGGTCATAATAGTAACTGCTCTTATATGGATTTTGTTGTGCTAAGCCAGTTGCATGAGTAACAAATGAGTATTTATGATATATACTTTTACAATTCTCTGTTAGCTTATCTCCGGTAATCTCATTATCAAAATCAATTATTCTAGTGTTTCTCAATATATTTGTTACTGGGTGACTTTTTCCTAATGATTCATCATAGAAATAACTATTTATTTTTACTAATGTCATTTCGTCACAACTTAATCCCAATTTTGACCACATTAAAAACTCTAACATTTGTCTTAATAAAGCGTTAGCAGAACCTATGTATCCTTGTGAAATCAACATGATTTCACTCTCCATGCAAATTAAACATCTTCTAAGACTACCCCAGATAAGCATGTGTTCGCATGGTTCTATAATAGCGATTGTATCTTTAAGATTGTTTGATAATTCTTTTAATATTTTTCTAACTTCTTTAATTCTTGTACTCAACTTTTGTTCTTGATTCTCGTCAACATTTGCATTAAAGCGTTCTCTATTTCTCATGATTATATCTCCTCAACCCCAAGTCCTTTAAGATAATCATACGTCCCGTCATAAAACTCTTTTGGCCGGGTGGGATCGGTGTCGGAGCCTTTTGGGATAAATATCACCATACCCTGTCTGGCGCGGGTGAGGAGGACGCGGTAGGCATTTTTGAGATAGAGTCGCCGTTCCTCGCTATTTACGCGCTGCCATTTGTTGCCCTTGAAGGCGTTGTAGGTCCAACCGGTTGGCGTCATACGGAAGTCTGCGTCCCACGCGACAATCGTATAATCGAGCTCTAAGCCCTGAATATCGAACTCAGTGACGACGTCCTCTAAGGCATAGCTGGAGCGCACATCATCTTTACTGTTGAGGAACCAGTTGGCGACGTTGATCTCGTTCTTGACAAAAATACCCTCGGACTTTAGTCGAAGCGCCCCGGAGCTTGCAAGCAGACCGTATCGCGTCGTGCCCTGACTTTTATCGCGCACCCATTCCTTCGCGGTGTTGAGATCGCGCGTGATAAACAAGGGATATTTGTCTTTGATTTTATCGTAAAGCCTGCGCGCTTCTTCAACATCAATATCGAGTAGCGCCTTGACAAAAGCCGCAAGGTCCGGTGTCCTGAAAGAGCGGACCGAGGTTGCAAGGTGAAGCTTTTCGTTCTCAGTAACGTTCAGGCCACCGATCATATCCTGCCACTCTCTGTCGCGGCGATATTCCTCGTCGTTGAGCTGGGGCGTGATATAGACATCCCAATCCGGAAAAGCCCTGCGCAGGGAATCAAACCACTCCGGCAGACCGGCCTCACCGGTGTTAATCTCCTGACCGCCGCCTACCAAGCAAATTACAACAGACCAGTCTGCGTGACGGTCCATTGTGCTAATCAAAAACTCAGGCTCGCTATACGCAAAGTTGGCGACGCCTTTTTTTGTTGCCATAAAGCTCGAAATCATATCCTTTGTCCACGCGCGCTGAGCCTCGTCGAAGATCGCAACACGCTCGGGCGGAACGTTGTCATTGCCGACAAACGAATCACGGTATTTATGAATAATTTGGATGAATGCGGATGTCGAGCGAAGGGCGTCTTTCTTTGTGATTTTTACACCGTGATCCTTTGCCTGCTGAACATTGTCGCGGGCGAGAGCTTCCTGTAACACCTGCACGAGTGGGAAGTTGCCGGAAAGGAAAACGGCGTGCTCGCCTTCGGCAGCATTGGAGCGCTGAATAGCTATGTTGAGGCCGACTAAGGTCTTGCCAGCTCCCGGAACGCCAGTGATAAAGCAAATTGATTTTCTGCCGTTAGCTTTGCTGTATTCGATAATTTTGTTGATCTCGTCCGTAGTGACGGTCAGATTTTCCGCGCCGGCATCGCTGCGGGTGATCTCATCAACGTTGTGACCGCGGTAGAGCGCCTGCGCAGCCTCGACAATCGTAGGTGTCGGCAAATACTCGGAATTAACCCATTGGTTGTAGTCAAAATCCGGCTCGTCAAATAGCGAGGCGATATGTAAAATGGTGGCGCCGATATTCGCAGCATTACAGCGCAGAGGCGCAATGATCTTTTCTTTCTCGACAAGGTCGTTTTCAACTGCCGGAGCGTTTGTTGATATCATAATCGGCACAAGCAGCTTGTTGTGACTTTCCTTCTGAAAGTTGCGCAAATCCAACGCATAATCATAAACCTGATCGTATGTGCTCGGTCGATACTCGCTGTCACCGCACTTGAATTCAAGCAGAAATACAATATTGTGGTACAAAACGACGTTGTCAACGCGCTTGCCCATACGAGGTATGCTGTACTCAAAAAGCAACTCGCCTTCATCGAGCGCGCAGAGCTGATCTTTGAGAATTGCAATCTCTTGCTCCCAAGTGTTGCTCTGCTGAATCCGCGTCTCGGCGGAGATATCGTTTGAGTGGATAATGCCGATAATCTCTGCGGTAGGCTGTTGCAAAAAATCTTCAATTGTTGAGTGGTAGTAACAACGTAAATTGCGCATAGTGTCACCTGATTTCAATATCTCTATAATATTATAGCGCACTTTCGTGAATTTGTCATGCCTTATTGTTGGAAATACGTGTTTTTAAATTGGGAATAATTATTTGAAAATGTATAAGTTTCATGTTAGAATAAAACCAGAAAACTGTGTGAGGGAAACATCAAATCGGTCAAAATGAAATATTACCCCAAAAAGAAAATCGCTTAGGTACCGAATAACGGCTTACCTAAGCGATTGTTCTTGGAGCTGATAACCTATGCTCCATATCTCGAAAGGTTCTCTCTCGCTGACTGCGGCGTGTGCATCGCCAAAGGTTCATCTGCGCGGTTCGCTAAAAACAGCGCACTGCGCTGTTTTCTTAACGCTCACATTCAAATCCGAATCCGCAAACCCAAAAAAGGGTACCCTGTGGGTACCCTTTATTCTTGGAGCTGATAACCTGTGCTTCATATCCCGAAGCGTTCCATCTCGCTGACTGCGGCGTGAACGGAGCTATGGCGTCATCTGCTCTCTCATTAAAAACGTCACACTGTGACGTTTTTACCTCGCTTCGCTCGGCACAGTCGCCTTCAAATCCGGTTAACCGCACGGGTAAAATAGAAATAGGGTATCCGGATGGATACCCTATTTCTATGGAGCTGATAACC
>JBGUOX010000075.1:0-2784 GCA_045129995.1 Ruminococcus sp. | reverse complement strand
TATTGTGATTCAGCTTTCGGTTGGGGTTGATCCCCATTCCCGTCAGCGTGTAGTGGTGCGGCTTGAAAAAATCCTGTACAAAGCCGTAATACAGCTTGAAGCGATCGTGGATACTGCGCAGCTCCTTCTCCTTGCCGAACGAAAACTCCATATTGTTGTAGGAGCAGTCGTAGGAAAACACGTCGCCGAACGTGCTGTTGACAGCGGAATAGACGTGACCCTCCTCGTCGAAGCCCGTCGCGGTGAAGTCAAAGGCTTTCAGAAAAGCCGCGGTCAGCTGATGCACCACGGCAAAGTCCACCGCTTCATGGTTGAGGTTGACGATCGGCATCTCGATCTCCACGCCGATAAAGCTCTCTCTTTTTTGTTCGGTCGGTCGTATAAAGCGGTCGTACAGACGGTCCATTATTTCTTCTTTGGTCATGTTCTCACCTTAGATGCCCTTATAGGTTGGCGAAGATTTGATAGATCAGCTTCATCTCTTCCTCGCTTTGGATATATTCGTGCTTATGTTCGGTTCCTATTTTGATCAGCTTACCCTTACTGAACGCAAGAAGCTGACAGAAGGGTGCAAGCCGCCAGTTT
The DNA here is from genome assembly GCA_045129995.1 of Ruminococcus sp. Taxonomy (GTDB): domain Bacteria; phylum Bacillota; class Clostridia; order Oscillospirales; family Acutalibacteraceae; genus Ruminococcoides. The sequence goes on along the minus strand of JBGUOX010000075.1, from coordinate 2,199 downwards.
TCACCGGTAAGAGGCTGTGTGGAAACGAGCGCTACGCCTTCCTTTTCAAGATAATGCATCGTACCCTTACAGTTGGTGTGCGCATACAGGTATTTGCCGTCGGTAAAGAGCAGGTTGAGCTTGTTGCCCCTTGACATATCGCAGATGATCTCTTCAAACAGCCGGAAGCGTTCTTCAAAATGCAGCCTTGCGCCGTTTTTGCACGTCGCCTCATTTAGCTTATCCAAAAGATAGAGGAAAACGCGCTCGCTGTCGGTGTCGCCCTTTTGTGTTTTGAGGTAGGGATACAGCGCGGGATAATCGAAGATCGTGCCGTTGTGAATGAGCGTCCAGCGCCGTCCCGTGCAGTCTTTTCCCGTGAACGGATGGCAGTTTTTGTACTCCACGTTACCGATGGTGGCATAGCGAATGTGCGCGAGCAGGAGCTTTTCGGTGATCGGCTGAGATAACCTCTCGCGCAGATAGTTGCTTTCGGAGGCTTTGACGCTCTCCTTTTCCACAAGCGCGCTGTTTCGTGAAACGCAGGCTAAGCCCCAGCCGTGCGGATGAAAATCGCTGTGGGCGTAAAAGGCTTTCAGGTAGTTGTTAGCATAAAAATCATCTCGTGCGGAAACGCCGAATAACTCACACACTGCGCTCACCCCCTTGGTACCGCCTTGCAAGCGCAATACCTTTTTTCATGTAGCCATCGGTAAATTTGCGGCTGACGATCTCGGCGTAGCTATTGCCGTCGGTCAGTTTATTGAGCTGATAGTTGATGACGGGCAAAAAATACGGGAAATATTGCCGGGTAAAGCGTTTGATTTCCTCAAGCGTTTCTTTGGCTCTCCGCTTGATTTCCGCATTGCCAAAAACGGCGGCGGCTTTGACGTCCGCTATCGACTGTATCTGCTTTTCTTCGTCAAAATCAAATTCGGGCAGACTTGAAAGCCAGAGCAGAAGCAGGTGGATAAAGCGGATATCCTCTGAAAAAATGCCCGTGCGCGTCAACGGATTGACGTCGAGGACGCGCAGCTCCAAATGGTTCACGCCGTTATGTAAGAGCGTTTCCAAGCTGTTTACGCCGCGCGGCTTAACACGGACGGGATAATACAACTCGGAAGCGGCTTTCAGGTCGCCGTTTACGATATAGCGTGCGATACTGCGGATATATTTTTTCAGGCTTGAATAGTCGAGGATGGGCGTAAAGCGGTTCCAGTAGCCGTGCTCCGAACAGCGGATCGAGGAATAAACGTTGCTTTTGATGCCGAGAGAAGCGTCCGCGACAGGGCTTGCAGCGGTGAGATAAACCGCCAGCCACGCATACTGCGTCAGGCGTTTTGCGAGGCGCAGGTAAAAATCATTCTTAAATGCGGTGTATATCTCAGCGCCGCTCTCTTGAAAAGCGGCTTGCAGCAGGCTCTCGGTAAAGGAAATGTTAAGATGGATTCCTGAAAACAACATTTTTGTTTTTCCGTATTTTTCCGCGAGATAGTAACGGTATTCCGACTTACCGCGCTGTGCGCCGTGGAACCGGGCGACGGGTATTTCATCCTCCGAATCGAATTTCGGCGGATTGGAAAACGTCCAGAGCAATTCGTTGCTTTTGACAAGCTCATCATCTATCTCATTGAGAAGACCACCGAGCTGGCAGATCAGGTCGGCAGGATCATTGAAAACGTCGCCGATCATCTCCACCTGATTTTCACAGAAATCGCGGTCGATATGCGGATCACCGACAAAGGGGTGCTTTGTCTGCGAGAGCTTACCGTCAGAGGTGACGCGCAGGCTCTCGCGCTCGATACCGAACTCAGCCGTTTGCGCAAGTCGGTTTATATTTGAATTGTTGAAGCCGAGAAGCATGGCTTTTCCTCCAAACAAATACAATTAACTATTGACACAGTAGGTCAATTATATAATATCGAAATCTGATTGTCAATATACACATCAAATAAAAAAGGAAACCTCCCAAAACTGCGTTTTGACGCTGTATTGCCGGAAGGTTCCCTATTTATTATTCTTTAACTCGGTAAGGGCTTATACAGCCGCAAAGCCATTATCCAGATCGGCAATGATATCGTCGATATGCTCCGTACCGATGGAGAGACGGATGGTGTTTTGGTGGATTCCTGCCGCGTCAAGCTCCTCGTCGGTGAGCTGTGAGTGGGTCGTGGTGGCAGGGTGTATAACGAGGGATTTCACGTCCGCGACATTGGCGAG
>JBGUOX010000074.1:0-22767 GCA_045129995.1 Ruminococcus sp. | reverse complement strand
TCATTCAAAAAAGAACGAAAACATATCTTTTCGAGAAAAAGAAACCCAACGAAAAATTGACCGCCTGATTTTTCCACAATTTAACATCAAAAAACAGAGAGTAGTGATACCCTCTGCTCTGCTTTGCATTGCTCAGATTTTCAAAAATTGATTCTTTTCTGTAGTAATTATGAGGCTGGCTCTTTTTCACTTTTGAGCCAGCCCCATTCTTTAGCGTCAGCAAAAATTCATATCGTACCACAGCAGGAACGCGTACAGCGCGTATACGCGGTTCCACAGCAGCGCTTCGCCGCTGACAAATCGCGTCCAAAGCTCGCGCACCGCGTCGCGATGGAAGAGCTTCTGCGAGCTTTCGCCGAACAGCTTTTCCTCTACGGGCTTGTTAAAGCGTTCGTCCGCAAGCCAATTGCGGATCGGCACCGGAAAGCCTACCTTTTTGCGGAAGGCGACTTCATATGGCAGCCTGCTTTCGGCAGCCTTGCGGAACACAACCTTGTTCTGCTCGCCGTCAAACTGATATGCGGCAGGGATCTTGCGCGCCACGTTGAACAGGCGCAGATCGCTGAAAGGCGTGTGCAGCTCAATGCCGCAGGCGGTGCTGGTGCGGTCGGTGTTAAGGTAAATGTCGCCCTCCAGCCACAGCGAAATGTCGATCGTCAGCTTCTGCGCCAGCGGATTCTGTCCCTGAACCGATGCCCAAAGCGGCGCAACAGGATCGACCGCTTTAACGCTGCTGTCATAATCGCGCATCAGCGAAGCGACCACTTCCTCGGACATAATGTGCGAGCAGGTCAGGTATGTCCAGTCGGACGGCAGCTCGCGCTTGTGCGCGTTGTAGCCGCCGAAAAACTCGTCGATGCCCTCGCCCGAATACACCACCTTGGCGTGTTCGGCAACAGCGGCGCAGCCAAGCGAGAACGCGACGGCGGAAGCGTCGCCCAGCGGCTGTCCCATCTTTTCCATCACCTCGGGAATACGCGCAAAGTATTCCTCGGGAGAAATCATTTTTACATTAAAGCCCTTGCCCAAGATCTCGGCGGTCTGACGCGCCAGCGCTGACTCGTCAAAGCCCGATTCCACATAGCCGACGGTGTTTGCGGCTACCGCGTCGCTTGCCGCGAGCAGGTAGGACGAATCCACGCCGCCCGAAAGGAACGACTCCTTGTACGGCAGCTCCGTATCTCCGCGTTCTTCCGAAAGGATCTCCTCTACCACAGCCTTGATCTCCTTGGCAAATTCGTCGGCGGTTTTGCTTTCGTCCGGCTCAAACACCGGCTGCCAGTAGCGCTGAACGGCAACGTCTTTGCCGTCCCACACCGCATAATGACCGGGACGCAGCTTGTACACTCCCTCGTAAAAGGTTTCTTCGCCGATCGGGTAGCCGTAGAACAAATACTGCTGCAGCATCCGCTTGTTAAGGCGCTTTTCCAAACGCGCGTCGGCGACGATTTCGTTTATGTCGCCCGAACAAAGCAAATCGCCCTCGACCTGCGCGTAAAACAGCTGTTTTTGACCAACCTGATCGCGGAAAATAAACAGCTTTTTCAGCTGTTCGTCCCATATCGCGGCGGCAAACATACCGTAAAGATGGCTCATCATCTCCATGCCCCACTTGGCGTAGGCGCTTTTAAGGATGACTTCCTCGCGTTCCTCGCGCGTCAGCGGCAGGGCAATGCCCAACTCGGCGCACAGGCTCTTATAGTTGCGGATATAACCGCTGAAATAGCGAATTTGAACGTTTTCGGCAGTATGGCTCATAAAAATCCCTCCGTGTCGATTTTTGTCGTTTTCCGTTAAAATTATAACATTTGTCAAAAGGTTCGTCAAGACCGCGCCGTATCATAAAAAACAGTTGAAAAAGACGACGATATATGGTATACTAAATTAAATATGGAAATAAAGGGGAATGACTTTATGCCAATACCTTTTGATTCACAACGGGAATACTATCGAACGCCGTTCGGCGCGGTAGAGCAGGAAACTACCGTTCACCTGCGTGTACTGGCGCCGCGTGACCTTCACTCCAAATATGTGGAGCTGTGCGTTAAATACGATTATGATTACAACTGGGAGTACCACAAAATGGTGTGGTGCGGAAATTTCGATGAAAACTGCGAAATCTGGGAGTGCGACTTCACCCCCAAGCGCATCGGACTGTACTGGTATATGTTCCGAATGAGCACCAATTACGGTTTGCGTTACATCAGACCCAGCGACCCGTACAGGATCAGTGAAATAAGCGAACATCCCGGCAGAAGCTGGCAGATCACCTGCTATAAAAAAGGCTTTACCACACCTCAGTGGCCTGTCGGCGGCGTGATGTATCAAATCTTCCCCGACCGCTTCAATTTCAGCGGCGAGGAAAAAAAGCTAAAGCGCACCGATTTTCAGCGCAACCGCGACTGGTACGCGCTGCCTGTCTGGCAGCCCAACGAGCACGGCGAGATCACCAACAGCGATTTCTTTATGGGCGACCTTAAGGGAATCACGCAAAAGCTGGATTATTTGCAAAAGCTCGGCGTCAGCTGCATTTATCTTAACCCCATCGGCGAAGCCTATTCCAACCATCGCTACGACACCGGCGACTATTCGCACATCGATCCGATCTTGGGCAACGAGGACGACTTCCGCGAGCTGTGCGCTCAGGCGAAGGCGCGCGGCATCCATGTAATAAACGACGGCGTGTTCTCACACACCGGCTCCGACAGCGTGTATTTCAACCGCTCCGGACGATACGGCGACGGCGGCGCCTACCGCGACAAAAACTCGCCGTATTTCAGCTGGTACAAGTTCAACGAGTGGCCAAACAATTATCACAGCTGGTGGGGCTTTTACACCTTGCCCGAGGTCAACGAGACCGATCCGGCGTTTAACGAATACATCAACGGCAAGGACGGAATAATCCGCAAATATATGCGTATGGGCAATTCCGGCTGGCGACTCGACGTTGCCGACGAGCTGCCCGACGAGTTTATGGAGAACCTGCGCAAATCTGTCAAGGACGAAAATCCCGAAGCGCTGATCGTCGGCGAGGTTTGGGAGGACGCCAGCAACAAGGAAAGCTACGGCGCGCGCCGCAAATTCCTGCTTGGCGAACAGCTTGACACAGTTATGAACTATGTGTTCCGCGGCGCAATCATCGACTTCTGCCGCGGTCAGAACGCGCGCTACACAATGGCGACGATTATGAGCGTCATCGAAAACTATCCGCGCCCTGTCCTGCGTGTGCTGATGAACTCGTTGTCCACCCACGACACCGAGCGTGTGCTGACCATGCTTGCCGGCGAACCGCTCAACAACCGCGACCGCGCGTGGCAGGCAAACCAGCGTCTCAGCGGCGAACAGCGCAAACTCGGCGTCAAGCTTATGAAGATCGCCTCGACGATGCAGTATACGCTTCCGGGCTTTCCCTGTGTTTACTACGGCGACGAAGTCGGCATGGAGGGCTACCGCGATCCGTTCAACCGCTGCTGCTACCCGTGGGGCAAAGAGGACAGGGAGCTGCTTGAGTGGCACAAAAAGCTCGGCGCTCTGCGCGAGGAATGTTCCGCGCTGTGGGACGGCGACTTTGTCAGCGCCTTTGCCAACGACCGCCGGCTTGCCTACATCCGTCACGACAAAAAGACCGCGATCTACTGCGCGTTCAACCTGATGGACAAGGACGACGTGCTCACGCCGCCTCCGGGCTATTCCGAAGCAAGACCGTATTTCGGCAGCAAATTTGAGGACAACAAGCTCTATCTAAAATCTATGAGCTGTGAAATTTTGATTACAGAGTTATAAAAAAACGGCTGCCATTCCGCACGGGATGGCAGCCGCGTTAAAAAAGAAAGAAGGTGCGCAATGAAGGGCGCGATATTTGATATGGACGGGCTGATGTTCGACACCGAACGGTTGGTTTACGAAAACTGGCAGGATATGATGGACGCGCGCGGACTGCCCTATGACCTCGACGTGTTCAAGCAGACCATCGGCAGGCGCAAAAAGGAGGTCGAGCTGTTCTATCTTGACCGCTACGGCGCCGATTTCCCGTACCGCGAGCTTGCGGACGAGGGCAGACAGCGGTATGTGGACCGCCTTCAGCGCGAGGGCATTCCAAAGAAAAAGGGACTGGTTGAAATTTTGCGGTGGTGCCGAAAAAACAGTCTTAAGGTCGCGCTTGCCACATCCACCTCGCGCCGCACCGCCGAGCTGAATCTGCGCACCGCCGGAGTCAGCGAATATTTTGACGCGCTGGTGTGCGCCGAGGAGGTCGTAAACGGCAAGCCTCACCCCGAGGTGTTCCTTACCGCCGCCGAAAAGCTGGGCGTTCCTCCCGAGGAGTGCGCGGCGTTTGAGGACAGCATCAACGGTATCAAATCCGCCTATGCCGCCGGTATGACGACCGTTATGGTGCCGGATTATTTGCAGCCGACCGACGAGATCATTCCGATGATAGATTATCTGTGCAGCGACTTAAACGAAGCCGCCGCGCGTTTGCAGGAGGCGCTGTGATGTTTCGCGAAATCACATCCGCCGACAAAGCGCTTTATCTGCGCTATGTCGACGCGTTTTACCACAGCGACGCGGTAGAATCCCCGGTGCCGCGCGAAAACCACGAAATAACCTTTGCCGAGCTGATGCGCTCCGACGCGTATTTAAAGTGCTACATCTTCGAGGACAGCGGCAAGCCCTGCGGCTTCGCGCTGCTCTCAAAAACCTTTTCGCAGGAGGCAGGCGGCGTTTCCGTAACGATCGAAGAAATCTATATCGAGGAAGCGCACAGGGGAAAGGGCTTGGCAACGTCGTTTTTTGAATACCTGAAAAGCCTGCCGGGTATCGCGCGTCTGCGCATCGAGGTCGAGGACGACAACGAGGGCGCAAAGCGTCTGTACCGGCGTATGGGCTTCGATTTGCTGCCCTATTTGCAAATGGTCATCGACAAATGGAAACGGGGCGTTTCATCATCTCCCGCCTTTGGCGAATAGCGCTGTTTTGGAAAAGTTCTGCAACGGCGGGGACAAACGAAGTGATTTACAAACAAAAGCAGCGTAACGTTTCATCCACTCCCGCCTTTGGCGAATAGCGCTGTTTTGAAAAACAATGCAATAAAAAAGCCCCGCGACAGCGAGGCAAACGAATCGAAAAAACCCTTAAGCGTAAAAAACCGGCGCTTAAGGGTTTGATTTTAACTGTATTAATTTTAACAATACTTTGCGCGTTCGCCGCCGATGTATTTCGGACGTGTTCTCGCGGCAAGCAAAATCGCGCTGCCTATGTGGTCAAGGCTCAGTCTTACCGGCACCGCCACGCGCTTCAAATGCATTCCGATCAGCGTGCCGCCGATGTCAAGTCCGGCGTCCGCCTTGATTTCCTCAAGCATCACCGGATCCTCAAAGGTTCGGTATGCAGTGGTGGCAAACGAACCGCCTGCCTTCGGCTGCGGAACAACGCATACGATCTCGGCGTTCGGCACCGCCGCGCGCTCAACGCAGACAGCGCGGTTTAAATGCTCGCAGCACTGCGCCGCGACATAAACGCCCTTGGCGCTTGCGGCTTCATAAATACCGCCGAATACCGCCTCGGCGGTCTCCAAGCTTGAATTGTGGCCGATAACGCCGCCTGCAACCTCGCTTGAGGAGCAGCCTACCACCAAAATATTGCCTTGCTTAAGTCCGGCTGCTTCAATAATTTCCTCAGCCGCCTGCTTTGCCTGATCAAATAATTCCGTGTTCATAATATCATCTCCGTTTCTATTATACCAAACTATGCGCCGTACATCAAGTGCTTTTTGCAGCGCAATTCAATCAACGCCGCCGCGTGTTCCTTTTGCGCCTAAAAACGATGCTCCAAGGGCAAAAATTCCTTTGGAGCATTAACTGTTAAAAAATTGTAAAAATTTCGTAAAAAAGGCTTGACAAACACCCTACGGGAGCGTAGAATAGTATAATGTACCATAATGGGGGTATGCGCCGAAAGCGCGCAGAAGTATCGCAAAAAAATATCTTTAACAAGGGGATATTATCACAAAATCCCGTATCTGTCAAGATACAAATTGTTTGAAAAAATTTTGCGGATTTTGTATGATTTGCCCATCCACCGACCATGACGGCGCACGCCGCCGCCGAAACAAAGAAGGAGTGATTTGCCTATGGTAAACGTAAAGCCCGTCAAACTCGGCAACACCGAGCGTATGAGCTTTGGCAAGATCGACGAAGTCATTGATATGCCAAATCTCATTGAGGTGCAAAAGGAGTCCTACAGATGGTTCCTCGAGGAAGGTCTGAAGGAAGTGTTCAAGGATGTGTCGGGCATCACAGATTATCAGGACAACCTGGTGCTTGACTTTATCGACTACACCCTCGATGTTGACCACCCAAACTACAGCGTCATCGAATGTAAGGTGCGCGACGCCACCTATTCCGCGGCACTGCGCGTCACCGCTCGGCTGCTGAATAAATCTACGGGCGAAATCAAGGAAAGCAACGTCTTTATGGGCGATTTTCCGCTGATGACGCCAAGCGGCACCTTTGTCATCAACGGCGCCGAACGCGTTATCGTATCACAGCTGGTGCGTTCTCCCGGCGTTTACTATAAGATGGATCACGACAAAACCGGTAAAGAGCTGTATTCCACCACCGTAATCCCCAACCGCGGCGCATGGCTGGAGTACGAAACCGACGTCAACGACGTGTTCTACGTTCGAATCGACAAAAACCGCAAGCTGCCCGTCACCTCCTTCATCCGTGCTCTTGGCATGGGCTCAGACGCCGAGATCCTCGATTTCTTCGGCGATGACGAGCGTATGAAGGCGACCATCGAAAAGGATCAGGCGCACAACATCGAAGAAGGTCTGATCGAGGTTTACAAAAAGCTGCGTCCGTCGGAGCCTCCCACGGTCGACAGCGCCCAAACCCACATCAACAACCTTTTCTTTGATCCCAACCGCTACGATATGTCGCGTGTCGGCAGATATAAATACAACAAAAAGCTCGGCATGGCAAACCGCCTTGCCGGCAGAGTCATCACCGAACCGATCGCCAACCCCCGCACCGGCGAGGTAATGGCGCTCCGCGATGAAAAAATCAGCAAGGAAAAGGCGCTCGAAATCGAGAACGCCGGCGTAAAGGTCGCCTATGTCAAGGCAGAGGACGACACCGTTGTCAAGGTGATCTCCAACACCATGGTCGACATCTCCAAGTATGTTGACTTCGACGCCGAGGCAGAGTGCGGAATCCGCGAAAACGTTGCCTTTGACGTTCTGTGCGAGGTTCTCGACGCCGCTCAAAACACGGACGAGCTGAAGGAAATGCTGCGCGAACGCGCTGATGAGCTTGTGCCCAACCACATCACCGTGGAGGACATCTTCGCTACCATCAACTACCTCAACTGCGTAGCTCACGGCGTTGGCAACACCGACGACATCGATAACCTGGGCAACCGCCGTATCCGCTGCGTCGGCGAGCTGCTGCAAAACCAGTTCCGCATCGGCTTCTCACGTCTGGAGCGCGTGGTTCGCGAAAGAATGACTACCCAATCTCAGGATATGGACAGTCTTTCTCCCAATTCTCTCATCAACATCCGTCCCGTCACCGCGGCGATCAAGGAGTTCTTCGGCTCCTCTCCGCTGTCGCAGTTTATGGATCAGACCAACCCGCTTGCCGAGCTCACTCACAAGCGTCGTCTTTCCGCTCTGGGCCCCGGCGGTTTGTCCCGTGACCGCGCCGGATTCGAGGTGCGTGACGTTCACTATACCCACTACGGACGTATGTGTCCTATCGAAACCCCTGAAGGACCGAACATCGGCTTGATCTCCTACCTCGCGTCCTTCGCGAAAATCAACAAGTACGGCTTCATCGAGGCGCCCTTCCGCAAAATCGACAAGGAAACCGGCATCGTGACCGATGAGGTAGTCTATATGACCGCCGACGTCGAGGATAACTACTACGTCGCCCAGGCGAACGAACCCCTTGACGAAGACGGAAGATTTGTTCATTCCAGAGTCGTAGGCCGCTACCGCGACGAATTTGTGGAGCTTCCCGCTTCCCGCTTTGACTATATGGACGTATCGCCTAAGATGGTTGTGTCTGTGGCGACCGCAATGATCCCATTCCTTGAAAACGACGACGCAAACCGCGCGCTGATGGGCGCGAACATGCAGCGTCAGGCAGTTCCGCTGCTCCAGTCCCAGGCGCCTATCGTCGGCACCGGTATGGAGTACAAGGCAGGCACCGACTCCGGCGTATGCATCCTCGCCGAGGACGACGGTATCGTTATGAGCGTTGACGCGCGCAACATCCGCGTTCAGTACGACAACGGCACCGTAAAGGACTATGAGGTCATCAAGTTCCTGCGCTCAAACCAGGGCACCTGCTTCAACCAGAAGCCCATCGTTTCACGCGGTCAGCGCGTTAAGAAGGGCGAGGTCCTCGCGGACGGTCCCGCAACCGACAACGGCGAGATCGCGCTGGGCAAAAACGCCCTCATCGGCTTTATGACCTGGGAAGGCTACAACTACGAGGACGCCGTCCTGCTCAACGAAAAGATCGTGCGCGACGACGTTTACACCTCTATCCACATCGAAGAATACGACACCGAGGCTCGAGACACAAAGCTCGGCCCCGAAGAGATCACCCGCGACATCCCCAACGTGGGCGATGATATGCTCAAATACCTCGACGAAGACGGTATCATCCAAATCGGCTCCGAGGTCAAGGCGGGCGACATTCTTGTAGGTAAGGTAACGCCTAAGGGCGAAACCGAGCTTACCGCCGAGGAACGCCTGCTGCGCGCCATCTTCGGCGAAAAGGCGCGCGAGGTGCGCGACACCTCTCTGCGCGTTCCCCACGGCGAACAGGGCACCGTTGTAGACGTAAAGGTGTTCACCCGCGCCGACAGCCGCAACGAGCTGCAGCCCGGCGTAAACAAGGTCGTCCGCGTTTATCTGGCGCTCAAGCGCAAAATCAGCGTCGGCGACAAAATGGCAGGCCGTCACGGCAACAAGGGTGTTGTTTCGCGTATCCTGCCTGTTGAGGATATGCCTTTCCTTCCGGACGGCACACCTCTTGACATCGTACTTAACCCCTTGGGCGTACCTTCCCGTATGAACATCGGTCAGGTGCTCGAGGTACACCTCGGCTACGCCGCCAAGGCGCTTGGCTGGAAAATTATGACGCCGGTATTCGACGGCGCGCACGAGGACGACATCTTTGCCGCTCTTAAGGACGCAGGCTACAACGAAAACGGCAAAACATGGCTTATCGACGGCAGAACCGGCGAACGCTTCGACAACCCGGTAACCGTCGGATATATGTACTACTTAAAGCTGCATCACCTGGTTGACGAAAAGATCCACGCCAGAAGCACCGGTCCTTACTCTCTCGTTACGCAGCAGCCGCTGGGCGGTAAAGCGCAGTTCGGCGGACAGCGTTTCGGTGAAATGGAAGTTTGGGCGCTGGAGGCATACGGCGCAGCTTACACCCTGCAGGAGATCCTGACCGTCAAGTCGGACGACGTTGTCGGCCGTGTCAAGACCTACGAGGCTATCGTAAAAGGTCAGAACATCCCCACCCCGGGCATTCCCGAATCGTTCCGCGTGTTGATCAAGGAGCTGCAGTCGCTGTCGCTCGACGTGCGCGTGCTCGACCAGCATGGCGAAGAAATCGACATCAAGCAAAAGTTTGACGAAGACGAGGATCTTGTCGATGCTACCGCGTCCGATTTCGACGAGGACAGCATTATGACCTCGATGGACGGCTACACCCTCGACGAGGGCGGCGAGGAGGACAATATGTTCGACGACTCGCTTTCCGACGAGGAGGACGACGGCTTTGACATCTTTGACGACTTCGGTTCAGACGAAATATAAGGAGGAAGTACAATGATTGACAACAATGTTTTTGATTCCATAAAGATCGGTCTTGCTTCCCCCGACCAAATCCGCGCGTGGTCATACGGCGAGGTAAAAAAGCCCGAAACCATCAACTACCGCACCCTCAAGCCCGAACGCGAGGGTCTGTTCTGCGAGCGCATTTTCGGACCTACCAAGGACTGGGAATGCCACTGCGGAAAGTATAAAAGAATCCGCTTCAAGGGTAAGATCTGCGACCGCTGCGGCGTAGAGGTAACCCGTTCCAAGGTGCGCCGCGAGCGCATGGGTCACATCGAGCTTGCCGCTCCGGTGTCCCATATCTGGTATTTCAAGGGAATCCCGTCACGCATCGCCTTGATGCTCGACATTTCTCCCAAGGTGCTTGAGAACGTTCTGTACTTCTCTCAGTATATCGTCACCGATCCCGGCGACTGCCGCGATCTTGCAAAGTACCAGTGCCTCAGCGAAACCGAATATAACGATATGCGCGAAAAGTACGAGGACGACTTCGAAGCAGGCATGGGCGCCGAGTCCATCAAAAAGCTGCTTGCAGAGATCGATCTTGAGGAACTGTCGGCGCAGCTGCACGAGGATCTGGAGTCAGCCACCGGTCAAAAGCGCATCCGTCTGCTCAAGCGTTTGGATGTTGTCGAAAGCTTCCGTTTGTCCGGCAACCGCCCCGAATGGATGATCCTCGACGTCGTGCCGGTAATTCCGCCTGACATCCGCCCGATGGTACAGCTCGACGGCGGCAGATTTGCCACCAGCGACCTCAATGATCTGTACCGCCGCGTGATCAACCGCAACAACCGCTTAAAGAAGCTTCTCGAGCTCAACGCTCCCGAAATCATCATCCGCAACGAAAAGCGTATGCTTCAGGAATCCGTTGACGCGCTCATCGACAACGGCAGACGCGGCAGACCTGTTACGGGCCCCAACAACCGCGCTCTGAAATCCCTTTCCGATATGCTCAAGGGCAAGCAGGGACGTTTCCGTCAAAACCTGCTCGGCAAGCGTGTAGACTATTCCGGTCGTTCGGTTATCGTCGTCGGCCCCGAGCTGAAGATCTACCAGTGCGGTCTGCCCAAGGAGATGGCGCTGGAGCTGTTCAAGCCCTTTGTTATGAAGCGCCTTGTCGAAACCAAGGCTGAACAAAATATCAAGTCCGCAAGAAAAGCGGTAGAGCGTGCCAAGGAAAACGTTTGGGACGCGCTTGAGGTCGTCATCAAAGGTCATCCCGTAATGCTCAACCGTGCGCCTACACTTCACCGTTTGGGCATTCAGGCGTTCGAGCCGGTGCTTGTTGAAGGCCGCGCGATCAAGCTGCATCCGCTGGTATGTACCGCCTTCAACGCCGACTTCGACGGCGACCAAATGGCGGTTCACGTACCGCTTTCCGCCGAGGCTCAGGCAGAGGCGCGCTTCCTGATGCTCGCTGCCGGCAACCTGCTCAAGCCGTCCGACGGCCAGCCTGTTGCGGTGCCGACGCAGGATATGATCCTCGGTTCCTACTACCTCACCCTCGACAAGCCCGGCGAAAAGGGCGAGGGAAAGGTGTTCCGCAATGTGGACGAGGTAATGATGGCGTACCAGACCGGCGTTATCGAGCTGCACTCCAAAATCAAGGTGCGCCGCGAAATGGAGATCGACGGCGTAATGCAGTCGGCTCTGGTGGAAACCACCATCGGCAAAATCATCTTCAACAATCCCATCCCTCAGGACTTGGGCTTTGTTGACAGAAGCATCCCCGAAAACAAGTTCAAGTTCGAGGTCGATTTCCTTGTCGGCAAGTCCGGACTTAAGAAAATCATCGACGCCTGCATCAAGAAGCACGGCACCGCGCGAACAAGCGTGCTGCTGGACGACATCAAGGCGCAGGGCTACAAATATTCAACGATCGGCGCGCTGACTGTCGCGGTTTGCGACGCGGTCATCCCGCCCGAAAAGAAGAAGTTCATTGCCGAGGCAGAGGAAAAGGTCGACGTCATCCGCGAAGAGTATATGATGGGTGAGCGCAGCGACGAGGAGCGTTACGAGGCGATCCTCGACATCTGGAACCACACCACAGACGCGGTTTCCAAAGCTCTGCAAAACAACCTTGACCGTTACAATCCTATCTATATGATGGCAGACTCCGGTGCGCGTGGTAGTATGAGCCAGATCCGTCAGCTCGCAGGTATGCGCGGACTGATCGCGAACACCTCCGGTAAAACCATCGAGATCCCGATTCGAGCCAACTATCGTGAAGGCCTGAACATTTTGGAATACTTCATCTCCTCGCGCGGTGCGCGTAAAGGTCTTGCCGATACCGCGCTTCGTACCGCGGACTCCGGTTATCTTACCCGTCGTCTTGTCGACGTTTCTCAGGAGGTCATCATCCGCGAAGAGGACTGCGGCACCGACGAAGGTTTGGAGATCTTCAGCATCAAGGCAAGCGAAACCAACATCATCGAGCCGCTGCACGAGCGTCTTGTCGGCAGATACCTGCTCAACGACTTCTGCGACGAAAACGGCAATGTGCTGGTGTCCAACAATACCCTGATGACCGAAAAGGAAGCCGACATCATCGTGTCCCGTTTGGGCGACGAGGTAAAGGCTTTGAAGGAAACCGGCAAGCCGCTTGAGGATGCAAACGGCAACATTCTGCATCCCAGCATCAAGATCCGCTCAATTCTGGAATGCCGCGCCAAGCACGGCGCGTGCCGCAAGTGCTACGGCTCCAACCTGGCAAACCGCCAGCCCGTGACCGTTGGTGAAGCGGTCGGCATCATCGCCGCCCAGTCCATCGGCGAACCCGGTACCCAGCTGACCATGCGTACCTTCCATACCGGCGGCGTCGCCGGCGGCGAGGATATTACACAGGGTCTGCCGCGTGTTGAAGAGCTTTTCGAGGCAAGAAAGCCCAAAAGCCTTGCGATCATGAGCGAAATCGACGGTATTGTGCGCTTTGAGGAAATCAAGGGCGCGCGTCACGCCGTTGTTTATAACCCCGAAACAAGCGAGGAAAAAACCTATCTGATCCCCTTCGGCTTCCGCGTGCGCGTAGCCGATGAACAGGCGATCAAGAAGGGTGACAAAATCACCGACGGTGCGCTGAATCCGCACGATATTCTCGACATTCTCGGCGCCGAGGCAGTGATGAACTATCTGATCTCAGAGGTTCAGTCCACCTACCGCCTGCAGGGTGTTGAAATCAACGACAAGCACATCGAGGTCATCGTCCGTCAGATGATGCGCCGCGTCAAGGTCGACGACTCCGGCAGCACCAACTTTATGTCCGGTCAGATGTACGACAAAAACGACGTGCTCTACGAGAACCGCCAAATCAGAAAGCGCATTGCCGCAGGCGAGGAAGGCCTTAAGGAAGCCACCTTTACCCAGCTTCTCCTCGGTATCACCAAGGCTGCGCTTGCGACCGACAGCTTCCTGTCCGCCGCGTCCTTCCAGGAGACCACGCGCGTCCTCACCGACGCCGCCATCAAGGGCAAGATCGACCCGCTGGTAGGTCTTAAGGAGAACGTGCTGATCGGTAAGGTAATTCCCGCAGGTACCGGTATGCCGCGCTATGCCGGCGTTGAGCTTGAAAACACCAAGCCCGAACCAGTCGAAGCGTCCGCGTTTGACGCAGAAACCATTTAATCAGCTAAAAAGCTCCGTGAGAAATCACGGAGCTTTTGTTGAATTATGATAAAAAGATAACAAACAACAAAACGCCGCATACCATAAGGTACACGGCGTTTTGTTTGTCTGTAAAAAATGAGGGGTATAAATACAAGCCTCTGCGTCGGCTCGTATTGAGGAGGGTAGAACAATGTACTTGGCGGTTGCGGTTCCGCCTTTTGAGTACAGTTTTATTAAACACTATAAATATGACAGCTGTGTGAAATTAAACTGAAATTGTGTTGAAGTTTAAAAAAGTATTCAAATCCTAGAATAAACGTTTGATTTTTAAAAAAGAGTGTGATATAATAGAAAAAAGCTTGAAATTACCTTGAAATTACCTGAAAAGGCGGTGGCTTTATGAAGCCCTTAAGCAAAAGTCAGCAAAAGATCCTGGAGTATTTGAAAAAGTGTTCGTCTGACGGCAGGGTGCCTTCCGTGCGCGAAATTTGCGACGAGGTGAATCTCAGTTCAACATCAACCGTACATCATCATCTAAACGCGCTGGAGGAAAAGGGCTTTATTGTTCGCGAACACGGCGTCAACCGCTGTATCCGCATTACGGGCGAGGAAAAAAGCATCGGAGTGCCGGTGCTCGGCAGAGTAGCGGCAGGTAATCCCATTGTTGCCATTGAGGATGTGGAATGCTATGTGCCTGTTCCCGAGCAGCTAAGCCGCGGACGCGAGCTGTTTGCCCTGAGGGTTCAGGGCGAAAGTATGATCAACGCCGGCATTTTGGACAATGACATTGTGATCGTAAACCGCACGCCTGTTGCCGAAAACGGCGAAATCGTGGTTGCGCTGGTGGAGGATTCCGCCACGGTCAAAAGGTTTTACAAGGAGAACGGTCACTTCCGTTTGCAGCCCGAAAACGACAGCTTTGAGCCGATAATTGTGGACGAGGTCATTTTGTTGGGCAAGGTGATTTCACTGATCAGAAATTACGAATAGAAGGTTTGCAATGAAATATATCTGTGTGTTTGGGTCTTCCAGCGAGGCGATCGAGCGTTCCTATCTTGATACAGCCGAGGAGCTGGGAAGAATGCTTGCCGCTCGCGGCTGCGGTGTGGTGTACGGAGCAGGAAGATACGGAATTATGGGCGCGGTGTCGCGCGGCGTGCGTGCGGAAAACGGCGCTTTGATCGGCGTAAGCCCCGACTTTTTTGTAGATTTGAATGTGCTTGTGAAGGATTACGGCGAGCTGCTGCTTACCCCGACAATGCGCGAGCGCAAGGCGATTATGGAGGACAAGGCGGACGCGTTTGTGATTTGCGCCGGCGGCATCGGTACGCTGGAGGAGTTTTTTGAGGTTATCACCCTCAAGCAGCTCGGCAGACACGACAAGCCGATCATTCTTCTGAACACAAACGGCTTTTATGACCCGATGATCGATATGATGGAGCAGTCGGTGGCGCAGCGCTTTATATCCGACAAGGTGCACAAGCTTTACAGCGTGGCGCAAAGCGTGGACGAGGTGATGGAGCAGCTGGATAATTACCGGCCGTTTGCGTATAACAAATACAAAGAATAGGAGGCGCGTAATGGATTGCTGTGAACAGTGTGCGCATTATGTTACGGACGAGGAGTTCGGCGACTATTGCGACGTCAATCTTGACGAGGACGAAATGGAAAAGTTCCTCACCCAAAACGTTAAGGGCTGTCACTATTTCAGCCTGTATGACGAGTATAAAATAGTAAGAAAACAAAATTGACCGGAGCAGGGCAAAAAGCCCTGCTCCGGTTTGCGTTTTTTAAATCATTCGGGAAATGAGTATCAGAGCGCCAATCCTTCGGTCGTTTCCAAAAAGCGGCGGAGATGGCTGTAAATGACGTCTGTTCCGCCCTCGCTGTCGCTTTCGATGTTGAGCGGCATAATCGGATCGTGAACGGAAAGGCGAAGCAAAAACCAGCCGTTGCCGTTGTCCTTGTCAAACGACACGCGCACGCCCTCGCGATTGTCATCGGCAAGCTGCCAGCCGGGCTGCGCTTCTGCGTAATCGGTAAGATCCGCGATGATCCTTTCGCCGCAGGCGCGAAAATCCTTTTCGGTGATCGCAAAACGGATCTCACGGCTTTCCTTCGGCTCCTTTAAGGCGGCGGTCAAATCGCTTAGATCCTTGCCCTGCTGCCGCAGCTGCGCTGCCTTGATGATGATTTTTGTGCAGAGGTAAGCGCCGTCATCGAGGAAGTAGTTCTCGCGCATTGCCGCGTGGCCTGAGGTTTCGATAGCAAGCGGACAGTTTACGCCCTGCGCGTTCAGCTCCAGCGCTTTGTCAATGACGTTTTTGTAGCCTCTGCGGTAGCGGTAGTGCTTGCCGCCGAGGGTGGTTTCAATAAAATCCTTCAAGCCTGCCGAGGTGATCGAGTCGGTGACGATGGTGCCGCCGTCGTTGCCCTCAAGCGCGATCGCCGCCGCTACGGCGACTAAACGGTTGCGGTTGATCTCGTTGCCCTTGTTGTCCACAGCGCCGCCGCGGTCAACGTCGGTGTCGAAAATGACGCCCAGATCAGCGTTGTTTTCGCGAACCGCTTCGCAAATTGAAGCCATCGCCGTGGCGTCCTCGGGATTCGGAACGTGATTTGGGAACATTCCGTCCGGGTCAAGAAAGCGACTGCCGGCGGTGTCGGCGCCAAGCACGGCAAGCACCTTGTCGGCATAAAAGCCGCCGGCTCCGTTGCCTGCGTCCACAACGATGTGAAAGCCCTTAAGCGGATGGTCGTAATCTTCCGCGTTGACTTCCTTTTTTATTTTTTCGCAAAGCCCTTTGGAGTAATCGGTCATATAATCGACTTCCGTAATGCTGCCGCCGTCTTTTGCAGCCGGATGCGCGTCATCCTGAGCGTAGGTGAGGATGGCTTCGATGTCGCTGCCCTCCAAGCCGCCTTCGCGAGTGAAGAATTTCAGTCCGTTGCGGTTATATGGGTGATGGCTGGCGGTGATTTGCAGCGCGCCGTCGCAGCCAAGGTCTACGGTAGTCATAAACATTGACGGAGTGGACGCCAGTCCGCAGCAAAGCACCTCGGCGCCTGCCTTTTTGAATTGCTCTGTGCACAGCACCATCATATGCGGACCGGAAATGCGGCTGTCTCTGCCGACCGAAATTTTCAGCGCGTCGGGTGTTTTGCCT
Organism: Ruminococcus sp.; assembly: GCA_045129995.1. Lineage (GTDB taxonomy): Bacteria > Bacillota > Clostridia > Oscillospirales > Acutalibacteraceae > Ruminococcoides. The sequence goes on along the minus strand of JBGUOX010000074.1, from coordinate 6,129 downwards.
GTTTTTTGGGCGAGCCACAGCACAAAGCCGTCCGCCATTTTGCGTACCACGTCGTCGGTGAGGTTTACCGGCTGGCCTGCGACGCCCTCAACAGCGACGCCGCGGATGTCGGTGCCGCTTTTAAACTGCTTATAAAACTCGTTTAACATAAAAAATCTCCTTATCTTTTGTGATAGCTGCGTTATCATAATTATAGCCTCAAACCCCAAAATCGTCAATACACAAGCCAAAATATGCCGGGATAAGCTTGTTTTGCGAAAAGCGCCGGATGAAAGTTTGGCAAATCATCACGCAGATTTTTAACCTGATGAAACGAACTTGGTTAATCTGTCTAAAAACCTTGTTAAAAAAATAACAAACTTAATTCTTTAAAGACATTAAGGTGTAAATAGTGCATAAAATAGTTAAAGAATAATTAGCGATAATTGACATTAAAATAGCATTATAAACAAACCGAGAACTGAAAAGTTGTTGACTTTTCCGAAAAGCTGAGTATAATAATGAGTGTCAAGTAAATAGTCCGCTTGACAAATCGGCTTATTCTTTAAGATTACTCGAGTAAAAACTGAATAAAAACGGTCGATAAAAAATCATGATTTGCCAAATGGTAAATGGCGCACGAGATTTATCGGTCGGCTCCGAGATTCAATGAGCTGACTAAATGAATTAAAGGAGGAAACTTTATGACACCCATCATGAACTTACACAACATTGATGCAGCCGAGTTCCTCGCCGTGCTTGATACCTGCGAGGGCAACGTATATCTTGTAACCAACGAAGGCGACAGACTCAACCTCAAATCCAAGCTTTGTCAGCTGGTTGGCTTGACTAAGCTGATCGAGGGCGGCAAAATTGCCGAGGCGAGCGTCTTCTGCGAGAACAAGAACGACGAAAGCAAGCTTTTCAGATTCAACTTCTTCGGCGATACAGCTAACGCACAGGTAGGTTAATCAAGGTTTGGCAATTGGAACGGTATTTTTTGAAAAGATTTTGTTGATTGATCGTATTTCAAATTAAAGCTTAAATTTGAAATACGCGTGCATCGCACGCTGACGCCGCAAAAAGTGCGGCTCACACAAACTCAAACGTGCTGCGGCACTAAAAAGCTTTTTGTTTGAGTTTCGAATTATTTCGACATCCACGTTTTTACGTTAATTTCAAAACTTCTAAATCCGAAAAGGGTCGCTGACAAGCGACCCTTTTCGGATTTTTGGATTTTTTGATTTATATTATTCTTTCAGCGTTTTGCTTAGGATCTGCTGGCAAACAGAACTAAACGGCACGGGCAGTGCCAGCTGGTCGTTGGTTACCGCGAAAAAGCGGTAATCGCGCGAAGGAAGGACATAGACCAAGGCGCTGTAGGAAGTGAAAATGCCGGTGTGATAAAGCGCGCCGTTGCTGTCGAGCATCAAGCCGTAGCCGTATGCTGCTTCCTCGGAGGGCAGGCAATAATTGGTTGTCATTGCTTTAAGGCTTTCTTCGCCGAGCAGCTTGTTGCCCGAAAAGGCGCTCAGCCATTTGTCCATATCTTCCGCGTTGGACACCAAGTCTCCCAAGCCTCGCGTTATGCCAACATACACAGTTTTTGGTTTGTGCGGCGATTTTACAAGGCGCGGATCGTCGATCAGCTCGTCGATAAAGCCGGTGCTGTCCATTCCGAGCGGCTCCAGCAGATGGCGGCGGATGTAATCCTCGTAGGATTCGCCGGATACCTTTTCGATGATTTGCGCCAGCAAAAAGTAATTGGAGTTTGTGTAGGCGTACATACTGCCGGGCTCGTACTCAAGCGGTTGGCGCAAAAGCCATTCCTGAAGCAGCGCACGGTTTTCGGCGGCGGTGTTATCGTTTGTAACGGCGCCGCGCAGTTCGCCGGTGGGCAGCTCGTTAAGGCAGCCGTCGGCTTCCTCTACGTCATAAAATTCCGCGATGCCCGAATACATCGTAAGCATTTGGTGCAGCGTTACCTCTTTGCCGTAGTCGCAGTCGGGAAAATAGACGTCCAGCGTGTCGGTGACGCGCAGCTTGCCCTGTTCCTGCAACTGCAAAACAGCGGTCGCGGTGAATTGCTTAGCCAGCGAGCCGACGCAAAAGAGAGATTCTTCGGTGATCTCGTTGTCGGCGTCGGCTTCGCCTGACGCGTATACCCATCTTTTGTCGCCTTGGCTGACCGACACAACGCCGCTGAAACCGTATTTATCAAGCAGCTTGTCCAGCTCGGTTTTTTCCGTTGACGACGCGCTGCTTTTTTGTTTTTCTTTGTTTGCCGCGCAGGCGCAAAGACCTGCTGCAAATGCCGCCGCTAACAGGATGATCAGAAGTTTTTTCATTTAGCGCCCCTCATCAGGAAAGTGTGTTCAGCCTGTAGCCGTGCGTTTTTGCGTAAGTGGCTGCGGCGGAGTCCGCGTATGCGTTGATCACCATATCATTCGGGCAGTCCGCAAAGGCAGATTCATCAATGCTTGTTACAGACTGTGGAATAGTGATCTCTGTCAGATTCCAACACTGAAAAAATACATATTCCGAAAGGCTGTTCAGCTGACCGTCAGGAATTTCAAGAGAGGTGACGCCGGTTGCGGAAAACGCGTAGGGATCGATTTTCTCTACGGTTTTGGGAAGAGTGACCTTTTCAAGGTTCTTGCAGTACCAGAACGCGTGAGTGCCGATAGTTTTGACGCCCTCGGGGATCACGATCTCCTTAAGGCTTTGACATTGCGTAAAAGCATAGTTGCCGATTTCGGTTACGGTGTTGGGGATCGTAACGCTTTCAATGTCGGATCTATTGAACAGGTCGCGCTCGATAGCGGTGACCGCCATGCCTTGCACCGACGCGGGTATCTCGACATTTTTGGAGCTGCCGTTGTACGTAGTGACCTTGACCTCGGTACCGCTAAGACGGTAAAAGCCGAAGTCGCCGTCAACGAAGTCGGGATCGGTAGGCTCGACCTTATATCCGGGAGAATCGTCTTTTTTTGCCCTGGTCGTTGGTTCGACAGGAGCGGAGGAAGGCGCGGCTGTTTCCGGTTGGATGAACGGAAGAGCAGATGATACCTCGCTTGACACAGAGGATGAAGTTGAGTCGCCGCAGGCGGTCAGACCGAATGTTGTGAGCGCCAGACAAGCGGAGATAAGGATGACTTTTGTTTTGCTAAGCATAGACAGACGCCTCCAAGAAAAGTGTTATTGGAATATTTCATTTTCAATATAGCATATGAAAAATGGAGTGTCAAATAAAAAATAAAAAAATTTCGCAAAAAGTATTGACTTGATAATAACATTGTGATATTATCAAAGTGTAATAAATAAGACGGGAGTGAAAGCCAATGTCGGATGAAAAAACGTTTTTAAGTAACTACTCGCAGGAGGACTATCCAAGGCCGTCGGTGACGGCGGACATTGTTGCCTTTCGCATTCGCGAAAGCGACAGCGGCAACTACCGGCGCAACTCGGAAACGGCGCTGTCGGTGCTGCTGATCAGGCGAGGCGGCCATCCGTTCAAGGGATGTTGGGCGCTTCCGGGCGGCTTTTTAAGCCCCGGCGAAACGATCGAGCAATGCGCCTTTCGAGAGGTTGAGGAGGAAACCGCCGTAAAGCCGGCGTCGCTGATGCCTGTGGGCGTGTTCAGCGAACCGAAGCGCGATCCGCGCGGATGGATCATTTCAAACGCCTTTGCCTGTATCATCAGCGATCCTGCCGTAAAGGAGCAGTCGGGCGACGACGCCGACGACGCGCGGTGGTTTGACGTGGATTTTTCGCAGGACTCAAACGGCGACAGCGTGCTCACGCTGCAAAACGGAGCGGAATGTATTCGCGCGGTGCTTCGCGAGGAACGCACGCAGTTTGGGATGACGAGGTACAAAATGCTTGACAGCGGCACGCTTGCCTTTGACCACGCAAAGATCATTGCGGCGGCGCTGGAGGCGTTGCGCGCAGGCGCGGCGGATTTTGAGAATATCTTTGATTTTCTTCCCGAAACCTTTACGCTTGCCGAGCTGCAAAACGTGCAGGAAACCGTGATGAACATTTCGGTGCTGCCTGCAAACTTCCGCCGAAAGGTGGCAAATTTGGTTGAGGAAACCGAAGCATTCAAACAGGGCGCGGGACACCGTCCCGCAAGGCTGTACCGTAAAAGATAGGAGGACAAGATGAAACATTTTTTGATTGTTGTCGATATGCAAAAGGACTTTGTGGACGGCGCGCTGGGCACCGGGGAGGCTGTGGCGATCGTTCCGAAGGTCGCTGAAAAAATCAGAGGCTTTGAGGGTGAGATCTTTGCTACGCTTGACACCCACTTTGAAAACTATTTGCAGACAAACGAGGGCAGACATCTGCCTGTGACGCACTGCGTCAAGGACACCGATGGCTGGAAAATCGACAAAGCCGTTGCCGCGGCGTTGGACGAAAAGGGATATACCGCTGTTGAAAAGTATACTTTCGGAGCGGAGAGGCTGCCCGAAATAATAAAGAAAGCCGCAGGCGGCGAGGAATTTGACATCACACTGATCGGACTTTGCACGGACATTTGCGTAGTCAGCAACGCGCTGCTGCTAAAGGCGCATTTCCCAGAAGCGAACATAGCGGTCGACCCTGCCTGCTGCGCAGGCGTCACACCGCAGGCGCACGACGCGGCGATCGCCACGATGCAAAGCTGTCAAATAGAAATGAACTGAGGAGGATAATAAATATGTTTAATGCGGAAAAGGTAAAAAATGAGTGCGTGCAGTGGATACGCGACTTTTTTGAACAAAACGGAAAGGGCTGCAACGCGGTCGTCGGGATCTCGGGCGGCAAGGACAGCTCGATCGTCGCGGCGCTTTGCGTTGAGGCGCTTGGCAGGGACAGAGTCATCGGCGTTTTGATGCCCTGCGGCGAGCAGCATGATATTGATATGGCGAAGCTCTTGGTTGATACTTTGGGCATCAGGCATTACATCGTCAACATCAAGGACGCGGTTGAGGGCATCACCAACGCGATCCCCTTTGAGCTGAGCGAGCAAAGCCGCACTAATCTTCCGCCGCGCGTGCGTATGGCGACGCTGTACGCGGTGTCGCAAACCCACAACGGACGCGTTGCGAACACGTGTAATCTTTCCGAGGACTGGGTGGGATATTCCACGCGGTACGGCGATTCCGCGGGCGATTTCAGCCCGTGCTCTAACCTGACTGTGCAGGAGATGAAGGCGATCGGAAGGCTGATCGGATTGCCCGACGTGCTGGTTGACAAGGTACCGATCGACGGACTGTGCGGCAAAACCGACGAGGACAACCTCGGCTTTACATATGCCGAGCTTGACCGCTACATCCGCACCGGCGAGATCGAGGACTTGGACAAAAAAGCAAAAATTGACCGTATGCATAAAATGAATCTCTTCAAGCTGCAACTTATGCCGTCGTTTGAACCGGAACTGTAAAAAAGGAAAAGACCATGAAAAGCAAAGCGTTTAAATTAGGAATTATCGTGGGACGGTTCCAGACCTTCCACACAGGTCATCAGGACATGGTGGAAAAGGCGTGCGCAGTGTGCGAAAAGGTAGGCATTTTTGTCGGTTCGTCGCAGGAATCGGGCACGATGAAAAATCCCTTTACCTTTTCACAGCGCAAAAAAATGCTGCAAAAGGTATTCGGCGACCGTGTGCAAATCGTGCCGCTGCCCGATATTGGCGCAGGCAACAACGCAAAATGGGGCGATTATGTGCTGCAAAACGTCCGCGCGCGCTTCGGCAAGGCGCCCGATTTGCTGATTTCGGGCAAGGAGGATCGCCGTTTGGACTGGTTTGACAGCGCCGCGGGCATTTCGGTGGCAGAGCTGTATGTTCCCAAAACCATTGACATTTCCGCTACGCGGATGCGCGAATTTTTCCTCGGCGACAATCGCGCCGCATGGCAGCGCTATACACCGCAGGTGCTGTGGGAGGATTACGAGGCGATGAAGGAGGCGGTTCTTGCCGCTAAGGATAATTTGTTTACAGACAGCATTTGAAAGGATGAGGCGATATGAAATTACAGCCTGTCGTGGTGTCTTTGCTTGACACCGACCTTTATAAATTTAGAGAAGAGCAAAACGAACACACTTCAAGCAACAAATAATGAAAGAAATCAGAAAGAAACTAAAAAAGGCACACCTGAGCAAGCT
>JBGUOX010000073.1:0-17691 GCA_045129995.1 Ruminococcus sp. | reverse complement strand
AATTTTTAATTAAAAGGAGAGGTGTTTAAAATGCAAAAGCCCGTAATCGCGATAGTCGGCAGACCGAATGTCGGCAAAAGCACCCTGTTCAACAAGTTCATCGGGCAGCGCCTGTCCATTGTGGACGACACCCCCGGCGTCACGCGCGACCGAATATACGGCGAGGTCGAATGGTGCGGAAAGTCCGCAATGGTGGTTGACACCGGCGGAATCGAGCCCAAAAGCAACGACGTAATCCTTACTCAAATGCGCCGTCAGGCTCAGCTTGCCATCGACACAGCCTCGGCGATAATCCTTGTAACCGACCTCAAAAGCGGAGTTGTCGCGACCGATACGGAGGTCGCGCAAATGCTGCAAAAGTCCGGAAAGCCTGTTGTGCTTTGCGTAAACAAGTGCGACTCGGTGGGCGAGCTTCCGCCCGAGTTTTACGAGTTCTACAACCTCGGCTTGGGCGACCCTGTGGCAGTTTCGGCGGTGCACGGTCACGGCTCGGGAGACTTGCTCGACCGCGTTTTTGAGCACCTTGACTTCGGCGAGGAAGAGGGCTTTGAGGACGACGCGATAAATGTTGCGGTCATCGGCAAGCCGAATGCCGGCAAAAGCTCGCTTATAAACAAAATAACGGCAGAGGAGCGGTGCATTGTGTCGGACGTCGCCGGAACAACGCGCGACACGGTGGACACGCTTGTTGAAAACAGCTTCGGCAGGTTCAACTTCACCGACACCGCGGGGCTGCGCCGTCAAAGCAAAATATATGACGACATCGAAAAATACAGCATACTCCGCGCAAAGATGGCAATTGAGCGAAGCGACGTGTGCGTAATTATGATCGACGCCACCGAGGGCGTGACCGAGCAGGACACAAAGGTCGCTGGCTTGGCGCACGAAGCAGGCAGAGCGTGCATTCTTGCCGTGAACAAGTGGGACGCGGTCGAGAAGGACGGCAAAACGATGCAGGAGTTCAAAAAGAAGCTCGACGCGGACTTTGCCTTTATGTCCTACGCGCCGCAGGTTTTCATCTCGGCAAAAACGGGACAGCGCCTTGACAAGCTGTTCGAGAGCATTTTGCTTTGCTTTGAAAACACCAACAGGCGAATCCGCACGGGAATGCTCAACGAGCTTTTGGCTCAGGCTACAACGCGCGTTCAGCCGCCCTCCGACAAGGGCAAGCGGCTCAAAATTTTTTATATGACTCAGGCAGGCGTAAAGCCGCCGACGTTCGTGTTCTTCTGCAACGACTCCGAGCTTTTCCACTTTTCGTATCAGCGGTACCTTGAAAACCGCATACGCGAGGCGTTTGGGCTTGAAGGCACGCCCGTCAAAATCATCATTCGCGAAAGGGGAGACAAGTAGTGTTAGAAACGCTCCTTAATTCATTTGTCACAAACTGGTATTTGTTTGCCGGCGCAGCGCTCATCGCGTACCTGCTTGGCAGCATAAACCCTGCCGTTATCGTCACCAAGGTCGTCACCAAGGGCAAGCGCGACATCCGCGATATGGGAAGCGGCAACGCAGGCTTTACAAACGTTTTGCGTTCGGTCGGCAAGGTGCCGGCGATAATCACGATCGTCTGCGACGCGCTTAAGTGCATTGCGGCGGTGTTCATCGCATATTTCATCTTTGCGCGGTTCGCTTCCTTTCCGTGCGGCGACGAATGGTTTGTGCGGTGCTACCTGACCTGCGTAAAGTTTTTTGCCGGCGTGTTCTGCATTTTGGGACATTCCTTCCCGATCTATTTCCGCTTCAAGGGCGGCAAGGGAATCGTCACGGCGGCGGCGCTCATCCTCGCGTCCGACTGGCGAGCCTTCCTCATCATCATCGCAACCTTCCTGATCGTGTTCCTGATCAAGCGCATAATCTCGCTCGCGAGCATTTGCGGAGCGATCATGTACGCGCCCGCGACCTTTGCGGTGACGTTCATTTTTGACCACCTGCTTACAAAGCCGTGCCTGTGGTACGTGCTGTTCACGACCTTCTGCGGCTTGCTCATCGGCATATTCGCCATCGCGCGCCACCACGAGAACATCAAGCGCCTGATAAACGGCGAGGAAAAGGCGATCAAGGCAGCGAAGTGAATCCCTGATCCGAAATTCAAAATGCGGCACAGCCGCAATTCATTCCGAAGGAAATTCACGTGCGGAGCACAATTCATATTGCGGAGCAATAATTCATTCCTGCCGCAATGTTGTGAAACAGAACAAGGTCGGGTTTCGGAATAAACCTATCCTTGTATATAATTGGGTGAGGGCGAAGCCCTCCCGAAATTTTCAATTTTCAATTTTCCATTTTCAATTAGAAAAAGGCTCCCAAAGCGCAGGGAGCCTTTTGCAATATCAAACATTACGCATTCCGCATTACGAATTAAGCATTGATTATCATATTCCCTAAGGGAACGTGATAATATGATAAATGTGATAGAAATGGCTTAAACAGTGGCTTCCTTCACATTTATCAGTTTGATAATACGTGATAATTGTGACGTTGCAAATGATAATTATTCTCTTGTTTCAGCGTGTTGTTATCACGAAGTTTATCACTTTTATCATATAACCGTCAAAGTGATAAATGTGTAAAAACGGCTTAAACAGTGGGTTTCTCTCACATTTATCATTTATCATTTTGTCCTTGGGGAATGTGATAAAAGTGAATGATAATCGTTTATTAGGCGTCATCTTCTTCGCGAAGGTTTCCGCCTGCGACCATTACGCATTACGCATTACGAATTACGCATTAATTCCCAGTTTTCCCAAGGACAAAAAGTTATATGGGATAACTGGTAAAAATGGCTTAAACAGTGGGCTTTTACAGTTTTCCCAACTCAAAATAATATGGGACAACTGTACGCTGAAAGGAAAATAATATGGGACAACTGTACGCTGAACCCGTAATAATGTCTGTTTTTGGGCAGCGTATTTAATTTGCTTTCCCCAGTTGTCCCATATAAAATCAGGTTGGGACAACTGTAAAAACGGCTTAAACAGTGACTTTTTACCAATTATCCCATATAAGACCGTGCCCTTGGGACAACTGGGACAACTGATGGGACAACTGACGGAATTGTAAACCGGCGTCATATTCGCGAAGGTTTGCCGACCGCGAAAATTACGAATCAAAAATCCCGATCATCCCCTACGCCATAAAGAACTCATAAAAGGCTCTGTACGCCATATACACGTCGGTTTTGCTGACGATCTCAAACGGCGCGTGCATACTGAGCACCGGCACGCCGAGGTCTATAACGTCTACGTTCATATTGGCGACATATTTTGCGATAGTGCCGCCGCCGCCGAGGTCTACCCTGCCCAGCTCGCCGATTTGCCAACGGATGTTGTTTTTCTCAAGCAGGCTGCGCACCGCGCCCATATATTCGGCGGACGCGTCGGAGGTGTCGTACTTGCCGCCGTGACCGGTATATTTTGAGATCACAACGCCGCCGTTGATATAGGAGCTGTTCTTCGCCTCGAAGGCTGAGGCGTAGGTCGGGTCAAACGCCGCGTTCACATCGGCGGAAAGGCAGGTGCTCTGCGACAGCGCGCGATAGCCCTCAACTCCGTCCTGCTTTGCGAGGTCATAGATGAAATAGCGCAGGAAATCGCTTTGCATACCGGTGTTGCCGTCGCTGCCGATCTCCTCCTTGTCGGTCAGGTAGGTGACGCAGGTCTGCTCCGTGTTTTCGGCGTCGATCGCCGCCATCAGCGCAGGATATGCGCATACCTTGTCGTCGTGACCGTAGCCGCCGATCATACTGCGGTCAAAGCCGATGTCCTTCGCCTTGAAGGACGGCACAAGACACAGCTCTGCCGAAAGAAAATCGCCCTCGGTAATGCCGTATTTTTCATTGAGGATCGCCATTACGTTCAGCTTGACAAGCTCTTTTTCATCCTCGGCACCTGCATAGGGACGCGAGCCGACCAAAACATTCAGATCCTCGCCGGTGAACGCCTTTGCCATTGGCTTTGTCACCTGTTCCTGTGCCAGATGAGGCAGCAGATCGGTGACGCAGAAGCAGCTTTCGTTTTCTTCGTCGCCCCACTTTACGTCCACGCGCGTGCCGTCCAGCTTGACGATAACGCCGTGAAGCGTAAGCGGAATAGCCGTCCACTGATATTTTTTCAAGCCGCCGTAATAGTGGGTTTTGAACAGAGCGAGATCGTTGCTTTCATACAGCGGATTGGGCTTTAAGTCGATTCGCGGAGAGTCGATATGCGCGATCGCAAGACGCGCGCCTTTTTTTACGCCGCTTTTGCCGATGACCGCCAGCGCCACAGCCTTGTCGCGGTTGACAAGATACACCTTGTCGCCTGCCTTGTAATTCGCGTCGGGATCAAAGGCGGTGAAGCCTGCTTTTTTTGCAGCCTCAATTGTGTAAGCGACCGCCTCGCGCTCGACCGGAGAAGCGTTCAAAAACGCCTTGTAGCCCTCGCAAAACTCGTCCGCCTTGGCGATCTCCTCACCCGACAGCTCCTTTATTCCCTTCGGCTCGTTCATAAGCTCCTCACGCAGCAGCGCGGTCTTTGTTTTTTCTTCTGACATATCAATCATTCCTTCCGTAGATATTATATACTTTTTTGCTCACACGATTCTGCACGAACGCTATTCTTCATTAGCAGGATACAGCTCGCCGTACATTTTTTTGGCTTCCTCCACGCGCTTTACATATTCGCGCGTTTCCTCAAACGGTATGTTGTCAACGATCAGCGTTTTGCCGTCGGAGCTGATGCTGCTGTTGTTCAGCCATTCGCTTACATTGTCCATACCGCCGTTATACGCGGCTACTGCGCAAACCTCGTCCTCGTCAAAGGCGTCGAGCAGATAGCGCAGATAGTAGCAGCCGTAGTCGATGCAGACCGAGGGCGTGAACAGATCCTCAGCCGTATATTCGATTTCCGAGCCGCGGTAATCCACAAGCCAAAGAAAGGTTTCGGGCATAAGCTGCATAAGTCCGCGCGCTCCGGCTCCCGATTCGGCGTCGGGATTAAAATTGCTTTCGGTGCGGATGACCGCGTAGATCAAGTTAGGATCAAGATCATATTCGTTTGCCGCCTTGATGACCTCATCACTGTAGGACGGAGGATAGGACGCTTTTTTCGCGTTATCGCTGACCTGCTGATGGAATCCCGAGGCGGTCAGCAGAATGACGATAACCAAAGCCACAGCGACCGCGGCTCCGATGAATATGAGCGGATTGTGTTTCTTTTTCTTCTGTTTTTTTGTGTTCGTTTTGTGATGTTGCGCCATTTCCTCACCTCGATGCGATCTTTTTATAAAGAAGCGCCGATTTTTCCCTTAAAGTCGCTTCATCCCCGTCATTTTCAATGCAAAAGTCCGAATTTTCGCTGAAAAAAGCCTCGCTGTGCTGCGCGTTTATCCGCTGCATAGCCTGAGCCTCAGTCAGCCCGTCGCGCTTCATAATGCGCTGCATACGCCTGCTTTTGTCCGCCGTGACCGCCACAACGCAGTCGCAGATCACGTCGGCGTTCGCTTCGAACAGCTGAGGCGCGTCATATACTACCGTTCCGCTTTTTCCCTTTAGCCATTCAAAAAAGGCTGCGGTCACAAAGGGATGCACTATTTTTCCGAGCAGAGCGGTGCTTTCGGCGTTTGCAAACGCAGCCTTCGCCAGCGCCCGGCGGTCGATCTCGCCGCCTTCGGTCAGCACCTGATCTCCAAAGCAGGCTGCTATCGTGCGCACACAGGGCGAGCCTGCGGAATACAAACGCGCCACGATCTCATCGGCATTTATCACCGAAGCGCCGCAGTCGGCAAATACCTTTGCAACAGTGCTTTTTCCTGCGCCGGTCTGCCCTGTTAAGCCGATCAGTTTATATTTTTTCAAGGTCGATCACCTCAAATCCAGCCGCGCGGATAAGGCGGTTATATACGGCAAGCCCTACGCCTTCGGTGGAGGGCAAACGGGAATAAACCGTTTTGACAGTGCCGTTTTCGTCGATTTTGCGCAGGCAGTCAAAAAGATGCCGCGCGTGGGTAAGATAATCGCCGCGCCTGCCGAGTGAAACAGTTTTTACTGAGAGCGACAGCAGATCCTCGTCGCAGCAAAGAGCGCAAACGCTGTCGTCCGACCGAGCGTTGACATAAGCAAGATACGCTTCGTCGCTGCCCTTAAGCAGCACCACATTCGCCTTTGGCGCATAGTGCTTGTATTTCATTCCGGGGCTTGCCGCCCTTTCGCCTTCGCGCAGTTGGTGCAGCACCGCGTCGTCTACCTCTACCGTGCCCAGCACCTCGCGAAGCATTTCCACGGTGACTCCGCCGGGACGAAGCACCCGCGGCACATCCCCGGCAAGGGTGATAACGGTGCTTTCCACGCCGACCTCACATTCGCCGCCGTCGAGCACCGCGTCGATTTTGCCGTTCATATCATTTAAAACGTGTCGCGCTGTTGTCGGGCTGGGCGATCCGGAAATGTTTGCCGAAGGCGCGGCAAGCGGCGTGTCTGCCGCCCGAATGATCGCCTGAGCAGCAGGATGCGCAGGAAAACGGATGGCGACCGTGTCGAGCCCTGCGGAAACCTCCGGCGGAATAACGTCCGTGCGCTTCATAATCATCGTAAGAGGTCCCGGCCAAAAGGCTTTGGCGAGCGCCTTTGCGCTTTCGGGGATCACGCTCACCAGGCGAAAGCGTTCTATGTCCGAAAAATCCGCGATGTGTACGATAAGCGGATTGTCCATCGGTCTGCCCTTCGCCTGAAAAATCTTTGCGACAGCCGCTCCGTTCAGGGCGTCCGCCGCCAGGCCGTAGACGGTTTCGGTGGGAATGCCCACCACTCCGCCGTTTTTCAGGATGTCGGCAGCTGTTTGTATTTGATGTTCGTCTAATACCAATGTATTCATCAGTTTTGTTCCATACTCTCTTTGAGTTTTTCGGCGCGGTCGGCGGCGACAAGAGCGTCGATGACCTCGTCGAGATTGCCGTTGAGGATGTCCTCGAGCTTATAGAGCGTCAAGCCGATGCGGTGGTCGGTGAGTCTGCCCTGCGGATAGTTGTAGGTGCGAATGCGTTCGCTGCGGTCGCCTGTGCCGACCTGCGATTTTCTGTCGGCGGCGATCTCGCTTGCCTGCGCGTCCTGCTTTTCTTTTAACAAGCGGCTTTTAAGCACCTTGAGCGCCTTGTCCTTGTTTTTGTACTGGCTTCGCTCGTCCTGACATTCCACCACTGTGCCTGTCGGGATGTGGGTGATGCGGATGGCGGAGCTTGTTTTGTTGATGTGCTGACCTCCTGCGCCGCTGGAACGGAAGGTGTCGATTTTTAGGTCGTTGGGGTTGATCTCAAGCTCCACGTCCTCCGCCTCGGGCAGCACCGCCACGGTGGTGGTTGAGGTGTGGACGCGTCCCTGACTTTCGGTTTCGGGCACTCGCTGAACGCGGTGGACGCCGCTTTCGTATTTGAATCGCGAATATGCGCCCTCGCCGTTTATCATAAACGATATTTCCTTGTAGCCGCCCAGCTCGGTTTCGTTGGCGTTGAGCACCTCGGTTTTATAGCCGCGGCGCTCGGCGTACATAGAGTACATACGGAACAGCACCGCCGAAAACAGCGCGCTTTCCTCGCCGCCGGCTCCTCCGCGGATCTCCACGATGACGTTTCGCTCGTCGTTGGGATCCTTTGGCAGCAGCAATATTTTGAGCTGCTCGGACAGGCTTTCGATCTGCTCCTTGGCTTCGTCAAGCTCCAGCTGAGCAAGCTCTTTTAATTCCGAGTCGGAATTATCATTGAGTATCTCCAGGCTGTCGCGCTCGCTTTGCACCGCCTTTTTGTAGTCGCGGTAGGTCAGAACGATCTCCTCGATCGACTTGATCTCCTTCATAACCTTTTGATATTCCTCAGGGTCAGCCGCGACGCCCGGCTCGTAAAGCCGGCGGTTCAGCTCGGCGTATCTTTTATCAAAAATTTCGATTCTTTCAAACATAGCGTTACTCCGTCAGGATTTTTTTGATTCCTTTTTCCGCTTTTTTGCGCGGCAGCATAACCTCTCTGCCGCACTGCTCGCACTTTAGCTTAAAGTCCATACCGACGCGCAGTAGGGTAAAAGCTTTGCCGCCGCAGGGATGCTGCTTTTTCATTTCCACACGGTCGCCCACGCGAAAGGTCATACCCTCACCCCCATAGTTATACAGGTTATATTATACACCAAGTTTCGGGATTAGGCAAGAGGCTTGTACGGCGTTGGGTTTTCGTCATAAGCTTTCGACATAAAAAAGCGCCCTGCCGAAGCAGAACGCTTTTTGTTAGTTAATAAATCAGATACCCTTTGCTCTTTCAACATATGAGGTATGCAGCAGCTCGTGTGCCTTGTGGGAACCGGGCTCGCCGAGAAATTCCTCGTAAATCGCCTTGATTTCGGGATTTTCGTGGGACTTTCTGTAGGGAAGGTTTACATCGTCCTCATACAGAGCCTTTGCGCGAAGCGCCTTAAGGTCAACAAAGTTTCTGACGTGACCGGGCTGAATGGGCTGTCCGCCGCCGTTTACGCAGCCGCCGGGGCAGCACATGATCTCGATGAAATGATAGTCTGCTTCGCCTGCGCGGATCTTGTCGAGGATCTCGGCGGCATTCTTCAAGCCGGAAGCAACAGCTACCTTAACGGTCATACCTGCTACCTCGTAGGAAGCCTCCTTGATTCCGTCGGTGCCGCGGACTTCGTTGTACTCGATCTGCTTGAGGTCTTCGCCGGTGAGCACGTCGGCTACGGTTCTGAGCGCAGCTTCCATTACGCCGCCGGTAGCGCCGAAGATGGTGCCCGCGCCGGTGCCGATGCCCATAATGGGATCGAAGTCTGCGTCCTCAAGAGAGGTGAACTGGATGCCTGCGCGCTTGATCATCTTGGCAAGCTCTCTGGTGGTGATGGAGATGTCGTTATCCTGCAATCCGTCGTGTCCCTGGTCGTCACGCTTGATCTCGAATTTCTTGGCTACGCAGGGCATTACGGAAACTACCACGATGTCCTTGGGATCGATGCCGGCTTTTTCGGCATAGTAGGACTTGATCATTGCGCCCTGCATCTGCTGGGGTGACTTGCAGGTGGAAAGGTGCGGGATAAGGTCGGGATAGTAGTGCTCGCAGAACTTGACCCAGCCCGGTGAGCAGGATGTGATCATCGGCAATACGCCGCCGTTCTGTACGCGCTGGATAAACTCGGTGCCTTCCTCCATAATGGTAAGGTCTGCGCCGAAGTTTGTGTCGAACACCTTGTCAAAGCCGAGGAGCTTGAGCGCCGCAACCATTTTTCCGGTCACATTTGTGCCGATGGGCATACCGAAGCACTCGCCGAGAGTTGCGCGGATCGAGGGAGCGGTGTGAACAACGACGTGCTTGGTGGGATCGGCGATCGCAGCGAACACCTTGTCGGTATCGTCGCGCTCAACCAGTGCGCCCGTCGGGCAAACTACGGTACACTGACCGCAGCTTACGCAGGAAACGTCGTTGAGGTTTTGCTCGAACGCGCAGGAGATCTGGGTGTCGAAGCCGCGGTTGTTGGCGCCGATCACGGAAACATACTGGTTTTTGCAGGCTGCTACACAGCGGCGGCAAAGGATGCACTTGTTGTTGTTGCGAACAAGATGCAGTGTGGAGGTGTCCTCCTCGTACTTGGTTTCTTCGCCCTCGAAGGCTTTTTCCTCTACGCCGTATTCAAGGCAGAGCTGCTGCAGTTCGCAGTTCTGGCTTCTGGGGCAGGAAAGGCACTTCTTGTCATGGTTTGACAGAAGCAGCTCGAGGTTCATTTTTCTGTATTTTTGGATCTGAGGTGTGTTTGTAAAGATTTCGGTGCCCTCTCTGTCGATCGGGTAAACGCAGGCAGCCACCAGACTGCGCGCGCCCTTTACCTCGCAAAGGCACATACGGCAGGCGCCGATCTCGTTGATCTCTTTCAGGTAGCATAAGGTCGGGATCTTGATACCGAACTTGTGGCAGGCCTGCAGAATGGTGGTGTTCTTTTCCACCTGATAGTCCTTGCCGTTAATTTTGATATTCAGCATTTCCATAGTATTCTCTCCTTCCCTTACGCCTTATAGATAGCCTTGAACTTACAAGTAGACATACAAGCGCCGCACTTGATGCACTTCTTGGCGTCGATTTCGAGCGCGGGACGTCTTTTGCCGGGAGCAGTGTAGTCGGTGACGGAGATCGCCTGAACCGGACACTTTCTGGAGCAAAGGCCGCAGCCTGCGCACTTCTCTTTGTCGATGGTGTATTCGAGCAAGTCCTTACATACGCCGGCAGGACACTTTTTGTCTACGATGTGGGCGATGTACTCGTTGCGGAAGTAACGAAGGGTGGAAAGAACAGGGTTGGGAGCAGTCTGTCCCAGACCGCAAAGGGAGTTTGCCTTGATGAACTCGCAGAGCTCCTCCATTTCGTCGAGCATTTCCATTGTGCCCTGACCTTTTGTGATCTTGTCGAGCATTTCAAGCAGGCGCTTGGTGCCGATACGGCACGGAGTACACTTGCCGCAGCTTTCGTCAACGGTAAATTCGAGGAAGAACTTCGCAACGTCAACCATACAGTTGTCCTCGTCCATAACAATAAGACCGCCGGAGCCCATCATTGAGCCGAT
This sequence comes from Ruminococcus sp., assembly GCA_045129995.1. GTDB lineage: Bacteria > Bacillota > Clostridia > Oscillospirales > Acutalibacteraceae > Ruminococcoides. The sequence goes on along the minus strand of JBGUOX010000073.1, from coordinate 7,118 downwards.
TGCGAGCAGGTTGTCATAGTCGATCGGAATATCGAGGTGTTCTTTGGGGATGCAGCCGCCGGAGGGACCGCCTGTTTGAGCAGCCTTGAACTTTTTGCCGTTGGGGATGCCGCCGCCGATCTCGAATACGATCTCGCGCAGGGTAGTACCCATTGGGATCTCTACCAGACCGGTGTGGTTGATCTTGCCGCCGAGCGCAAATACCTTTGTGCCCTTGCTCTTTTCGGTACCCATGGAAGCAAACCATTCGGGACCGTTGAGGATGATCTGGGCGATGTTAGCGTAGGTTTCTACGTTGTTGAGGATGGTGGGCTTTTGATACAAGCCCTTGACAGCCGGGAACGGAGGACGGGGACGGGGCTCGCCGCGCTTGCCTTCGATGGAGGTCATCAAAGCGGTTTCCTCGCCGCATACGAACGCGCCTGCGCCGAGACGAAGCTCCATATCAAAGTTGAAGCCGGTGCCGAAGATGTCCTCGCCGAGCAGACCGTATTCACGAGCCTGATCGATAGCGATCTGCAAACGCTTGACGGCGATGGGATACTCCGCGCGGACGTAAACGCGTCCCTGGGAAGCGCCGATCGCGTAGCCGGCGATAGCCATTGCTTCGATCAGGGAGTGCGGGTCGCCTTCAAGAACGGAACGATCCATAAACGCGCCGGGGTCGCCCTCGTCGGCGTTGCAGCATACGTATTTTTGATCCGCGTCGTTAGCCGCGGCAAAACGCCACTTCAAGCCTGTGGGGAAGCCTGCGCCGCCTCTGCCGCGCAGTCCGGAATCGAGGATGGTCTGGATGACCTCCTCGGGAGTCATTTCGGTGAGCACCTTGCCGAGAGCGGCATAGCCGTCGCGGGCGATGTAGTCGTCGATTTTTTCGGGGTCGATAACGCCGCAGTTGCGCAGCGCCACGCGCTTTTGCTTTGCATAGAACGCGGTTTTGTTCAGGGACTTGATCGTGTCTTCTTCAACTGTCTCCTGATAGAGCAGTCTGGTGACGATCCTGCCCTTTAAAAGGTGCTCCTCAACGATTTCGGGGATGTCCTCCACCTTTACCATTGAATAGAAGCTGCCCTCGGGATAAACGACCATAATGGGACCGAGCGCGCACAGACCGAAGCAGCCTGTTGTGATAACGTTGACCTCTTTTTCCAAGCCGTTTTTTGCGATTTCTTCTTTCAGCTTTTCAGCGATCTGTAAGCTGTTTGAGGAAGTACAACCGGTACCGCCGCAAACAAGAACATTAGAACGATACATTCAGTGACCTCCTTTTAGTTTTCCATCGCACCGATGGTGTATTCTGTCACAACATTTTTGTTGACGAGATGGTCGTTGACGATCCTTACCACCTTTTCGGGCGTCATCTTAACATAAGTGACCTTTTCCTGACCGGGGATCTCAACCTCGACAACAGGCTCGTACTGGCAGATGCCGATGCAGCCGGTCTGGGTAACAACGATGTCGTCCTGAAGGCCGCGCTTGGCGATCTCCTCGGTGAAGGCAGTCAGTACGGGGCGGGCGCCTGCCGCGATACCGCAGGTTGCCATACCGACCAAAACGCGCGCTGCGTTGGGGTTTTCTTTTCTTAATGCGACATTTGCTTTCGCTCTGTCGCGGATAGCCTGTAATTCGGCTAAGGATTTCATAATTCTGCACCTCCGCAAATATTTTCAGTTTGTTCTTCCAAAAATTGTTCGATCCATTCTACTACATCGGGGGTGTCAAGGCTTACGCCCTGAAGCACCTCGCGAAGCTCGCGCGTGTCAAGCGTGAACGAGCCGCTGTCGGTCGTGCGCGTGAACACAAAGTCGATGTCCGGGTTGCACCGGATGAGAATGGAAACGGTGGAGTTGATGTCGCCCAAGGGCGTCATATCCACATGGCTTTTGACATAGGACGCCTGTGTGGTGGTTCCTTGTCCAAGCTCGGATGTGATTTTGAAGCTTCCGCCGGTCTGCTCCGCCGACATTTTGAAAAGCGGTACTCCAAGCCCCACCTTGCGGGTGGTGCGTGTGGTGAAAAACGGGTCGGTGACCTGCTGCACCTGCTCCTCTGTCATACCGCAGCCGTTGTCGCTGATGGTGATGTTGAGAAAATCGTTTTTGTCGCTTTCCTCCACCGTGATCTTCACCAGCGAAGCCTCTGCCCGAACCGAGTTCTGGGCAACATCCATTACGTTAAGCGACAGCTCACGCATCCTGATATTTTTCGAGAATGCCGGGCACGTCGGCTACGGTCAGTCTGCCGTAAACCTCATCGTTGACCGTGAGTACGGGCGCAAGACCGCAGGCGCCGATGCAGCGGCACGCTGTAAGCGAGAACTTGCCGTCGGCGGTGCATTCCTCAGCCTCGATTCCGAGCAGCTCGGAGAGCTTGTTGAGGATGTCGCCGGAGCCTTTTACATAGCAGGCAGTGCCAAGGCAAACGGAGATGTTGTATTTGCCCTTGGGTGACAGTGCGAACTGTGAATAGAAGGTTGAAACGCCGTATACCTCTTCAAGCGGCACGCCCAAACCTTCGGCAACCATTGTTTGAACCTCAATAGGCAGGTATCCGTAGATCTCCTGCGCTTCCTGAAGCACCGGCATCACCGCGCCGGGATCGTCGCGATGCTTTGCAATGACCTCTTTCAGCTTTGCTTCCTGCTCAGGTGTGCCCGAAAACGGGATATTGCTGATTTTTTTCTGCATAATTTTTCCTCCCTGATTAGATTTTGTCAATACCGATAAAAAAATACTACCTCAAAAAATGTAATATTATATTTATTCACAGACTAGTATATCACAAACAAAACAAAAAGTCTACTAAAGTTTTTTCCTGTTTTGTCTGATTACGTCATAAACAGGCAATAAACGGGCTTTAAAATTACCTTTTTTTGTCTAATTATAGAAAATTGTCAAATTTTGTCCTTTTATGGCAGATTTAATAGCGCTTTAGTGTTTGAAAAGCTAGTCCAACGCCTTAAGCACCGCCTCGGGCGTGTTGTCCTCAGCCTCCAAAAAGTTCTCGGCGTCGCGCATATTTTCCAGATAATGCGCGTCGGAGTCGGTTATGATGTGCATGGTATCGAGGATCGGGTGAAGCTTTCCGAGCTGCTCCAGCTTTGTTTTGTCGGCAAGCTCGGCGGTTTTGAAGCCGCAGGCAGGGTCGATCTCGCCCAGCACGGAAAGAACGGACAGGCTGTCGCGGTCGATATGCGCCGGAAAGCAAACGCCGCCGAAGGTTTTTACGGTTTTGTAGGCAGAGATGATCGGGATCTCGGTTGCAGGCAGCAGCAAATGCTCAAGCTCGCCGACTTCCTCATCGTTTTCATTCATAATCACCTGTCTGCCGTAGATGTCCGGGCGGTTGCGGATCTTGATGCGGTGGCTGTCCACATATTCATCCCACGCCATCGCCTTTTCAAGCGTTGGGAACAGACACACCGCGTGAATGTCCTCGGCGGTTGTCAGCTCCATTCCGGGGATTACCGTAAGCCCTATTTCCCTGCCGACCGCCATTGCCGCCGCACAGTTTCGCGAGGTGTTGTGGTCAGTCAGGGCGATAACATCCAAGCCGAGCAGCTTCGCCATATTGACGAGGTTGTTGGGCGTCATATCCATATCGCCGCACGGAGACAGGCAGGAGTGGATATGGAGGTCGTAAAAAAGCTTCAAAGCAGCTTTCCGATCGCCACCGCCAAACGGTAGCCGTTCTCCTCTGTTTGCAAAATGGTTACGTCGTGCATTTCCGCCTTGGCTTTCGCAGCCGCGTCAAGCGCCGCGTTTTCAACAAGGATGATGCAGCTGACGTCCGCAAGCGTTGCCACCGCGATGGAATTGATGTTGCCCATCACCGTAAGCCACGCGCTGTCGCCCGGCGCTCTGCCCATTACCCAGCTGAGCAGATCGCCGATATAGCAGTCTGTCACCTCGCGCGACAGATCTCCTTCTACGAGGATCTTCAAATCGAGTTGTTTAATCAAGTCTTGTACGGTCATAGCTTTCTCCTTCGCGGTTCGTGTGGATTGCCGGACGAACCGGGCGATCCTTTATCCGCCTTAATCTTTCGGCTCTGACTAAATAGTTCCCTTGAGCTGGTCGTAAACGTTTTGTATCTTCGCCTTGAGCTTGAAGATGCAGTCGGTTTCCTTGGCGGTGTTTCGCACAATGTCCTCCGCAAGCGCGCGGCAGGTAGGCGCGCCGCAGGAGCCGCAGTCAAGATGCGGCAGCTCGGCATAGATCTCTTCCATACGCGCCATCATTTCCATAGCCTTGGAGATGTCCTTGTCCAGGCGGAAAATGTCCGCGTCGTAATCGAGCTCGTGTTCCCACAGCATTTGTTCAAGCTCGCCGTCCTTTAAGTGGTTGAGCGACACGGGCAAAAACTTGCGGAGAGTCTGGATGCGCGCCTGAGCCACATAGGGATTTTCGACGGTAAGAACGCCGCCGACGCAGCCGCCCGAGCAGGCGTTCAGCTCGATGAAATCTACGCCGTGGATGTGCTCGTCCTCCAGCTCCTCAAGCACGCGGATGACGTTTTCAATGCCGTCCGCGGCAAGGTATTTATCGCCGAGCATAGCGGCAGACTCGCCGCCGGAGGTAGCCCAGCCGATGCCCATCAGTCCGGACTGACCGAGCGGCTCGACCTCGGTGAGGTGATCCATCACCTGAGCAAGCTCGGCATAGATCTTGGAAATAGCGATAGCGCCGTCCACCTCGGACTTTTCGGTGGAATTGGGCGAATGGATCTCCGTGACCTTTGCGGGACAGGGCGAGATGAAGAATACGCCGATCTTGTCCTTGGGCAGTCCGGTTTTTTCCATTGCCTCGCGCTTGGCGATGCGCGCCGCGACCTCGATGGGCGCGAGCAGCGGCATTACGTTTTCGCACAGCTCCGGAAAACGGATCTTGATAAGCCTGACAACAGCGGGACAGGCGGAGCTGATTATCGGTTTTTTCAGTTTATTCTGTTTTATCATTTTACGCGTGGCTTCCGACACAAGCTCGGCGGCTCGGCTGACCTCGAAAACGTCGTCAAAGCCAAGCTGCTTCAGCCCGGTAAGCACGATGTCGATGCTGTCGAGGTGGTTGAACTGACCGAACAAAGCCGGAGCCGGGATCGCCACGGTATATTTGAACTTTAGGATTTCCTCCAGCTTGTTGCTGTTCGCTTTTTTGGCATGGTGCGGACAAATGCGGATGCACTCGCCGCAGTCGATACAGCGCTTTGACAGGATCTTTGCCTTGCCGTCATGCACGCGGATCGCCTCGGTGGGACAGCGCTTCAGACAGTTGGTGCAGCCGCAGCAGCGATCTGCGTCAAGCTGAACGGAATGAAAGTATTCGCTCATAAAAAGTACTCCGTTGATACATTGGTGAATAACGGTCGTCGCGGCGGTCACGCCTTGACTCTGATGGTGAGATACAGGTTTGTGCCTACGCCTATGGTTGTGTCGATGCGCATTTCGTCGCTGTATTTTTTGATGTTGGGCAAGCCCATACCGGCGCCGAAGCCGAGACTGCGCACGTTATCGGGCGCGGTGGAAAAACCCTCCTGCATTGCCTTTTCCACATCGGGGATACCGGGACCGTGGTCGGAAAGCAGCACCTCTACCCTGTCGGGATAGATGTCCACGTCGCAGAAGCCGCCCTCGGCGTGAATGACCATATTGATCTCAGCCTCGTACATGGCGATCGCGACACGGCGGATGGCGTCGGGATCGTAGCCCAAAGATTTCAGCCGCTTTTTTACCGCGCCGCTTGCTTCGCCCGCGCGTGTAAAGTCCTCGCCCGACACCTCGTAATGAAGATGAATGGCGTTACTCATACCTTTGTACCTCCCGACAGACCGTTGCTGTAGAGCTTGCCGCAGGCGGTAAACATTCTGAAGCGGGTTTTCATAAGGGTGATGCCGCGCTGCTCCGCAAGCGAAATGATGGATTCGTCCGGCATTTTGCCGCGAACAAACACGATGCACGCCATATCCATCATCTCAGCGGTGCGCACTACCTGAGGATTTACCAGACCGGTCAGAAGCACCGACTGATCCTTGACAAACGCCAAAACGTCGCTCATCATATCGGAGCCGCAGGCGGTTTTGATCTCCTGATTCAAATCTCCCTCGCAGATAATTTCGCCTTCGAGAATATCGACTATATCCTTAACAACCATGAATTAACCATCCTTTCGATTAGTTATAATCATAGTTATTATAGCATAGCGAATTGTTGATAGCAACCGATTTTTTGTACAATATTTCAGACGGTTTTTTAGGCAGAGTGTTAGTCGGCGCGAAATTACGGGCGGAGTTTCGCAATACGGAAAGAAGCGCCCTTGCCCGAAAAGGCAAGGACGCTTTGCGTATCATTATAATGATTTTACTTGTTGAGGCTGTTCTGAATGGCAACCGCCACGGCTACGGTAGCGCCAACCATCGGGTTGTTGCCCATGCCGAGGAAGCCCATCATCTCAACGTGCGCGGGAACGGAGGATGAACCTGCGAACTGCGCGTCGGAGTGCATACGGCCCATTGTATCGGTCATACCGTAGGAAGCAGGACCTGCCGCCATATTATCGGGATGCAGGGTTCTGCCGGTGCCGCCGCCGGAAGCAACTGAGAAGTACTTTTTGCCCTGCTCGTTGCATTCCTTCTTGTAGGTGCCTGCAACGGGATGCTGGAAGCGGGTGGGGTTGGTGGAGTTACCGGTGATGGAAACGTCAACGCCTTCCTTGTGCATGATGGCAACGCCCTCGCGAACGTCGTCAGCGCCGTAGCAGCGAACATTCGCGCGCTCGCCGTCGGAGTAAGCGGTTTCCTTTACGATGGTCAGCTCGCCCGAATAATAATCAAACTGAGTCTGAACATAGGTGAAGCCGTTGATTCTGGAAATGATCTGTGCTGCGTCCTTTCCGAGACCGTTGAGGATTACGCGCAGGGGTTCCTGACGAACCTTATTGGCGTTTCTTACGATACCGATCGCGCCCTCGGCAGCCGCGAAGGATTCGTGACCTGCGAGGAAAGCAAAGCACTTGGTTTCGTTGGAAAGAAGCATTGCGGCAAGATTGCCGTGGCCGAGACCGACCTTACGGTTTTCGGCAACGGAGCCTTCGATGCAGAAGCTCTGGAGGCCTACGCCGATG
>JBGUOX010000072.1:0-17195 GCA_045129995.1 Ruminococcus sp. | reverse complement strand
GCCAAATGATTTCTTTAAACATATCATACGGACGAGCCCAAACTTCGTCGGGATTTTTCAGGCTTTTGTACAGAACCAATTTTTCTTCTGTTTCGCTGTGTTTTGCAAAGCCGATGACTTTATATTCGTTTCCCTTGAAGTGGCGGTACTTGCCGAGAGTTACTTCCTCCTCAGACAAGTATTCTTCTTTTGAAGAATTATCATAAGGCGCAGCTTCTTTGTTAGTGTTAACATCCAATCGGAAGCTGCCGTCGTTTACAACCATTATCCGTGCGGAGTAGGGAGGCATATCCACCTCGCACCAGCCGCTGCACTCAAAGACCTCGTTGCCGTTCAGTACGTCTGTAAGCTTGGCGCTGCAGCGGCTGTCGAAGCCCAAACGCTCGTGACGATCGGCAAGATTGAACAGCACAAATACAGTTTGACTGTCGGTGAAGCGCTTGAATACCAGCTGCTCGTTACGAATGTTCACATTTTCAAATTTGCCGTATTTCAGCGCGTCCAGCGCCAGACGCACGCGGCTTAGCTTGCTGATGTGCTCGCACAGCTGCTCGTTGGCGTTTGGCACATTGTTGAGGTCAAGACAGGGACGCAGCGCGTAATCGCTTTCCCAGGTGCGTTTGCCCTCGATGCCGTATTCGCTTCCGTAGTAGACCGAGGGCACGCCGGGCATGGTGTACAGCAGGGAATAGACGTTGTACAGGTGGTTTTTGTCGCGCAGCTCGCTTGCAATCCGGTTGACGTCGTGATTGTCGACAAAGTTGAAGGTGTATAGATTTTGATATATGCCTCCGTTCGCGAACTGACGGTTAAGCGAATGCGCGATCTCAAAGTAGTTATGGTCGTTGTGGCTGGAATAAATACCCTTGTAACACTCGTAGTTTGTGACGGAATCCAGCATATCGCCGCCGGCAACGCGGTTGTAGTCGCCGCCGACCATTTCCCCGTAAAGCCAAAAATCGGGATTTTTGCTTTTGCACATACCGCGCAGCTTTTTGAAAAACTCACAATCCATCACATCGGCGGCGTCTAAGCGAAGACCTTCGATGCCGAACTCGTCGATCCAAAAGCTGACTGAATCAAGGAGATATTGCACAACGTCGGGATTTTGAAGATTCAGCTTTACCAAATCGTAGTGACCTGCCCAGCCTTCATACCAAAACGGATCGCCGTAAGGACTGTTGCCGCCGAAATTCAAATTTTGAAACCAGCCGCAGTAAGGGGAATCCCATTTTTTCTCCTGAACATCCTTAAAAGCGAAAAATTCTCTGCCGACATGATTGAACACGCCGTCCAGAATTACGCGGATGCCGTTTGCCTGAAGCGTTTGGCAAATGCGCTTAAACGAATCGTTGTCGCCCAGGCGACAGTCGATCTTTCGGTAATCAATGGTGTCGTAACCGTGACGAGAGCTTTCAAAAACGGGATTAAAAAGCATCACGTTGACGCCCAGCTGCTTAAAATGAGGCACGCTGTCGAGCACCTTGTCAAGCCTGTGGCTCTGCACATGGTCGTTTTCCTTCGGCGCTCCGCAGTAGCCGAGCGGATAAATATTGTAAACAACAGATTCCTGAATAAAACTCATTTGAATACTTCCTTTCGATTTTTGTCTGTCGGTTAAACAGTATAACATAAAATTATCTATTGTGCAAATCGGAAATTTATGCTATAATGGGCTCACTGACGTTTTTGGAGGATTCTGTTATGATAAAACGACCTGACACCGGCGCTCGAAAAAAGCTGCGCATCACTATGTGCGTCTTGTTTTTGTTTCAAATAATCATCTGTACTTTCCCGTTTATTCACTTTATGCCGAAGGACGGAGACGTTACCACCGCGTCGCCGTTTTATATGGTGACGATGTTGTTCGGATCCGCCGGCGCGCTGACTGAAGATATTTTACGTTACTGCGCGATCAGTATTGCGGTAATCATCATTCCTGTTGTTGGATTTTTCTTTTGCGCGCTGGACAAGGAGTATAATCTGAAAAATATTGCTTCCGCTCTTTGCTGTCTGGCAGGCGTATATATCACCCTGGTTATATCGCGCCGCGCTGTATCCTACGGCGCCGTTATGGAGTTGCTGCTTTATGTATTGATTATGCTGCTGACCTCATTCGCAATGGTTATGCGGCTGTCCAAAGATGAAGAAAAAAAGGACGAAGAAAAACGAAGCCTGAAATAACAAATCGGAGCAGAAGCCTGCTCCGTTTTTTGTTTACAGATGAATGTTCAAATAACATAGTCATTAGCGATCATTTCGGTGTCGCGATCCAAAATGTCCTGCAATGTGATACTGTCAAGGTAATCGGAAATCACCTTGTGCAGCCCTTTCCAAACCGGCAGCGTCAGACAGCTGTCATAGCGCTCGCACTGGATGGGGTCGTAATCCAGACATGCAACCGGAGCAATGCTGCCTTCGGTCAGGCGTAAAATATCGCCCACAGAATACTTGTCCGGCGATTTTGCAAGACGGTATCCGCCCTGATAGCCTCGGTTGGCGTTTAGCACTTCCGATTTATTCAAAATGGGAATGATCTGTTCCAGGTATTTTTTCGAGATATGCTGACGCTCGGCAACGTCCTTCAAGGCAATAAAGCCCTCGTTTTGATGCTCAGCTAAATCAAGCAGAAACCGAAGCGCGTAGCGACCTTTTGTAGATATTTTCATATGAATCCCACCAAACTACTATGTTTACTGTATTATAACACAAAAGGCTGTCATTTGCAAGCGCTTTTTAAGCGGTGATTTTAAAATTCGCTGAAAACAAGGTGCGCCTGCGCGTTGTCCACAACAAGCGGTTCGGGCAGATTCACGTTGTTGACCGTGCCGTAAAGCCTGCCGAAAATCACCGATGTGCTTGCCATATTCGCAACCATAGCAGCTCCTCCTACCGTGAATGGCTTGAAGGTGATGTCCACAGCCGAGGTGCCGCCGTGAAAATAGTACGGACGGTCAGGGCGCTTTGGCGTGCCCTTGACGTTGATATTCGAGAGCTTAAAGATTTTTCCGCCTACAAAAAAGCAGTTTTCGTTGCCGTAGCGGTTATCGCCCACACGGCTGGCAAGGCAAAAGGATACACGCTGACCGTTGATCATACAATCGGCGCTCAAACGCTGATAATTGTGATGGCGCGGCTTGGAAAACCTCGTCCAGTCAAAATACGCGCGCCCTGTATTTTCGTTTAAAGAATATTCCATACCTCCGACGCGAATAACGCCCTCGGCGGTAAACTTTGGGACAAAGCGTTTGAGATAAAAATATTTTCGGTTGCGTTCGAAGGGAGCAAGCTCATTAAGGCTTTCTCCCGTTTGCTTTTTCAGCACCAAATTAAAATACAGATTTTTGATACCGGCAAAGTCAATGAAGTCGCATTTTAAAAATCTGCCCTGCGGCGTGTTGGTAAGCTGAAGCTGCAAACGCTTGTCGGAATAAAGAAACTCGCCGTTATCGCCGGATTCGGGCAGCTCGTTTTTGACAAGATTAATTTTCTTTAAAAGAAAATCGCTTATAACTCCGCCGTGCTTTAAATCGGCGACGGCGATTTTTATCGAAAATTCCAGTCCCAGGTTTTCCACGGATAAGTACAGCGAAACCTCTCCGTTATTAATAAAATAGCAGTCGCGCTCGCCGTGCTTGCCGCGGGTCTTGCTTTGATCTTCGTTATAAACAAATACGGACGAACGTGCCCATCCTGCCTGCTGCACTTCGCCGTTTTTTTCAAATACATTACAGGTAGCTGTTATTTCACGCTGCAAAACCGTCACTCCGTTTCATACCAAATCATTTTTAATATAGCAAATATTATTTTGCTTTTCAAGAAATATAACAAAACTGTAAAGGAATATTTTCTGCTTCCGCCGAATATCCTTTGATAATCTTATCGCACCGGAGGAGAAAAATATGAAGAAGCTTGTCGTTATGCTGATGTTTTTTCCGCTGATGCTCGGCGGATGCGGCAGCAGCGCACAGGGGAATGAAAGTGAACTGACAGGAAGCGCTTGGTCGGCAGAGCTTGACGGAGGCGGTGAAATAGAGCTTGATTTTGACGGCGACGAAGCAGTGCTGCTGCTGAAAAACGGAGACGACAGCGCCGAAATCGCGGGCAAGGTGTTGATTGACGATGAAAGTATGGTCATCTTTGATACGGACGCGCGGTGCAATTATCGCTTCGATTATGCTCCGCGCGGCGAATTGCTGAGCCTGACCTATGAGGGAAACACCGTTGAACTGAAAAAATCGGAAAAAACGGAATAAACGGAATAAACAAATATTAAAATGTCGCTATTGCTTTAGCGGAATGTTTGTGCTATAATGATTTAGAATGTATCATTATGCCATTTTGACGGAGGAATTGTTTTGGTAGTGTTTGGAATTGATCCCGGTTACGCGATAGTCGGCTGGGGAGCCATCAAGGTACAAGCCAATGCCTATTATCCGCTGGGCTTCGGCGCGGTGGAAACCGAGGCGCACACCGATTTTTATCAGCGGCTCGAAATCATCTATGACGACATCTATGCGATCCTGCAGCGTTGCCGTCCCGATGCTCTGGCGATCGAAAAGCTTTATTTCCAAACCAACAAAACCACAGCAATCAAGGTGGCACAGGCGAGAGGCGTTACTCTGCTTGCGGCTCAAAAGCTGCGTATCCCTGTGTTTGAGTACACGCCCTTGCAAGTGAAAACCGCGGTGACGGGCTATGGCAAGGCGAAAAAACCTCAGGTGATGGAAATGACTCGGCGGCTGCTCAAGCTTCCGGAGGTTCCAAAGCCCGACGATACCGCCGACGCACTGGCGATCGCCATCTGCCACGCGCAGGCGGCAGGTTCACCGCTTCGAATGACTATTCATCAAACTAACCAGAGGTAAGCTATGTTATATTCCGTTCGTGGAAAACTGATCCATACCACCGCGTCAAGCGCTGTAGTAGAGTGCGGCGGCGTCGGTTTTGACTGCCAAACAACTCTTAACACACTGAAAACGCTGAAAACAGGCAGCGAAGTGACGCTGTTTACATATTTGAATGTACGCGAGGACGCCATGGAGCTGTTCGGCTTTGCCACCAAAACCGAGCTTGAGACCTTTAAAACGCTGATCAGCGTAAGCGGCGTAGGCCCCAAGGCAGGACTGTCCGTCCTGTCGGAGCTCAGCCCCGAGCAGGTGGCTATGGCGATCGCCACCGACGACATCAAGACGATCACCCGCGCGCAGGGCATCGGTAAAAAAATCGCCCAGCGCATTGTGCTGGAGCTTAAGGACAAGCTTGCGAAGGCTGTTTCCGGTGACGGCGGTTTTTCGAATATCGGCTCAGGCGCAGCAGTTGCTGCCGGCGGCAACGTTCCAAAGGCGGTCGAGGCGCTGGGCGTGCTTGGCTATACGCCTGCGGACGTCGCTCCGGTGCTGGCTACCCTCGACAGCGATTTGCCGGTGGAGCAATTGATCGCTTTGACCTTAAAGCAGATGGGAAGACAATAAAATGGCAAATATGCATTTTTCAGACGAATTTGACTTTGAAAACCGAATGATGGATCCTGCCGAAATTCCCGAGGACACCGCCGAGGGCGACAATCCGCTGCGGCCGAAAAATCTTGACGAATACATCGGACAGGAAAAGGCAAAGGAGAATTTGCGCGTCTATATCGAGGCGGCGAAAATTCGCCGTGAAACGCTTGACCATGTGCTGCTCTACGGTCCTCCGGGACTCGGCAAAACCACGCTGGCAGGCATCATCGCCAACGAGCTTGGAGTGAATATCCGCATAACATCAGGTCCGGCAATTGAAAAGCCGGGCGATCTTGCGGCGTTGCTGACAAACCTTAACGAGGGCGACGTGTTGTTTATTGACGAGATCCACCGACTCAGCCGTGCGGTCGAGGAGGTGCTCTATCCTTCAATGGAGGACTTTGCCATCGATATTATCACCGGCAAGGGACAGATGGCGGCGTCGTATCATCTTCCGCTGCCGCGCTTTACGCTGGTTGGCGCCACAACGCGCGCAGGTCAGCTGACCGCTCCGCTGCGCGACCGTTTCGGAGTTCTGCTCCGGCTGGAGCTGTATACGCCGGAAGAGCTGGCAAAAATAGTAATGCGCAGCGCCGGCATCTTAGGTATCGACATCGACTACGAGGGCGCCATTGAGATCGCTTCGCGTTCACGCGGCACTCCGCGAATCGCCAACCGTATGTTAAAGCGTGTACGCGACTTCGCGCAGGTTATGAGCGACGGCGTGATAACGCTGGATACCGCGCGCACCGCGCTGGACAGGCTTGAGATCGACGAGCTGGGGCTTGATAACAACGACCGCAGAATGCTTGAAGCCATCATTAAATTCTACAACGGCGGTCCTGTGGGACTTGAAACGCTTGCTGCCGCCATCGGCGAGGAAGCGGTCACGATCGAGGACGTATACGAGCCGTATTTGCTGCAAATCGGCTTTTTGAGCCGCACGCCGCGCGGACGGTGCATAACCGCCGAGGGCTGTCGGCATTTGGGATATGATTTGCCAAAGGGAGCCGTGTACGGTTCTGCGACACAGCCAAGCCTTTTTAAAACAGATAATTAATACAGCGCTTTACAGCGATTGAAATATGAAAAGGAACGTTATTTATGCGTTTATCAAACAACTGGAAGGATTATGAACTGATCGACACCTCCTCGGGCGAGCGCCTTGAGCGTTGGGGAGACGTCATTCTTATCCGTCCCGATCCCCAGATCATCTGGTCAACGGAGAAAAGAAATCCGCTTTGGCGTCATGCTCACGCGCGTTATCACCGTTCCAACAAGGGCGGCGGCTACTGGGAAACATATAAATCGGTTCCCGACCGCTGGACCATCGGTTATGAAGGATTGACATTTAACATCAAGCCGATGGGCTTTAAGCACACTGGCGTATTTCCCGAGCAGGCGGTCAACTGGGACTTTGCCGCGGAAAAAATCAAACGCGAAAACCGTGAGCTGAAGATTTTAAACCTGTTCGGCTACACCGGCTGCGCCACGCTTGCGTGTATGAATGCAGGCGCTTCGGTCTGTCATGTGGACGCTTCAAAGGGAATGGTGCAGTGGGCTAAGGAAAATTCCCGTTCAAGCGGCATCGACGATCTTCCCGTGCGTTGGCTGGTGGATGACTGTGTAAAATTTGTTCAGCGTGAGATCCGTCGCGGCAACCGCTATGACGGCATTATTATGGATCCTCCGTCCTACGGCAGAGGTCCTTCGGGAGAAATCTGGAAGCTGGAGGAACAGCTTTTTCCGCTTGTGCAGCTGTGCAAACAGGTGCTCAGCGACAATCCCGTCTTTTTTATCCTCAATTCCTACACCACGGGTCTGTCTCCTGCGGTGATGGAGTATCTGCTGGGGATTTTGCTGCAAAAGGATTTCGGCGGCAGGGTTTCCGGCGATGAAATCGGTTTGCGCGTGAGCGACACAGGCTTGATATTGCCCTGCGGCTCCACCGCGATCTGGGAGAAGATTGAATGAGCTTTATTTCCATACAGGATGTATGTTTTTCATATGATGATGACAGCGCGGCGCCCAAGGCGGTAGACGGTGTAAGCCTTGAAATCGACAAGGGCGAATTTGTTGCTGTCATAGGTCACAACGGCTGCGGAAAATCCACGATAGCCAAGCACCTCAACGCCATGCTGCTGCCCGACAGCGGCAAGGTGGTGGTGGACGGCGACGACACCGCCGACGAGGACAAAACGTACGACATCCGCGCCAAGGTTGGCTTGGTGCTTCAAAATCCTGACAATCAGCTGGTTGCCGGTATTGTGGAGGAGGACGTCGCGTTCGGCCCCGAAAATCTCGGCGTTGCGCCGGATGAGATCCGCAGACGCGTAGACGACGCTCTTAAGGCGGTGGATATGTACGAATACCGCGAGCACGCGCCCTACAAGCTGTCGGGCGGACAGAAGCAGCGCGTTGCCATTGCAGGCATTTTGGCGATCCTGCCGCAGTGCATCGTGCTTGATGAGCCGACTGCCATGCTGGATCCCAGCGGCAGGGAAGAGGTCATCTCCACGCTGCTTAAACTAAACAGAGAGCAAAAAATCACCGTGGTGCTGATCACTCACTATATGGATGAAGCGGTGCTTGCCGACCGAGTGGTTGTTATGGACGGCGGCAAGGTGCTGACGCAGGGAACGCCCGAGGAGGTTTTTTCGCAGGTTGAGCTGCTGAAAAAACACCGGCTGGACGTACCGCAATCCGCGGAGCTGGCGTATCGGCTCAGAGGATGCGGCTTGTCTGTCAATAAAATCCCGCTGACGCAGGAGGACTGCGTTTCCATGCTTGAGGAGGCACTGAGATGAGTTGTGTTCTTGAGCTGAAAAATCTAAGCTTTGTTTACGGCAAGGATACGCCCTTCGAAAAAAAAGCCGTAGACAACGTAAGTCTGCAAATCGAATCAGGCGAATTGATCGGCGTTATCGGGCACACCGGTTCGGGAAAAAGCACTTTGATGCAGATGCTCAACGGACTGATGCGGCCGACCTCCGGACAGGTGCTGCTTGACGGCAAAGATATTTGGGACGAGCCGAAAAAAATTCGCGAGGTGCGTTTTCGCGTAGGAATGGTGTTCCAGTACCCGGAATACCAGCTGTTTGAAGAAACGGTCGCCAAGGACATCGCATATGGCCCTCAAAACCAGGGCAAGCAGGGCGAGGAGCTTGACAGCGCAGTACGCAGCGCCGCCGATTTTACGGGGCTGAAAAGCGAGCTGCTCGAAAAATCTCCTTTTGAGCTGTCCGGCGGTGAAAAGCGCCGCGCCGCGATCGCCGGAGTTATCGCAATGGATCCGGAGGTTCTGGTGCTGGACGAGCCCACCGCGGGACTTGACCCGATGGGACGCGAGGTGCTGCTAAGCCAGATCGTGCGCTATCACAAAAAGCGGCACAACACGGTTTTGCTTGTCAGCCACACGATGGAGGACATCGCGCGCGTCGCCGACAGGATAATGGTGATGAATCGCGGAAAGCTGGAAATGTTCGCGCCTACAAAAGAGGTGTTTTCCCGCGGCGAACAGCTTGAGCGATTCGGACTCAAGGTTCCGCAGATCACAAGAATTATGCAGCAGCTGCGGCAAAAGGGTTTTTCCGTTCCCGAAGGTGTGCTGACGGTTGACGAGGCGTTTGAGGCCTTGCTTCCGATGCTGAAAAAGGAGGGAAAGCTGTGGTAAGAGATGTTGCCTTTGGTCAGTATTTTCCAACCAAAAGCGTGATCCACCGGCTTGACCCCCGCGGAAAAATACTGATGTTTATCGCGTATATCGTGATTATATTCTGCGCCTTCAACTACGTGTCGCTCGGCATAACCACCGCGTTGACCGTGTTGTTTTTGGTGCTTAGTAAAATATCCCCCAAGTTTTATTTCAAAAGTCTTAAGGTTATTCTTATAATTGTTATATTCACATCACTGCTCAATCTGTTTTACGGCTCCGGCGAGCCGCTGTGGCAGTGGTGGATATTGAAAATAACAGTCAACGGCATCAACCGCGCGGTGTTTGTCACGGTGCGCATTATTTGCCTGATCCTCGCAAGCTCATGTCTGACATTCACCACATCGCCGACAGAGCTTACCGACGCGATCGAACGGTTGATGAAGCCGCTTAAGGTCGTGCGTTTCCCGGTACACGAGGTCGCAATGATGATGTCGCTTGCGCTCAGGTTTGTGCCGACGCTGCTTGAGGAGACCGATAAGATCATGCAGGCGCAGAAGGCAAGAGGCGCGGATATGGAATCAGGCAATCTGATAAAGCGCGTCAAGGCGCTGATCCCTATTTTGATCCCGCTGTTTGTCTCCGCCTTTCGCCGCGCTTACGACGTGGCGACCGCCATGGAATGCCGCTGTTACCGCGGCGGTACAGGGCGTACCCGTATGAAACAAATACATATGTCCGCGCGCGACATAATTGCGTTTATTCTTGTCGCGCTGGTAATAGGCGGTGTCATTGTATGCAACATTCTTTTGAAGGCGACCATCTGAGAAACCTTTTGCTCACAATAACATATGACGGAAAAAGCTTTCACGGCTGGCAGATCCAGCAAAATGCCTACACGGTGCAGGAAGCGCTGCAAACGGCGCTTGGAAAAATCATCGGCGAAGCTTTTGACGTCAAGGGCTGCAGCCGCACCGACAGCGGCGTTCACGCCAATATGTACTGCGTCAGCGTCAAGACCGCTCACCCGATCCCTTGCGAACGGCTTAAGGCGGCGCTGAACCGCTGGCTGCCTTTATCGGTGGCGGTGCTGGACTGCGCCGAGGTTGACGCGGATTTTCACGCGCGCTACAGCTGTAAAAGCAAGGAATATATCTACAAAATTTGGAACGCGCAGGAACGCAATCCCTTTTTAGAGGGATATGCCCTGCATTACCGCTATCCGCTGGACGTCGATACGCTTCATCGTGCGGCGCAGGCGTATATCGGAACGCATGATTTTACCTCGTTTTGCACGCAGGATAACCGCGAGCAGGGAGATATGCGCCGGTGCGTGATGAACTTTTCCGTCACACGCGACGGAAATTTGGTGACCATACGCGTAGAAGCGGACGGTTTCCTTTATAATATGGTGCGGATCATGGTCGGCACGCTGCTGCGTGTTGCGCAGGGAAAGATCCCTGCGGACGGAATCTCCGCCATCATCGAAAAAAAGGACAGACAGTTTGCCGGACCCACCGCTCCGGCGTGCGGTCTGTATCTCAACAGGGTAAGGTATTAAGCAAACCGTAACAGATAAGGTGAAGCTATGTTTGATAAACTCAAAGGACGGTATTCCGAGCGAAAAAAGAACAAGGAACGTACCGTCATCAGCTATGAGGATATGCCGCTCGATGATTACGAGCAGGAAAAAACCGAAATATCTCCGAAGGCGGTCAAAAAAATCATTCTCGGCGTTGTGATCGCGCTTGTAGTCGGCTTGATCGTGTTTGCGTTTGCCAACCGCGACAAGCTGACCTGGGACAATATTTCTGTGTGGTGGAACTATGAGGTGCTGGGAAATGCCGGCAAGGGCTATCCGGTCAATTTGGTCGGCAGCGAGGTGAACGCCCAAAACTTTGCCATAAACCAGGGGCGTGTGGCGTACGCGTCCGATACCTCTTTCGTCACGCTCAACTCGACCGGCAGAGAGGTCAGCAATGTGCAGCTGCGCTACACCAAGCCGGTGATGAAGGCGGCGGAGAACCGCTTCTTGACCTACGGCTTGGGCGAGCAGGATTTTCAGGTGCTGAATTTTGACAGCAGTCTGTATACCGGCACCGCCGACGGCAGTATTTACGCCGGCGACATCGCTTCCAACGGCAGATACTGTATCGTCTGCGAGGGCAACGGCTACTACAGCGCGCTGTACGCTTATGATAAAAACAATAATCAGATATTTAAATATTCTTTTTCGGAATATTACATTAATTCCGTTACGATCAATAAAAACGGAACAGGCTGCGTATGCGGAGGCATTAGCAACACAAACGGCGATTTAAAAACCGGTGTATATGTACTCGATTTCTCGCGCGAGAATCCGCTTGCCGTATTTGAGGTAGGCGATGATTACATTCTCGACAGCAAGTATATCAGCAATAACCGCGCTGTTTTGGTCGGCGGCAATACTACCTATCTGGTAAAAACCGACGACAAAGCGATCGAAACCGTCGATTATGACGGCAAGCCGCTTAAGAACTACTGCTTTAATCCCTCGGCACACACGTTCTCGCTTGCGCTTTCTCAAAGCGGCGACGGCAGAAGCTGCGCGCTGATAACATACAACGACAACGGCGAAAAGCAAAGCGAGGCGGACAGCAGCTACGGCTGCGACTCGCTGTCAACCTATCGCGGGACTATCGCTACGCTGGACGGAAATACGGTGTATACCTATAACAACAGCGGCGATCTTGTCTATTCCTGTTTTGTAGGAACCGGCGCCAAGCGCGTGCTTTTAAGCGCCGAGGGCGAGGCGTTTATCTTAAGCGTCAATCAGGTGCGAAAAATAGATCTATCAAGTCAGGCAACGCCTGATTCTGTAAAGAAGTAAACATTATGGTATCTACAATTATTATTTTGCTGCTCATCGCGCTGTTTGTGTATTTCGGTATCCGGCGCGGCGCGGCGCGAACGCTGCTAAAGCTGGCGGCTACCTTCATCAGCGCGATGCTCGCAAATTGGCTGGGTTACGTGCTGTCACAGGTGATCTACGACAATTTCATCAAGGCGACGGTGGTAAAAAACATCGATCAGCTTATCAGGGAAAACGGCGAAAGCTTTGCTTCGGAGCACAGCCTTATGTCGCTTCCCGACGGGCTTGAGCGTATTGTTGACGCAGTTGCGCGAATGTTCGGCGTGACTTCTGCGGATTTGCAGGGGAGGATCGTCGCGTCGACCTCAAATACCGAAAATATGGCGCGTGCCATTGAAGCTCCGCTCGGAGCTTTGGCAGTTACCGTTTTGGGAATACTGCTGATGATCGTGTTCTTTTTGCTGTTCGGCATAATATTGAACATCATCGCCGGAAAAATCGCGCTTGCTTTTGAGCTGCCGGTCATCGGTACGGTCAACCGTGTGCTTGGCGGCGTCTTGGGCGCGGTGGAAGGCTTGGTGATCGCTTTTGCCGCAGTGAATATTGTTTATCTGCTGATGAGTTACGCCAATCCCGTTTTGGCGGAGAATAAAAACGTTTTCGGCGGTCTGTTTGATGCTTTACTGCTGTTTCGATAACGGCAGGCTTTGAAATAGGAAAGGGGAAAATAGAATGGAAGGTTGGAGTTTTAAACCCCGGGATTTGGTAACGATTCCGAATTTGCTTACCTATCTCAGATTTTTGTTGGTAGCTCCGTTCGTCTACTTTTTTCTAAAAGAGAATTATATTATGGCTGCCGTGACGATAGGTCTTTCGGGACTAACCGACTGCTTTGACGGAATGCTTGCCCGAAAGCTGAATCAGGTGACGTCGCTCGGAAAAATACTGGATCCGATCGCCGACAAGGTAACGCTGATCTCGGTAGCGGTTTGTATGTTGATTTATATGCCTGCCGTGCTTCCTATAATGCTTGTTTTGGTTGCCAAGGAGTTTTTGATGCTGCTGGGAGGATTTATCCTGCTGCTCAAAAAAATCACGCCGCCTCCGGCAAATATTTTCGGAAAAATCGCAACGCTGGTATTCTATATCACCATCTGTACGATTATCTTTTTAAAGGCGGCGTTCAACATTGAATACACCGGACTGATAATTGCAGCGACCATATTTGTAGCAGTTGTAATGCTTGTGGCGCTGGCTCAATACGCCGTTGCTTATTTCCGTTTAGTAGGAAAAAAATCAAAAAAATGAAGATTGTGTGAATTTACTTGATTTTACCGGCAGATTTAATTATACTATCTACAGTAAACATTAAAGGAGAATGTTATGCTTTGTACCAGATGCGGAAAACGGCCGGCGGTCGTTTTCGTTACCAATAACAATTCAAAGGATGCTCCGACGGTCGGCTATTGCCTTAGCTGCGCCAAGGAGCTTGGAATAAAGCCCGTGGAGGATCTTATCAGCAAAATGGGGATCTCGGATGAGGATCTGGAAACCGTTCAGGATCAGATGAACACTCTTATGCAGGGCGGCGATATGTCACAGCTGATGGAGCAGCTGGGCGCCGATAATCTTGCCGAGCAAATGGATCAGTTCGCGCAGGAGAACGGCGGCAGCGAGGACGACGACTTCAGCCACGGTGCGCCCGCGTTTCCGGCGTTCTTTAACAACATCTTCGGCGGCGGAAAAGCTGCCGACGGCAAAACCGCCGATAAGACCGGAAAGGGCAAAGAGAAGAAAGAGAAAAAGAGAAAACACATCAACCTCTATTGCGAGGACTTGACGCGCAAGGCAAGAGAGGGAAAGATCGACAATATCATCGGCAGAGATACGGAAATCGAACGCGTTATTCAAATCCTGTCACGCCGCACAAAAAACAATCCTTGTTTGATCGGTGAACCCGGCGTTGGTAAAACCGCCATCGCCGAAGGTCTGGCACTTAGGATCGCGCAGGGCAATGTGCCGCAACGCCTTAAGAATAAAGAGATCCAGCTGCTCGACCTTACCTCACTGGTCGCAGGCACACAGTTCCGCGGCCAGTTTGAAAGCCGCATCAAGGGCTTGGTATCCGAGGTAAAGGAAAGCGGAAACGTTATTCTGTTTATTGACGAGGTGCATAGCCTTGTCGGTACCGGCGACAACGAAGGTACCATGAACGCCGCCAACATCCTTAAGCCGGCGCTTTCTCGCGGCGAGGTGCAGGTCATCGGCGCCACTACCTTTAATGAATACAGAAAATACATCGAAAAGGATTCCGCGCTTGAGCGCCGTTTCCAGCCCGTCAAGGTCGGCGAGCCGACTATCGCCCAGACCATTGACGTTATCGCGGGAGTCAAGGGCTACTATGAACAGCACCACAATGTAATTGTGGACGAGGATATAGTGCGCAAAACCGTTGTGCTGTCCGAGCGTTACATCACCGACCGTTTTCTGCCTGATAAGGCGATCGACCTGCTTGATGAAAGCTGTGCCTGCGCCGGACTTCGCAACAAGGAGTTAGAGCGCTTCGAAAAGCTGACCGACGAACGTCAGGCTCTGGAGCAAACCAAGGACGCTCTCTCGTCCGAGGAGGAAATCGACTACAAGGCGCTTGCCGAGGTCAACACTAACCTTGCGCGCATTGACAGCGAGCTTGAAAGCATTAATCCCGACGATCTTACCGCTAAGGTGACCGAGGAGGATATTGCCAAGGTCATCGAGCTGTGGACGGGTATCCCGGCTTCGCGCATTCGCGAAAACGAGCTTTCCAAGCTGGCAGATTTGGAAAGCGAAATGAAGAAAAAGATCATCGGTCAGGATGAAGCGGTTGAAGTGCTCGCGTCTGCCATCAAGCGCAGCCGCTGCCAGATCTCACCGCGCCGCCGTCCGGCTTCGTTTATCTTCGTAGGACCCACCGGCGTCGGAAAAACCGAGCTCGTAAAGGTGCTCAGCCATCAGCTGTTCGATACTCCCGAAACGCTGATCCGCCTTGATATGTCCGAGTTTATGGAAAAGCATTCGGTTTCAAAGATCATCGGCTCACCACCCGGATATGTCGGTTATGATGAGGCAGGTCAGGTTACCGAGAAGGTGCGCCGTCGTCCGTATTCGGTTTTGCTTTTCGATGAAATTGAAAAAGCGCATCCCGACGTGCTTAATATCCTGTTGCAAATCCTCGACGAGGGCAAGGTTACCGACGCTCACGGCAGAGCCGTTAATTTCGAGAACACCGTTATCGTTATGACCTCCAACGCCGGTTCCGCAGGCAGGGATACCGCGCTCGGCTTCGGAAAAACCTCCGAGGAAGCCTCAAAGGAAAAGGTTATGAAGGCGCTGCAGGATTTCCTGCGCCCCGAGTTCATTGCGCGTGTGGATGAGATCATCGTGTTCAACAACCTGACAGAAGAAAACTTTGTGGAAATAGCCAAGCTGATGCTCGAGGAATATGTTCCCACGCTTGACGAAAAGCACATCCGCTTCACCTATGATGACAAAGCTTGTGAGTATCTTGCCAAAAAGTCATGCAACGGAAAAAGCGGCGCACGCGATTTAAGAAACACTATCCGCCGCGAGGTAGAGGAAAAGATCGCGGAAGCAATGATTCAGTCGCAGAGCGGCAGTCTTTCCGCAATCAATGTCACCTCTGACGGTGAAAAGATCACTGTGGAATCGCTGTAAAGCAAAACTTTTCAAGGGCTTGTCTTTCGGATAAGCCCTTTCATTTTGGAGATAATCAATGGAAGAACAAACTCGTCAAAGCGACCGCGCACGCGCCATCGAGGTTTCACTTACGCGGCGAAGACGCTTTAAAGAAAAGCTGTTTCACCGTTTCACAAAAGCGATTACCGATTTTGAAATGGTGGAGCCAAATGATAAAATCGCTGTCTGTATTTCCGGCGGCAAGGATTCTATGCTGATGGCAAAGCTCTTTCAGGAGCTTAAGCGCCACAACAAGTTCCCGTTTGAGCTGGTCTATTTGGTGATGGATCCGGGCTACAGTCCCGCGAACCGCCGCCAAATAGAAAATAACGCCGAAATAATGGACGTGCCGATTACGATTTTCGAAAGCAATATCTTCAACTCTGTAGTTAATGTTGAAAAATCGCCTTGCTATCTTTGCGCAAGGATGCGCCGCGGTCATCTTTATAAGAAGGCGCAGGAGCTTGGCTGTAACAAAATAGCTCTCGGACACCATTTTGATGATGTCATCGAAACAAATCTGATGAGTATGCTTTGGGGCGGTCAAATACAGACGATGATGCCCAAACTGCACAGTACAAATTTTGCGGGTATGGAGCTGATCCGTCCGCTTTACTATGTTCGCGAGGAGGACATAATCGCCTGGCGCGACGATAATAAGCTGGAATTTTTGCGCTGCGCCTGCCGGTTTACCGAGCGTATTGAGGAGGAAAATGACTCAATGGAATCATCCTCCAAGCGAAAGGAAATAAAGCAGCTCATCGCTGTGCTTAAAAAGACAAATCCAAGTGTGGAAGCAAACATTTTCAACAGTATGCACAATGTCGCGCTTGACGCGGTTATTGCGTATAAAACAAAAGGCGTCAAGCATCATTTTCTTGACAGCTACAAAGGAGGAGCTATGCTGCCGAACGACCCTATGATCTTGCTCAGCTACATCAATACAAAACTGCGGGACTGTTACGATTCGCTTGATTTACTTTGTGATGATTTGCAGGCGGATAAGACTCAAATAGAGGAAATATTAAAGTCAATTGATTATACCTACAGTGCTGAGTTGAACCGTTTCATATAAAAAACTTCAGTAATCATTTGATCTTGTATCGCAATAGGAAATCAAGGAATATTTTTGTTATAGTTACATAAAATAATAGACAGTGTGGCACATTTTTATATATATAACAAAAATGAAATTTTTTAGGAATTTTTTGAAAAAAATCCCTTGACAATTATCCGGTTTTACGATATAATAGCTCTTGCACTGATGAGGTGTAAGGTTGAGAAATCAGCATTACAGACCTTAAAATCAGCGCAAAAGGACCTTGAAAATTAAACAACGAAAAGAAAGAAACCCGTAATGACTTTGAGAAAGTATTCTCAAAAAATTACAGTAGGTACACACTAAGATGTACAGTAGATTCACAATACGCAAGCGTATACTGAATCAAGAGATTAA
>JBGUOX010000071.1:0-2619 GCA_045129995.1 Ruminococcus sp. | reverse complement strand
GTTCATCGGCTACAGAAAAAGAAAGCTGCAATGGGGCAGGATCAAACGGCAAAAAATTAATTTGAAATAAGGTACGCCTATGAAATTGAAACTAACAGCGATCATCACAGCCGCAGTGCTGCTGATACTCGGAACCATTGCCGCAAACGCGGCGGTCTATACGGTCGATGAACCGACAAACGGTGACACGATCTATATTGCCGGCGATCCCGATATGTATCCGATCGAGTATTACGATACCGGCGAAAAGGAATACAAGGGCATCTTGCCTGAGCTTTACAAGCAAATCTCAAAGGACAGCGGGATCGATTTTTCCTATATCAATTCCGGCATCGTCAACGAGCAGTACCGCCTTGCAAAAAACAAGCAGGTCGAAATGGTTTCCGCGCACGCCCGGGGCGACGTTGACTTCCTTGAAAGCGAAGTGCATATCCTTACTTACGATAAGTCCGGCGAAGAAATCGAGCTGTGCGTGGGCTTCACCTCGATCGCGTCTGAGGATTTGGTCAACACCGTCACCTCCGCGCTCAATTCCGCCTCATCCGAGGAGATCCTCCGCCTTTCCGTTGAAACGGCGGTAACAAATTCGCCCAACGATTTTCCTTACTGGCTGCTGTTTGTGGCAATCGGTCTTGTGGTGCTTATCGCGGTTTTGATTATAATCCTCATTATGCGCCGAAAAAAGGAAAAGCTCGCAAAGGAAAACCGAATGGCGGATCCCCTCACGGGCATCGGCAACAGCCTGTACTTTGAGGAATGGTACAGCAACTTCATTTCCCCTGCGTCAAGCGCGCTGTATTATATCGCATATATCGGCATTGACGTCCAGCGCATCCTGCAATATGCCGACGCGGCGGTTTCGGAAGAGATCCAGGTTTATGCCGCTTCCGAAATTTCGGCGGAATCAGGCGAATCCGACTTTTGCGCGCGCGTTTCGGACGGTCGCTTTGCGCTCGCCTTTGAATCTCCGGTGGAGGAACAGGCGCGGGAATACATCGAACGGGTGCTTTCAAGGCTCAACCGTTTTAACAACGACGTTATGACCAAGTACCACATACACTTCCAGGCAGGTATCTTCCATTTAGACGCGCCGAACATTCCCTGCGAAAAGGCGCTGTTTAACGCTCGTCACGGTTTTTACCATGCGCGTGAAATCGGCGCTCCCTATGTTTTTACCGACTCAAAGCTGCTCAGGCGCGAGGAATACGTCAGAGGTCTGAAAAAAAGACTGCGCGACGCGCTGGACGAAAAGGAATTTCGCCTGTATGTGCAGTACATTTTCGACGGCAAGGGCAAAATAGCCTGCGGCGCCGAGGCGCTGTCGCGCTGGGACAGCCCAAAGGACGGCGTCATCCCTCCGACGGAATATATCCGTATGCTTGAAACCGCCGAAATGATCGACGAGCTCGACTTCTATATTCTCGAGGAATGTTGCCGCACGCTTCAGGAGTGGAAGCAAACGAATAAGAAAAACCTTTGGCTTTCCTGCAATATGACTCGAATCACGCTTTCAAACGAAACCTTCCCCGAACGCTTCCGTGACATCGTAAAAAAATATGATTTTGACATCGGCAAACTTGTAATCGAAATAACCGAAGACGCGCTTGCCGAAAGCAAAAGGCAGGTCATAGACAACATCGGCATCTGCAAACAGCTCGGCTGCGGCGTCGCGCTCGATGATTTCGGCTGCGGCTATTCGTCCGTCAAGGATCTGAACGACTATCCTATCGACATAATAAAGATCGACCGAGAACTCATTATCGAATCCAACAAAGAAAAAGGCAAGCAGCTGCTGTGCGGTATTGTAAAGCTGTCACATTTCCTCGGCATCAAGGCGCTGTGCGAGGGCGTTGAAACCGAGGAAGAAATGGCGGTTTCCGTCGAAGCCGAATGCGACTACATCCAGGGCTATCTGCTTTCCAGAACAAACCCGGCGGACGAAACGTCTGTAGAACGCAACATCACTTTCCGATAAATAACCTTTTGCTAAGGAGGATACAGTTATGGCTCTATTTCAAACAGAAAACACATCACCCGGCGGCATAAACTACAAGAGCATGGGAAAAGACCAGATGATTATGCTGCTGCAATCACAAAAAAGCGATATAGAAGTGCTCAACCGCAAGCTCACCGAAGCGTCCGCGGCGGTTGAAGAAAAAAACCGTCTGGCTCAGCTTGTGGCGTCCCTAAGCGCGGAAAACGAATCTCTAAAAGCCAAGGCGGCTGATTTGGAAGAAAAGCTTTCGGCTCAAAAGGCGGATACCGGCTACACCGAGATCGGCTCTCTTGCCGACAAAGCGGTGCGCGTAAGCGGCGTAATGCAATCGGCGCAAAAAGCGGCTGACGAATATCTTGCGGAAATAAAAAGAATGCACGACGCCATGAGCCGCGAATACAACGAATACGAGTTCGTTGCCAAGCAAAAGGCGGACGTGATCTTGCAAAGCGCAAAAGCGGAAGCGGAATCAATCACGCAAAAGGCGCGCAGCGAGTCAAACGATATTTGGAGCGCCCTGCAATCGCGCATCAATGGCTTCATCACCGACAAAAAGCAATAACGATCAAAGCAAAACGTACCGGAAACCGTTGTCGGCATTCCGGTACGTTTTTTGAAATCAG
>JBGUOX010000070.1:0-11574 GCA_045129995.1 Ruminococcus sp. | reverse complement strand
AGGTCGTTGATGATTTCCTCAAAGTCCTTGGTGAATCTGTCCGCAATGGGGCTGTCGGGAAATTCTCTGAGGTCGAGCACCTTTTTGATGTAGATTTCCTCTCCCAGTCCGGAGAAAAGCTTCTGCTTGTGCGTCAGAAGGATCTCGGCAACGCCGGAGCCAACGACTCCGTGTCCCATAATTGCTACTGATACCATAATTACCTTACCTTTCTATCTCAGCGCAGAAGAGCGGAAGCGAATGTCGCTTCCGTTGCTTCTGCATAAACTGTAAACATATTTATCACGGTTCTACCCGGTTGGCTTCGGGCTGAGCAGACTGCGAATCACCGCCGGGTTCTGCGGCGCTTTCGCCGGGCTCTGCGGAGCTCTCTCCGGGCTCCGCGGCGCTCTCTCCGGGCACTAAGCCGCTTTCCGCCGCGCTTTCACCGGGCTCCAACCCGCTTTCGCCTCCCGGCTCGGGCGACGAATAATCGCCTGTCGCGTCGGGAACATAGCTTTCCCAGCCGCTGCTGTCACCTGTGTATGGCTCGTAATACGCGTCGCCGAACGCGGGCATATTGTCCTTGGTGTAGTAACCGACGTATTTTCCTTCGACATATTCTGTCGATACGATCAAGCCTGTCGTCGGATTATATGTCGCCGCGGTAACGTTGGGCGACAGCTTGAAATCCTTGACCTCGCGGTTTTTCAGGTATTCGCCCATGACAGTCGCAAAGAATTTTGCCGATCGTGTTTTGTCGTTTATCGTACCCGGAATGTCAAAGCCCGTCCATGTTGCCATCGTGGCATAGGGCGACAGTCCGCAGTACCAGCAGTCGTAGTCGTTATCGGTGGTACCGGTTTTGCCGACGATGTCCCATCCGGGGATCGCGGCATAAGCGGCAAAGGTGTGGTTGGTGTAGGGCGCGTTTTCCATATTATAATGCAGCAAACGGTTCATAATCGTCGCTGTTTCGGATGAATACGCCTGACGGGGCACCTTGTCGCGGTTGTCAATAATGACGTTGCCCTCGCTGTCGGTGACATAGTAATAGGTGTAGGGATCGTAATAAAGTCCGCCGTTGCCCATATAGGTGAACGCAGCCGCCATTTCACGCACGCTTACACCGCCGGTCAGACCGCCGATGGACAGCGCGCCGATGTGATAGCTGTCGGCTTCGTCAAGCTTTTTAAAGCCCATCACGGAGGTCGCCTGGTCGTAAGCCTCGGAGGGACCGCCGATCATCTTCATGGTCTGCACCGCTGTGGCGTTTGAGGAACGCTCGATCGCGTCGGGAAGCAGCAGCTCGCCGAGGTAAGAACCGTAGGCGTTGCTGGGACCTGAGATCTTGTGGCCTTCGCTGTCGGTTTCGTAATCGTCCACAGGTTCATCCAGCACGAAGGATGAGTAGTAAAGCTGTTTGTTCTCGATCGCCATCGGATATACCAGCACCGGCTTGATCGAGGAACCGGGCTGCAGCGCCGAGTGCGTCGCTCTGTCCCAGTCCAGCGGACCGGTTTTGCGCTGAGAGCTGCCGACGGTGGCGATCACTCTGCCGTCAAAGTCCATTAGCACCGAACCGATCTGAATGTCCGGGTCTTGGCTCTTGTCCATATTCAGCGCAGCGTTTTCAATGAAGTCCTGCATTTTTTCGTCCATGGCGCTGTAAATGCTCAGACCTTCGGTATATATCTTTTCGCTTGCCGCGCCTTCGCTGATGTTATACAGCTTTGCAAGGTCGGCACGCAAATCGTAGATCATCTGGTTGTAATACCAGTTCTGCACCTTATCTTCGCTTTCGTCCTCGTCCTCTTCGTGAGTGGAGGAGAAGCCGACAAAGGTCATATTGTCGCTTTCCTTCAGCGCGGTGTCAAGCTCTGCCTTGGTGATCTTGTCCTGGTCATACATTTCATAAAGAATGTTTTCGCGGCGCACCCGGTTGTTTTCCGGATACAGCAGCGGATTCCAGTGCGAAGGGTTCTGCGTTATGCCGGCGATGGCAACGCATTCGGCAAGCGTACATTCCTTGATGCTTTTGCCGAAGTACAGCTGCGCCGCAGCCTCAACGCCCTGGCAGTTGTTGCCGTAGTTGACAACGTTCAAATACGCCTCAAGGATCTGCTCCTTGGTGTATTCCTGCTCCAGCCGCAGAGCTTTGGTGATCTCGCGCAGCTTACGGTTGATGCTTACTTCGTTGTCGTCGGTCAGGTTTTTGATCAGCTGCTGGGTGATGGTGGAGCCGCCGTAGGAATCGGTGCCGGTCACAAGCGCGCCGACAGCGGAAAGCGTTCTGGTCCAGTCAACACCCTTGTGGTCAAAGAATCGCTTGTCCTCAATCGTGACCTGCGCGTCCTTCATAAAATCGGGGATGTCGTCATAGTCCACCCAAATGCGGTTTTCCACGTCATAAAGCTTTTGACGCTCGGTAAACTCGCCCGTTTTGCTGTCCTTAACAAAAATGCGGCTGGTCTGGTTCATGGATTTTGCCTTCAGGTCAATACCGGTAGGCTCCATTGCCAAATGGTAAATGTACACGCCCAGCGAAACCAACGTTATGACAGCGGCGATCGCGCAAACGGTAAAGACCGTCAAAAGCGCTTTGCCAAGTCCTTTGAAAAATCTTTTTGCGCCGCTCTCTGTTTTTTTGGTGTTTACGGCGACGTCGGTGGGTTTATCAGTGTAATGACTGATGTCCGTTTCACGTTTATTACGCATAAAAACTCCTTTTGAAGCGATTGAATGAATTAATAAACATATTTAATATGTATTATAGCACTTTACCTTAAAAAAATAAATAACTAATTGCATTTTTTTTATAGAAAAAATGTGCTTGCAAAAGAATTATTTTATGAAAATGGCGAATAATTTTGCTGTTTTCGCGTAATACTACTTGCAAGAGTACGATAAAAGGAGTGTTTTGATGAAAAAGCTGGTGGGAATAACGGGACTTATCCTTATTGCCTGCGTTTGTATAGGCGCCGCCGCGGTGCCTCCGGCTGAAATGCCTGAGCCCGAAATCCGGGCGACCGAACCGGCTCCAAGCTATGTCATCCGCGATTCGGGCGGCAACATCGCTGTCTTTTTGCAGGGAGAGAGCGCTCCCGTGATGGTGACGCAAACACGCACCGACGCGCTTCCCCGACAGGACAGCCGTCGCGTTAAAGAGGGAATTTCCGTTGAGGGAAGACAGGAGCTTGAAAAGCTGCTCGAGGACTATTGCTCGTAAGCGCGGCAAATTTGCCGCGCCGGGCATAATCCTTAGGAATGAAAAGATTGACTTTTTTTACTTTTTGAGGTATGATAATAACGATAGTGTCTTAGTATGCGAAAAAATGACTGTGTGCGGTTTTATTTTGCACACGGTAATACTATCTTGCTTTCTGCAAAAAAAGGAGACAATACATATGATTTCAACGATTATCGACCAATCCCTGGGATTGGAATTTCCGATTTTTCAGGGCGGTATGGCTTGGGTAGCCGATGCTTCCCTTGCGGCAGGAGTTTCAAACGCCGGCGGTCTTGGCATTATTGCCGCAATGAATTCCAACGGGCAACAGCTGCGCGATGAGATCCGCAAATGCAAGGAGCTGACCGACAAGCCCTTCGGCGTAAACATTATGCTGATGAGCCCCTTTGCCGACGAGATAGCGGATGTTGTGGTGGAGGAAGGCATTACCGTCGTCACCACCGGCGCGGGAAATCCCGGAAAGTATATGGACAAGTGGCTTGCGGCAGGCATCAAGGTCATCCCCGTTGTGCCTTCGGTCGCGCTTGCAAAGCGAATGGAAAAGCTGGGCGCGTTCGCGCTCATCGCCGAGGGCGGCGAAAGCGGCGGCCACGTCGGCGAGCTGACCACCATGGCGCTCGTTCCTCAAATCGTCGACGCGGTGAAGATCCCCGTTATCGCGGCGGGCGGCATTGCCGACGGAAGACAGGTCGCGGCGGCGTTTATGCTGGGCGCGGTCGGCATCCAGGTCGGCACACGCTTTTTGGTCGCCAAGGAGTGCACCATTTCACAGGCGTATAAAGACAAGGTGTTAAAGGCGAAGGACATCGATTCGGTCGTTACCGGAAAGCGTCTCGGTCATCCGGTGCGTTCAATCCGCAACCAGTTCACAAGAGAATACGCGAAGGCTGAATATGACGCCACCGCTGTTTCCGACGACGAGCTTGAAAAAATGGCGGCAGGCGTGCTGCGTCTTGCCGCGCGCGAGGGCGACGTCAAAAACGGTTGTGTGCTGGCCGGTCAGGTCGCTTCAATGGTAACACGAGAGCAGACAGCAAGAGAAATTATCACCGAAATGTTCGGCGAGGCCGAAGCGGTGCTGAACGGAGCGACAAAATGGGTAAAATAGCGTTTGTTTTTTCGGGACAGGGCGCGCAGTACAGCGGAATGGGCAAGGCGCTGTATGAGGCTTCTCCCGCCGCGAAAGCGGTTTTCGATATGGCGGACAGCATTCGTCCGGGCACCTCTAAGCAATGCTTCGAGGGCACACCGGAGGAGCTGACGCAGACTGTAAACACCCAGCCCTGCGTGTTTGCCGCCGATCTGGCTGCGGCGCGCGCGCTTGAGGAAAAGGGAGTTCACCCCGACTGCGTTGCAGGCTTTTCGCTGGGCGAGATCGCGGCGCTGGCGTTTTCGGGCGCGCTTTCCGACGAGGAGGCGTTCAAGCTTGTTTGCAGGCGCGGCGAGCTGATGGATGCCGCGGCAAAGAAAAACCCCGGCGCGATGGCGGCAGTGATGAAGCTGTCCGCCGAGCAGGTGGAGGAGATCTGCTCAAGGTTTGACAAAACATATCCCGTCAATTACAATTCACCTGCCCAAACGGTCGTTGCCACCACCACCGAAAACGCCGACGCGTTTTGCGCGGCGGTCAAGGAGGCAGGCGGCAAGGCAAAGTTGCTTCCCGTCAGCGGCGCGTTCCATTCTCCTTTTATGGCGGACGCGGCGGCAGGATTGGCGGAATATATGGAGGCTCTTGAGTTTTCCGAGCCTAAGATAACACTGTACTCCAATTATACGGCTCAGCCTTACGAGGGCGATTTCAAGGCGCTTGTCAAGGCGCAGGTGGAGAATCCCGTGCGCTGGCAGACCATTACGGAAAATATGAAGGCGCAGGGCGTCGACGTACTGATTGAAACAGGCGTAGGAAAAACTCTGCAAAACCTGTGCAAGCGCACCTTCGACGACATAATGCCGTACAAGGCGGAAACCCCCGAGGATATTGAAAAAATAATCTCGGAATTATCGGCTGAAAATTGATAACGCTTCCCGACCGAATGCTTTGTTACAGCATCGGTCAAGGATCAAAATAAAAAAACAGAACCATTTTCTTTTGGTTACAAATGAGGTATAGCTATGAATTTTGAAAACAAAACTGCCGTTATCACAGGCGGCTCGCGCGGAATCGGACTTGCCATCGCGAAAAAGCTCGCCGAGGGCGGCGCGAACATCGCGGTTTTATACGTCGGAGACGAAGCCGAAGGTCAAAACGCCAAGGCGGAGCTTGCGCAGTATGGCACTAAGGTTGAGCAGTATTTCTGCGACGTTTCCGACTTTGAAGCCTCCAAAAAGGTAGTAGACGCTGTTCTGGAGGATTTTGGCGGCATCGATATTCTTATAAACAACGCGGGCATCACCCGCGACAAGCTGGTACTCAATATGGATGAAAAGGATTTCGACGCGGTCATCAACGTCAACCTGAAGGGTACCTTTAATATGATCAAGCACACCTACAAGCACTTTATGAAGAAGCGTGCAGGCAGGATCGTCAGCACCTCCTCCATCGTGGGCATCATCGGCAACGCCGGACAGGCGAATTACGCCGCTTCCAAGGCAGGCATCATCGGTTTGACCAAATCCGTCGCGCGCGAGCTTGCAGGCAGAGGCGTCACCGTAAACGCTGTGGCTCCGGGCTATATCGGCACCGATATGACAAACGTGCTGCCCGATAAGGTGAAGGAAACCATGAAGGCGCAGATCCCTGCAAAGCGCATCGGTACGCCCGAGGATGTGGCGAACGTCGTGGCGTTTTTGTGCAGCGACGAGGCTGCCTACGTCACCGGCGAAGTCATCCGTGTGGACGGCGGCTTGGCGATTTAACAAAGCAGTCAGTTTAGTTACCGGCTATCAAAAGAATAATTGTTTGGATGTGAAAAAATGAGCAGACGAGTAGTTGTCACCGGTTTGGGCGCCGTAAGCCCTATAGGCAACGACGTTCCCACCATGTGGAAAAATATGGTGGACGGCGTGTGCGGTATCGAGGAGATAACCGCCTTTGA
The DNA here is from genome assembly GCA_045129995.1 of Ruminococcus sp. Lineage (GTDB taxonomy): Bacteria > Bacillota > Clostridia > Oscillospirales > Acutalibacteraceae > Ruminococcoides. The sequence continues at coordinate 5,310 of JBGUOX010000070.1, read as the reverse complement.
TACCTCTGATTTAAAGGTACATATCGCGGGTACGGTCAAGGACTTTGAACCCGAAAAATATTTTGAAAAAAGGGAAGCCAAAAAGCTCGACATCTACTGCCAGTACGCCATCGCGGCGGCACAGCAGGCGGTGGACGACAGCGGTATTCTCGGCACGGTCGATGAAAACCGTCTCGGCGTCTACATCGGTGCCGGCATCGGCGGACTCAACACCTTTGTGGACAACACCGTCGGCTTGGAAAACGGCGGTCCGCGCAAGGTCAGTCCGTTCTTTATCCCGATGATGATCGGCAACATCGCCACCGGAAACGTTGCCATTCGTTTTCACGCGAAGGGCGTTTCGCTGTCGGTTATGAGCGCTTGCGCCACCGGCACAAATTCCATCGGCGAGGCGTTCCACGCGGTCAAGGACGGCTACGCCGACGCTGTCATCGCGGGCGGCGCGGAAGCCGTTGTCGCTCGGCTGACCATCGTAGGCTTCCAAAATATGAAGGCGCTTTCCACCAACCCCGATCCCAAAACAGCCTCGCGTCCTTTTGACAAGGACAGAAACGGCTTTGTTATGGGCGAAGGCGCAGGTATGCTTGTGCTGGAGGAATATGAGCACGCCAAGGCGCGCGGCGCAAAAATTTACGCGGAATTTGCCGGATACGGCAACACCTGCGACGCGCATCATGTCACCGCTCCCGATCCCGAGGGCGCAGGCTTGGCGCGCGCGATCGAAATCGCCTTTGCCGAGGCGAACGTTCCCGATGACGCGCAGATCTACATCAACGCGCACGGCACCAGCACCCACCTCAACGACCTCACCGAAACAATGGCCATCAAAAAGGCGCTTGGCGACAAGGCATACGACGCTAGCATCAGCTCCACAAAGTCGATGACCGGTCATATGCTGGGCGCCACCGGCGCGATCGAGGCGATCGCGGCGATCAAGGCGATCGATGAGGGCGTAATTCCGCCCACCATCAATCTTGACGAGCCTGACGAGGGACTCGACCTTGACTATACACCAAAAACAGCGAAAAAGCGCGACGTAAACGTTTCCGCATCCACCAATCTCGGCTTCGGCGGTCACGACGCGTGCGTCGTATTCAAGAAGATATAACGGAGGATTCTAATGATTGATATTGCAACGCTAAAAGAATATATCAAGGTTTTGGAGGGCAGCTCGCTTCAGGCAATGGAGCTTTCGGACGAAACCGATACCATCCGTTTGGAAAAGGCGTCGGACGCTCCGTGCGTCAGCACGGTTTCTGTAGGCGCACAGCCTGTCAGCGCTCCTGCGCCGGCAGCGCCTGTTGCCGAGTCTGCGTCGGTTGCGCCGGTTGAAAGCGGAAAAACCATCAACGCGCCTATCGTCGGCGTGTTCTACGCCGCGCCGTCTCCCGACAGCGATCCTTACGCGCCTGTAGGCAAGCACGTCAAAAAAGGCGACACGGTCTGCATAATCGAGGCGATGAAGTGTATGAACGAGATCCAGGCTGAATCCGACGGAGAAATCGTCGAGGTGCTTGTCAACAACGGCGACTTGGTAGAGTACGATCAGCCGCTGTTCAAGGTCAGGAGTTAAGAGCGGAGAATCAGATTTTGATCCTCCGAAGGAGAAAGATTATGAACCAACAGGAAATTATGAAAATATTGCCCCACCGCGACAATATGCTGCTTGTCGAGGAGTCCGAAATGCTCGACGAGAACACCGCAAAGGGCAAATACACCATCAAAGGCGATGAGTTTTTCTTGCAGGGACACTTCCCGGGCAATCCCGTTGTGCCGGGCGTTATCCTCTGCGAAATGATGGGACAGGCAAGCTGCTGCCTGCTGGCGGATAAGGTCAGCGACTGCACGCCGTACTTTACCAAAATGGACAAGGTAAAGTTTAAAAATCCCGTTAAACCGGGCGACACGCTGGAAAGCGTATGCACCCTCACCAAAAACCGCGGCGCGTTCTATTTTATCGACGCCAAGGGTTACGTTGACGGCAAGCTGTGCGTCAGCGCAGAGCTGTCATTCGCGCTTGTTCCTAACGAAAAATAATCATAAACCGCATTTGGATGTGATAGTATGTTTTCTAAAATATTAATTGCCAACCGCGGCGAGATCGCCGTGCGCATAATCCGTGCCTGCCGCGAAATGGGCATTTCCACCGTGGCGATATATTCCAAGGCGGACAAGGACGCAATGCACGTTCAGCTTGCCGACGAAAGCTACTGCGTGGGGGGCAACCGAGTTGCGGACAGCTACCTCAACATCCCTGCCATTTTGACGGTGGCGGTGGAAAGCGGAGCACAGGCAATCCACCCCGGCTACGGTCTGCTCAGCGAAAACGCAAAGTTCGTGTCGCTTTGCGAGCAGTGCAACATCAACTTCATCGGACCTACCTCCGATATGATCGCTATGCTCGGCGACAAGGATATGGCGCGCAAAACCATGCGCGCGGCAGGAGTTCCGGTAACGCCCGGCTGCGACGTGGTCGAGGATCTTGAGATCGCAAGAGAGGAAGCCGACCAAATCGGTTTTCCGCTTTTGATCAAGGCGCGTTCCGGCGGCGGCGGAAAGGGAATCCGCAAGGTCGAGGTGCCCGAGCAGTTTGAGGAAGCCTTCCTTTCGGCAAGCGCCGAGGCAAAGGCGGCGTTCGGCGACGGCGCGTGCTACATAGAAAAGTTTATTAATCCCGTAAAGCATATCGAGATGCAGCTGCTTTGCGACAAATACGATAATATCATCTGCCTTGGCGAGCGCGAATGCTCGGTGCAGAGAAAAAATCAGAAGATGATCGAGGAAAGCCCCAGCCCCGCGCTTGACGAAAAGACGCGCAAAAAAATGATGGCTGCTGCGGTAAAGGCTGCAAAGGCGGTGCATTATGTCAACGCCGGCACCGTTGAGTTTTTGCTTGACCAAAACAACAACTTCTATTTTATGGAGATGAACACCAGACTGCAGGTCGAACACGGTGTGACCGAAATGGTAACGGGACTCGACATCGTGCAGTGGCAGATCCGCATCGCGGCAGGCGCGCGGCTGACACGCACGCAGGACAGCATCTTCACTCACGGAAATGTCATCGAGTGCCGTATCAACGCCGAAAATCCCGCCAAGGGTTTCCGTCCTAGCTGCGGCAAAATCAAGCGCTTACACACGCCCGGCGGCAGCTTTGTGCGCTTTGACACCGCGATTTATCAGGATTATATCGTGCCGCCGTATTATGATTCGATGATCGGCAAGCTTATCGTGCAGGCACGCAGCCGTGCCGAGGCTATCCGCAAAATGAAGATGGCGCTTTCCGAGCTGACCATCGACGGCATCGACATCAACCGCGATATTTTGGCTGAAATTCTTTCCGACGACCGTTTTGTCAGCGGAGAATACACCACCGATTTTATGGCGCAGTTTGAAGAAGAACACCGAAGCGGCAATTAAGGGCTTCGGTTAAAGAGTCTTTATCTCGAATCGCATATATAAAGAAAGGGTTTTTATGGATTTTTTTGCCTTTGTAAAACCGAAAAATGAGTTGGAATCCGTGCCTGATTCCAAGCAGAACGTGCCGTTTGTACCTGAGGAAATGTGGGTCAAATGTCCAAAATGCAACACGCTGCTGCTCACCACCGATATGGAGGAAAATTTGAACGTCTGTACCAAGTGCGGACATCATTTTCGTATGAACTACAAGCAGCGTTTGGAAATGCTTGCCGACTGCGACAGCTTTACCGAGTTTGACGCTGAGCTTACAAGCTCCAATATCCTTGATTTTCCCGGCTATGATCAAAAGCTTGAAAAGTCGCGTCAAAAGGCAAACGAATCCGTGATTTGCGGCGAATGTCTGATGGGCGGAGTAAAAACGGTTTTCTGCGTGATGGAAGCAGGTTTTATGATGGGCAGCATGGGTACCGTCACCGGTGAAAAAATCACGCGCGCCTTTGAGTACGCGACCGAACACAGACTTCCGGTTGTCATTTGCACGGTTTCCGGCGGCGCGCGTATGCAGGAGGGTATCCTGTCGCTGATGCAAATGGCAAAGACCTCGGGCGCAGTCAAGCGCCACAGCGACGCAGGTCTGCTGTACATAACGGTGCTCACCGATCCCACCACGGGCGGCGTCACCGCTTCATTCGCTATGGAGGGCGACATCATCCTTGCGGAGCCGAACGCTTTGGTCGCGTTCGCGGGTCCGCGCGTGATCGAGCAGACCATGCGGCAAAAGCTTCCAAAGGATTTCCAAACCGCTGAATTTGTTTTGCAAAAAGGCTTTATCGACGCAGTTGTCAGCCGCGATAAGCTGAAGGAAACACTGGTCAGGCTGCTGAAAATGCACGGCTGTAAGGAGGCGGAACAATGACGGCTTATGAAAAGGTAATGGCGGCGCGCGACGCGAAAAAGCTGACCGCCGTTGATTATATCGCGCATATGTTTGGCGACAGCTTCATCGAGCTGCACGGCGACCGTCGCTTTGCCGACGACAGGGCGATCGTGGCAGGGCTTTGTATGCTCTATGACACGCCGCTGACCGTGATCGGCATTGAAAAGGGACGCAACACCAAGGAGCGTATGGATCACAACTTCGGTCAGGCGCAGCCCGAGGGCTACCGCAAAGCGCTGCGTCTTATGAAGCAGGCTGAAAAGTTTCACCGCCCGGTACTGTGCCTGGTAGACACCAGCGGAGCATATCCCGGTATCGGCGCCGAGGAACGCGGACAGGGACAGGCGATCGCCGAAAACCTGATGGAAATGATGACGCTGAAAACACCCATCCTCACCATTTTGATCGGCGAGGGCGGCAGCGGAGGCGCGTTGGCGCTTGCGGTGTCGGACGAGGTGTGGATGATGGAAAACGCTGTTTATTCCGTCATTTCTCCCGAGGGCTGCGCGTCCATTCTTTGGAAGGACAGCTCCAAGGCTCCCGAGGCGGCTGAGGCGCTCAAAATGACCGCTCAGGATCTGTTCTCGCTTGGCGTGGTGGAGCGTATCATCCGCCAGCCGAAAGCCGAGGACGGAGCGATGTTCGAAAGCCTTAAGCTGCTGATCAGCCGCACACTGGAAAAGAACCTTTCGCTTCCGGTGAAAACGCTGACCGAACAGCGTTACGCGCGTTTCCGTAAAATCGGAACGGCGCATCTGTCATAGTAATATTAAATTCAAGCGAAAAGCGTTAAAAGCTTTTCAGCGCCGCAGGCACGTTTGAAATCTAAAATACATAAATACATAAGAAATCCCCATACCGTTTTGTGAACAGGTCCAGTAAAAACGGACAATAGAAAAAACCACCCCCTTATGGTAGAATTAAAGAAACTACCATAAGGGGGATTTTGTATG
>JBGUOX010000069.1:0-2376 GCA_045129995.1 Ruminococcus sp. | reverse complement strand
AGGGTTACCCAGTTCATTGAGGTATTTGTTACCAGGTCAAGAACCTGATCAAAAGTCTTTGCCAGGTAGCCGGCGCAATTCAATACCGGAGTATCGAGTTTTAACAGTGTAGCGATATCGCCGCCGATCTCAGTGATCACGTTTTCTGCGGTTGTTGCGCTGTCGATCAACTCAATACGCGGGCCGCGACCGTCGCTGTTAACCAGCGCCAGGGAGTAGGTTTCCCCGGAGGTGCCCCCGGAGGTGCTGATCTCGCTGTTAATCGCGGTAAGTGCAGCGCTCACGGAGGTAACGGCGGATAGGTCCACTGTATAGGTGTGAGCGGTGCCGTCGTTAATGGTCAGTGTTGTGGCTGCTGTTAACGCTGTCAGCAATGTGGCAAGATTGCCAAGATCGCCGCCTGCCACATATGCGCCGCGGTCCGTACGCATAGCGCCTGAGACCATCAGGGTGCTAGGTGCAGTCAGCTTGTTATTGTAGCCGTTAAAGTAAATCTGTGCGGCTTTGTACTCTGTAGAGCTGTAGCCGTACCATTTCCCCACGCTTGCGGCATCCGCGAACTGCTGGATTGCTCCGGCGGCGGGTGCTGCGGCACTGTCGGACAAAAACAGCCCATTGAAAACAAGGTCTGTTCCGGTACCGGCAAGAACTCGCGGCGTGATCTTAACTAATTCACTTGCAGGAATAGTCATTTTTTAGATCTCCTATTTGATATTAATCATGATTATTATCGACGTTTTCCGTCAACATCCAACCCGGAGCGCTCTCCCGTGTTTCAGGTGTGTGCGCTTTGACTGATCTCACATCTACACGGGTGAAAAAATCCGCGTCGGTTGCAACGTTAAAACGCTGGCCTATATGTAATTTTACATTATATCGGGCTGTATAATTTTTTGTTTCGTCCCAACCCGTGATATTAGTCACGTTTTCGGCGAATAAACTTGACAAACCGTATTTGCTAAAGAACTTGACCGCCGTCGGACTGCGGGCCAGCAGCTCAATTATCTGCGCCCGCTCCGCCGTGATCTCCTGCTTTTGCATCGGTTCAGCGCTGCAAAAATCAATACTGATTATATGTTCCAGCATCTCACTTGCCCGCTCTTTGTAGCTTTCCTGCGGCTGGTCGTACTCGTATTGATAATGGTTTGTGCCGTGACGGATTGTGCTCACATGCGCGATTATACAAAGTTCGGTACTGGTACTTACAACCGGGGCATCATTAAGCCCCGCGCGTATAATCTGATCTGCGGTCAGTTGTTTGCTGTCCGCGTCCTCCGGATTGTACGCATAAGCCTTCACGAACTCATAAACCGCCGCCAGAATATCTACGGCCATACGCTCACCCCATTGATCAGTTTATCCAGCACTCCGACACCGTTAACCTCACCGGCGTGCTGCTCCTCTGTCATTTCCTCGATCTGCTCTTCCGGCTTTTCCAGTGCGTCCTTTTCTCCGGTAATTTCACGGGATTTGAAAACATCAGCGAACTGGCGGCCGTTGTATTTTCCACCTAAACCCGCGCGGATCGTGCCGTTGCTATCCACCATAATGCGGGCACCGCGGCCGATCGTAACCCAGCGTGTAGAATAGCGGATCAGCTCTTCGGGGATTGCATCCTGGGCCATTTTTTCCCACCTTGTCTCTTTAATTGCCTTTATATAAGCATCATAGAGCGGGGCCAGCTTTTTAAGATCTGATTTGCTCGGCCATAAATCGCTAGGGGCATAGTTAACCAGAAAATGATTGCTTTCTCCCTTCGATTCCATTTTGTCCTTCACATACCCCTCAAAACCGCGGGCGGCCATTTCCCTGATTGTGGTCCAGTATGCTTTTGATCTGTATTTATCGGCTTTCTGTGCAGCCTTGTAAAAGTCTGTATCATGTAAAGCCCTATGCAGGTCTACAGCAGCCTTATACAGCTTTTCCGACTGCCTCAGCTTGTAGGTGTTTTCAGTTCCGTAATTATCGGCTCCGGTTCCTACAATGTAGTTATCCATTGCGTGGAACCACTCGTGCGCTACGCATCCGGCGCCGCCGTATTTGGTCAGGTTAATAACCTTTGTATCCGGTTCGTAATGCGCCAGGGCGGCGTTTTTGCCACCAACGCCACGGGCACCAAAAGCAAGCCCCAGGGAACCGTCAAGGCTTATATCTTTTGTGGTTATGCCAGTAACCTTAGACAGATCGTGCAATGCGTCATATGCCTGGTCCATTAAGTTTTGGCGGGATAACTCTCCGGATTGAGCAACCCAGTTTCCAAATTGAACGCCCCTAAACCCAAAGGCTTTGTCATAATCGCTAGGCGTTGTTGCCTTTCCTTTTCTGTAGTCTCCGCCGTGACGCTCATTAGATCTAAATCTTAACTTGCTTTCGTCC
>JBGUOX010000068.1:0-9111 GCA_045129995.1 Ruminococcus sp. | reverse complement strand
CGCCGGCCTTGCCGCGTCCTTCGCCTTGTCTTGCGAAAAATATCCTCGCAAAATATAAGTCTACTTTCTATCAGGAATTAGTATTAACTTGAATAGTGATGCGCCTTGTCAAGCAGCATATCCTTGACCTTCATCAGCCTTGTGCGGCTTGAGCGGTCGTTTTCCTCCAGCTTCATCGAGATGTATTTAATAGTTTCCTGGTATCTGGGAATCATAACGTGCTCAAGCGAATTAACGCGGCGGCGCGTTTTTTCAATTTCCGCCGACATCAGCTCGCAGCTTTTTTCATACTGCGCAAGCTTTATCAGGTCGGGCAAAACGGTGTCAAGGCTTTGCACCGCGTCGTCCAGCTCAAAGGACGTAAACGCAAAGCCGTAAGGGAAGATGTCGCCCTCGCCGCTTGTTCTTGCCGAGGTTTCAAACTGCGGAATCTCAACGCTCATTACGTTTTTTGCGCCCACCTCAACGCCCAGCTTTTGCTTTGGGCTTAAAAGCGAACAGTCAAGGCTTTCCTTGCTCATTACAGCGCTGGCGTTAACAAAGTGCGCGTTGCAGTTTTCAAGCTCAGACTCAACACTTTCGCGCAAATCCTTGGTTTCGCGCACAAGGTCAAGGAACTGACGCATAAGCTCGTCGCGCTTGTCCTTTAACATTTTATGTCCGCGCACCGCCGTGACAAGCTGCTTTTTAAGCTTGCTCAGCTGCATACGCGTGGGATTAACATTCATTATAGCCATTTTTTACCTCATTAATGCACGAAGTGCAATTCATGGTCAAAGACCGATTCATGTATTTATACAATTCATGTGCATCGCACAATTCATTCCTGAGCAACAGGAGAATTATGCTTTGCTGTTCTTATTGAAGCTGACAATATCCTTCAATTGTATTCCTCCGGATGAATTGTTGCAGGCAACATGAATTTCGCGCTGCGAATGAATTGTCTGATAACATGAATTTGCTTCACAATGAAGAACCGATAAACAATTCTTACTGCTTTCCGTAGAACTCGTCGAGCATATCGTCCTTAATTCGCTTCAATTCACTTCGCGGAAGAATCTGCAGCAGCTTCCAGCCGATGTCAAGGGTTTCCTCGATGCTGCGGTTTGCCTCGTAGCCCTGAGAAACATATTCTCTTTCAAACGCCTCGGCAAACTCGGCGTATTTTTTATCCATTTCAGTCAGCGCCGCTTCGCCCAAAATTACCATAAGCTCCCTGGCGTCCTTGCCGCGCGCGTAGGCGGCAAAAAGCTGGTTCATTGTGGCGGCGTGATCCTTACGGGTTCTGCCGGGGCCGATACCCTTGTCCTTGAGTCGCGAAAGCGAGGGAAGAACATCGATCGGAGGAGTTACGCCCTTGCGGTAAAGCTCGCGGCTTAAGATAATCTGACCTTCGGTGATGTAACCGGTAAGGTCGGGAATCGGGTGGGTTTTGTCGTCCTCGGGCATTGTCAAAATCGGGATAAGCGTAATTGAACCGTCCTTGCCCCTGAGCCGTCCTGCTCTTTCATAAAGCGTGGCGAGGTCGGTGTACATATAGCCCGGATATCCGCGTCTGCCGGGAACCTCCTTACGCGCTGCGGAAACCTCGCGCAGAGCGTCGGCGTAGTTGGTAATATCGGTCATAATTACAAGAACGTGCATTCCCAAATCGAACGCAAGGTACTCGGCGGCGGTAAGCGCCATTTTAGGAGTTGCAATACGCTCGATAGCAGGGTCGTTCGCAAGGTTTACAAACATAACAGTACGGTCAATCGCACCTGTTTCCTTAAAGGACTGAACAAAGTAGTCCGATTCCTCAAAGGTGATACCCATTGCGGCAAATACAACGGCAAACTGCTCGTTTTTGCCTCTTACGGTTGCCTGACGTGCAATCTGCGCCGCAAGCTGGGCGTGGGGAAGACCGGAAGCTGAGAAAATCGGCAGCTTCTGTCCTCTTACCAGCGTATTAAGACCGTCAATCGCTGAAACGCCCGTCTGAATAAATTCCTGCGGATAGTTTCTTGCCGCGGGGTTCATCGGCGTGCCGTTAATGTCAAGGCGCTTTTCGGGGATCAGCGCCGGACCGTCGTCAATCGGGTTGCCCAAGCCGTCAAACACGCGGCTGAGCATATCGGGCGACACGGGCAGCTCCATACTGCGTCCCAAAAATCTTACCTTTGAGTCGGCAAGGTTAATTCCGGCGGCTGATTCAAAAAGCTGAACCAGCGCGTTGCTGCCGTCAACCTCAAGCACCTTGCAGCGGCGTGTTTCGCCGTTAGGCAGCTCAATTTCGCCGAGCTCGTCGTATTTTACGTCCTCGACGTCGCTGATCATCATCAGAGGACCTGCTACCTCTCGTATTGTACGGTATTCCTTCGGCATCAGTCATCACTCCTTCTCAGTACGTCGTTAATTTCGCTTTGCATTTGTGCCTGAATACTTTCAAACTCGGCGTTAACCTTGTTTTCAGGCTCATATTTAAAACGTCCTATTCTTTCGCGAACAGGCATATTAACAAGCAATTCAATGTTTGCTCCGTTGTTAAGAGCTTCAAGAGCCTTGTCGTAATAGCTCAAAATCGCTCTCATCATAAGCACCTGCTTGGGAAGCGAGGTGTAGGTGTCGGTGGGGTCGAACGCGTTCTGGTGCAGGTAGTCCTCACGGATTGACCGCGCGCTTTCAAGCTTTAAGCGGTCGGGCGCGGACAGCGCGTCCATACCAACGAGGTTTACAATTTCCTGAAGCTCGCTTTCGTCCTGGAGCAAAGCCATAAGTCTGCCTCTCAGCTCCATAAAATCGGGCGCGGCGTTTTCCGCGAACCACTTTGAAAGCTGGTCGGTGTAAAGCGAATAGGAAGTAAGCCAGTTGATAGCCGGGAAGTGGCGCTTGTAAGCAAGGTTTGCGTCAAGTCCCCAGAACACCTTAACGATTCTCAGCGTAGCCTGAGAAACAGGCTCGGAAATGTCGCCGCCCGGAGGCGATACAGCGCCGATTACCGACAGCGCGCCCTCGGTGTCTTCCGTTCCGTTTACAATCACGCGGCCGGCGCGCTCATAAAACTGCGCCAAACGGCTGCCTAAGTAAGCCGGATAACCTTCCTCGCCGGGCATTTCCTCAAGTCTGCCCGACATTTCACGCAGAGCCTCAGCCCAGCGCGAGGTTGAGTCTGCCATAAGAGCAACGGTGTAGCCCATATCGCGGAAGTATTCCGCAATGGTAATTCCGGTGTAAATCGAAGCCTCACGCGCCGCAACGGGCATATCGGAGGTGTTGGCGATAAGCACGGTTCTCTCCATAAGCGAGTTGCCTGTGCGCGGATCCTTCAGCTCGGGGAATTCGTTAAGAACGTCGGTCATCTCGTTGCCGCGTTCGCCGCAGCCGATGTATACGATAATGTCGGCGGCAGCCCATTTCGCGAGCTGATGCTGAACAACGGTTTTGCCCGAGCCGAACGGACCGGGAACCGCCGCTACGCCGCCCTTCGCGAGCGGAAACAGAGTGTCAATCGGTCTTTGACCGGTTGTGAGCAAAATGTCGGGAGAAAGCTTTTTCTTGTACGGTCTGCCCACGCGGACAGGCCAGGTTGTGAACATCTTAACTTCGGCGCTGCCGTTTTCGGTTTCGATAACAGACACAACGTCGTCAAGCGTAAATTCTCCGCTTTTAATGCTTTTAACTGTGCCCGAAACCTTGTTGGGAACCATAATTTTATGAATCACGGCGGCGGTTTCCTGAACCGTGCCGAGCACGTCGCCCGCCGAAACGCTGCTGCCTTTTTTAGCGCAGGCTTCAAACCTCCACTTCTTTTTGTGGTCAAGCGACGGAACGTCAACTCCACGCTTCAGGTTTGTTCCGGCAACCTTCATAATCTCGTTAAGCGGACGCTGAATACCGTCGTAAATCGCGCCGATAAGTCCGGGACCGAGCTCAACCGAAAGCGGAGCGCCGGTGCTTTCAACAGCTTCGCCGGGGCCGAGACCTGAGGTTTCCTCATAAACCTGAATTGAAGCCTTGTCGCCGTGCATCTCAATAATTTCGCCGATAAGACGCCGGCTGCTGACGCGCACAACGTCGAACATATTGGCGTCGCGCATTCCCTCGGCAATAACCAAGGGACCTGCGACTTTTGATATAATACCTTTATTCATAGTCAGTTACCTCTAATTGTTGAAGATAATGTCAGAGCCTACAGCCTTTTCAACAAAGCCCGAAAGGCGTTTTCTGCCTGTCTGCGAGTTGCCCTTTACCCCGGGAATGGGGATAATGGCGGGCGTAAGCTTTTCTTCATAGCGGCCGCGCTCCTTTTGCGAGCAGTTGTAAAGCTCCTCGGTAAGGTAAATAATAGCGTAGCTTTCGCTGTCCGCGAGCCTTCTTAAAAGCTGACCCGCGCCCTCGGAATCGTCGCAGGGAAATATGTCGAGTCCCACTGCCGAAAAGCCCTTGATGCTTTCGCTGTCGCCGATAACGGCAATACCCTTAGCCATAGATTTCACGCAGCCTTTCCCTGATTATTTCCGCGTTTGTGCGCGTGCGGATTCCGCTTGATATAATGTGAATAACCTTGTTTTCGGCTTCACAGCCCAAATAGTAGCCCAAAAGCGGTTCGGCGCCCTCGCTTGCGCGTTTGCAGGCTTCCCTCGCCATCAAAATGAGCTTGTCGTCAACATATTTTTCAAAAGCGGACGGCGATTTTTTGTAAGCTTCCATCGCCTTGTCAACGCCGTAATCGCTTTTCTTTTCAAGACTGTCCGTAAGATATTCGATGCCCTTAACGGCTTCCTCGGTCACAGCTTTTTTGTTAAAGCCGGGAACCTCGCAAAGCGCTTTGTTAAGGAAATCCCTGCCGGCGCCTGAGCGTGCCGCGCGGATTGCCGTTTTTACATTCGCGTAAAGCACAAGCGTTTCAAAATAATTCCTCAGAAAATCCGACTTGTATTCCTTTGACAGCCTCAGCATTTCCTCCATTGCGGCTTTGTCAACAACGCTGTCGCCCAAACGCGCGTCGCCCGTGTGCGCCAACAGCTCGTAAGCTTCGTCGCACGGCTTCTGCATGAATTCGGGCAAAAGGCTCATTTTGCGGCGCTCAACCGCTTCAATCACCTTTTCGCGGTCAACAGTGCAGGGCTCAACCATAAGTCCGCGGTATTCGCGGTTAGCCATAGTGCCCTTCAGCGCCGCCTTAAAGTTGTGAATGTCGTTTGTAATAATAAAAGGTCTGAAAATTTCAAAATCGGGGGCTACGCTTTTAAGGTAAGCCCAGGTTTTTTCGGTGCGGTCGCGCAAAATTTCCTCAACTGTGCCGCCGTCGCCGATGCCCTTGTCGGTTAACGCCGCGCAAAGCTGAGGCGTGTTCTGATACGACAAAAGCTGCTCGATATCCTGAGCGTTTAAAAGCGAGGTTTCCTTTGCTCTTACAGAACCGATGGAAAATTCATACGATAAATCCATATGTCCCCCTTACTGAGCGAACAGCTCGCGGTTAATCAGGTCCTCGATTTCGTCTCTGCGAGAGCCGATAAGCGCGCCGAACTCCATATTTTCCTCAACGTCTCCGCTTTTCAGCACAAAGCCGCCCTGAATGTCAGCCGGGGTTTTGCTGACCTTTGCGTCAAGGCCTTTTTCGCGGATTTTGCTTTCAAAATCCGAGGGAAGTCTGCCGAGGTCCTTTTTGTTAAGGTAAATTTCGCCGCTTTTGCCCTTTAGCTGAGCGGCAAGTCTGTACAGCGCGTCAAAATATTCCCTGTCGCCGAGGTTCAGCAGGTAATCCAGCAAAGCCTCAACGGTTTTGTCAATTTCTTTTCTGCGTTGTTTCAGCAGCGCGTTGCGGGTTTCAAGCTCGGCACGGCTTTTTGAAGACGCCTCAATCTGCCTGAGCTTTGCCGCTGTTTTCGCGTTGATTTCCGCAGTGTTTTTGTCAGCGGTTTTTTCCGCCTCCTGCATAACGGCGCCGCATTCTTTTGTCGCCTGAGCCATAATTTCGTCAACCGACTTTTTGCTGTCCGCCATAATGCGTTCAATTATTTTGTCACCGCCGTTCATACGCGTCCTCCTTTTGTGTAGTTATTTTATGATTTTAATCAGATTTTGAGGCCGGGGATAGAGATAACTACGAGGAGTGAAACGATGAACGCGAGAAGAGCGTAGATTTCAACCAGTGTAACCGAAACCATACCCTTTGAGAAGTTAGCGTCGTCCTTGGCTGTCATTGCGATACCCGAAACAGCGGCTTTACCCTGGGCAATACCCGAAAACAGACCGCCCAGACCGATTGCGAGCGAAGCGCCGAGGAACGCGAGTCCCTGACCTACGGTGGGAAGGCTGCCGCCCAAAACGCCGCAGCTTACCAGAATAAGGAAGCCTACGATAAAGCCGTAAAGTCCCTGTGTACCGGGGAGAAGTGTAAGAACAAGCATTTTACCGAATTTTGAAGAATCCTCGCTGAGTACTCCCATAGCCGCCTGAGCAGCGCCGCCTACGCCCTTAGCCGAGCCGATACCTGCGAGTGCTGTTGCGAGTGATGCGCCTAAAAGCGCGAAAAACATACCATCCATAATTATTTATCCTCCTGAATTTTTATATATTTGCTTTGAAGCGAGAACGGCTGAAATTCGGTGCCGCCGCCTTCATAAAACTTACTGAACATTTCAACATATTGCAGACGCATTGTGTGAACATAAGAACCAAGCGCGTTGAGTCCGATGTTAACAAGGTGTCCCACAATAAATATTACTACCATAAATATGAAACCGACAACGCTTTTGCCCATCATTGTCGAAAGCATATTGAAAACCTGAGCCATAACTCCGGTTGTAAGACCGAGCGCCAAAAGACGCGAATAACTGAGCAAATCGCTGATGTAGCCCGTTATGTCGTAAAGCGAGGCAACGCCGCCCACAGCTTTGCCGACGATTCCTTTTTTGCTTCTGCCCTGGGTTAGAACCAATCCGGCAGCGCAGCCGATTGATATAACCGCGCCGACTATTGTAAGCTGCGGAACAGCCAGCACGCCCGCCGCCAAAACCGCTATGCCGATAAGCAGCAGCATCCAAAGTCCCGTGTCGAAGAACGCTCCGCCCCAGTCCTTTTGCTTTAGGCAAATGTAGAACTTGCAGCCCATACCTACCAAAATATGTACAAGACCGAAGGCTATGCTCACAAGCATAAGCAGCAGCGCGTCCTTTTGCGGGTCAAGCGTATACCAGGGAAGAAGCTCCTTCATCGTTATCGGGTTGCCTGTGAAGTATCCGTACAGCGAAGCCGGAGCGTCGCCGAAGATGCTTCCGAAAACAAGTCCCCACAGCGTTGTTGAAATTCCGCAGTTACGGAACAGCAGCAGGTTGTTTTTCATCTTCTTGTCGGGCTTGAAGATTTTAATCATCAGCATTGTGGCTATTACCATCAAAATTCCGTAGCCCGCGTCGGAAAACATCATTCCGAAGAAGAAGTAGAAGAAGAACGCGAGAATCGGCGTCGGGTCAATGTCGGTATCCCCGGGCGGAGAGTACATTGTAAGAATACCCTGCGCAGGCTCCGCGAATTTGTTGTTTTTAAGCTTGACGGGAGCGTCGTCTCCGGCGTCGGAAAACTCAACCGTACAGGTCGCCGCCCTTGTGCAGAGCGCTTCAAGCCTTTCGCAGTCCTCCTCGGGAACATAACCCTCGATGATAAACACATATTTGCTGTGGTCAAGGTTGTTGATTACATTGTATTTGTCGGCTCTTATGCGGAAATAATCCTGAGTAATCTGAATGTCGCCGCGTTTGTCGGCATAAGTCTTTATTTCCTCAAGCAGCTTTTCGTTTTCCGCCGCAAGCCTTTCGCTTTTTTCGCGCAGCTTTTCCGATTTTGTCTTGGGCACCTTGCTTGTAGGGCTCATAGGTCTTGAAAAGCTCAGCGCTCTTAAAGCTTCCTCAGCCATTTGCTTTTGGCTTTTGGGAACAAAAATAACCGCGCAGGTCATCATTTGCTCGCTGTGCTGAATTTCAAGCTCAAAGCAAAGCTTCGGATTTTCGGCGGCAAGCGCATTTTTCAGCTCGCCTTCGTCATATTTTTGAGGAAAGCTTCCTATAAGCACCGCCGTCGATTGGGTTTCGGTTGTGTTCAGCGGAATGTCAAGGCTTTGCCAGGCTTCAAGCTGAACAAGCTGGGTTTTAATTCTGATTTGCTCGGCGTCGTTGTCGGAGCGCTTTTTGTCAAGCTCCGTAATCCTCGAGCAAACCGCGATAACGTCTTTTGATTTTGAGGCTATAACACCGATTTCATCGGGGTCAACAGCCGTTCTTCCTTTAAAGGAGTCAAGCAAGCCTCCTTTTTCGGGCGAAACCGTGTTGAGTATTTTCAAAGCCTGCTCGCTCAGGACGACGTTTCTTTCAAAAACCTGAGTCTGCGAGCTTAGGTCAACCCGTTTAAACCCGTCGCGTGATTTTTCGCTCTTTTTAATTTGAATCAGCGCGCTGTCCTGAAGATGCTCAAGCAGCCGCTTACGGTCCTGTCTCAGGGCGATAATCCGGACGGACTTCATTTTTACTTTTGCCAAATAGCATCACCACACTTCAATAGTCCTCGTTTAGCCAAGCAGAGCGTCAGCCGCCTTTTTTATAACCCTGCCGCGGTTTTTACCGGCAGCGGCAGAAATCACGTCGCATTCCCTTTGCGCTTCGGAAGCTGCCTTGGCAGCCGCCTTTTCGCCGTCGGTTGCGGCTTTTTCCAGCTTTTTGTCCGCTTCCGCCCGAGCCTGCTTTTCCCGGTTCGAGATAAGCTCAGCGGCGTCGCGCTTTGCCTTTGCCGCCATCTGGGCGGCGGTTTGCTTCGCGTTAAGCTCGCTGTTTTTTGCCCTTGCCTCGGCTTCGCAAATCGCGTCCAACATATCCTTTGCCATAATACGCTCCTTTCGTTAATTGCAACTTTGTTAAAGTTACACTATAGTTAATTTATGATACCATATTTACGCATAAAATGCAACGAAAAATTTCAATAATCTTTATGCACATCATTAAATTTGTACGGTTTTTGTTCAAAACTGCATTTAAGCATAAAAAATAATTCAGGCAACACCGCACAATTCAATGCGCACGGCTTGCTTGAATATTATTCCGTCAGCTTGCCCAAAAAATCTCGGCAAGGCGTCAG
>JBGUOX010000067.1:0-25075 GCA_045129995.1 Ruminococcus sp. | reverse complement strand
GCTGGGTGACAATCTATACACCTGCGTTTGCCCTGTTGAGTACAATAACTGTCTGTTCGTGGACGGCAACAACGTCAACAACAAGACCGACGACCTCCGCAATATCCCCTACAACGAAGCAGAATACTCCGGCGGTCAGTGGACTGAAGCCATCAGCATAGATCCCACTCAGCCCACCGATCCTACCCAGCCCACCGATCCTACTCAGCCCACCAATCCCGACAGCGACACAGTTCTTATCGGCGACGTCAATCAGGATGGCAAGGTTAATGTACAAGACGTTTCCGAGCTTCAGCGTTACTGCGCCGAGTTCGTCGACTTGTCCGGCGACGCGCTTGCGGCGGCGGACTGCAGCCAGGACAAATCTGTCACAGTGCGTGACGCAACGTTGGTCCAGACTTATCTGGCGGAAATGACCGTTGCCGGTTCTTATGTGGGACAGCGTATTCCCAAGTCGCAGATCCCCACACAACCCACCCAGCCGACTCAGCCTGCGGGTATGAGAACCATCTATCTCGACAACAGCAAGTTCAACGCAAGCCAGCCGTACATCTATGTATGGAAGCTTGACACCGAGGACAATATGGGCGCATGGCCGGGCACGGCAATGACCAACGAGGGCAACAACATCTACAGCTATACCTGCCCCGAGGAATACAATTGCTGTATCTTCTGCCGCGACAGCAGCGGTAACAAGATCTCTGACGACCTCAAGAGCATTCCGTATCTGTCCGCTATTTATGACGGCAGCTGGTCAGATTACAGCGGCGCCAACAATCCTCCGACCGAACCTACCTCTCCCACCAACCCCAACCACGGTCTGGATACCATAACGCTTGATTCCTCCAACTTCTGCACCGGTACCGAGGACTTCTACGCATGGACGTGGACGGACGGTCAGGAAGGCGGATGGATAAAAGGCACCGGCGAAAACGGACACATCGTATTTACAGGTACCTTTGAACCGAAGATCCTGTTTGTCCGTGTTGCCAAGGACGAAACGCCCGTGTGGAATACGTCAAGCATCTACAACCAGACAAACGACCTCGACACCCAAGTCGGCGGCACGTTTACCATCACAAGTTGGTACAACGGCAGCTGGTCATAAGCGTTAAAGACGCGCAAAAGCATCCTGAAAAGGAATCCCGGAGCGGACGAAAGTCCGCTCCTTTTGTTTTGCGTAAAAGCGCTTGCGTTTGCGCTGATTATGTATTATAATGTAAAATGGAGTTTAATATGGAGAGGTGTTTGTATGGAAAAGAAACGTGTAAGCGTGCAAATAGAGGGACGCAGCTACGTGGTCATTTCCCCCGAGGACAAGTCATATGTTCTTTCGGTAGCGGACGAGGTGACCGCGGGCATTCGCCGCGCTGCGCAGACCGGAAGAAATCTGGACACGCGTGACTGCGCGGTGCTGGCGGCAATGGATTTTTGCGACGACCGCAACAAGGCACAGCGCAAAAACAAGGACGTTGTTGACAAGGCTGACCAAATCATTCGCCAGTCGGGCGATTTGGCGCGCCAGTGCAAAGAGTACAAGGAAAAGCTTGCTGCCGCCATCAACGAAAACACCCACCTCACCAAACGCGTCAGGGCGATGGAGGAACAAATGCGCGTCCTGATGAAGGAAAATGAAAAGCTGAAAAAGAACGGCGACTCCAAGTCGTTGGAAAACGAAAAGAAGTTTGAAAAAACCGTTCGCGACAAAAAGAACGAAAAGCTGATGGGCTATGTGCCCATGCGGCAGTACTCGCTGTTTGAGGAGCAGGACAACGCGCCGCAGACAGACAAAAACGCGGCGAAAAACTTTGACAAAAAGAATGAGAAAAATTGAGATACTGGCGCCGGCAGGAGGTTTTGACAGCGTGCTTGCCGCCGTTCGGTCGGGTGCGGACGCGGTGTATGTCGGCGAAAAGCAGTTTTCCGCGCGCGCTTCCGCAAAAAACTTTGACAACGAAGAGCTCAAACAGGCAGTCGCCTATTGTCACATCCACGGCGTAAAGGTCTATGTCACCCTGAACACCATTGTGTTTGACAACGAATTTGAAAGGCTTGCCGCGGCGATCGAAGCGGCGGCACAGGCGGATGTCGACGCGCTGATCGTTCAAAATATGGGCGTGGCGCGCTTGGCGCGGCAAATCGCGCCACAGCTTCCGCTGCACGCTTCCACCCAAATGAGCGTACACACCGCCTCGGGCGTTCGGGCATTGTATGAAATGGGCTTCAAGCGTGTGGTTCTGTCGCGCGAAATGAGCCGCGACGAAATCAGGCAAGCGGCGCAGATCCCGATCGAGCTTGAGGTTTTTGTCCACGGAGCGCTTTGTATGTGCGTGTCGGGACAGTGCTATTTCAGCGCTATGCTCGGATCGCGCAGCGGAAACCGCGGAGCCTGCGCCCAAACCTGCCGACTGCCGTTTTCCGTCAACAATCAAAAGGACGGCTTCGCCTTAAGCCTCAAGGACAACAGCCTGATCGGCTATCTTGCCGATATGCAGTCGATCGGCGTCGCTTCGGCGAAAATCGAAGGACGAATGAAGCGCCCCGAATATGTTTCCGCCGCTGTGCGCGCTTGCGTCGAACAGCGCGACCTCGGCTTTATCACCGGCAACACAGCCCAAGCACTGCGCGGCGTATTCTCACGCACCGGCTTCACCGACGGCTACTACACCGGCAAGCTCGGCAAGGGAATGTTCGGCACACGCACCCGCGATGATGTGGTCGCCGCCGATGAAAAGCTGCTTGCTCAAATCCGGCAGGGCTATAAGGACGAGGTGCAAAACATCCCCGTCAAGGGTGCTTTCTTTGCCGCGCCCGGTCAAAAAGCAAAGCTTACGCTCTCCTACGGAGTCAATACCGTTACCGCGGTCAGCGAAGCCGAGGCGGAGCAGGCGCGGAACGTGCCGCTAAGCGAAGAAAAGATACGCGCTCAGCTCTCAAAAACCGGAGGCACAGCCTATTCGGTCGAATCGCTTGATGTTGCGATCAACGGCGATCTTTCGCTGCCGATGTCGGCGCTGAATCAACTGCGCCGCAGCGCGGTCGAACAGCTGGACGCCCTGCGCTCTGACATACATCACTATGAAATCAACCATATAACGATAGAACCCCCCGTTCCGTACCGCGCGAAGGAGCAAACCACGCGCGTCCGTGTGCCGAAAACAAAAATCGGCGCCGGCTTCAAGGCGTGCGAACTGGTCTTTGTGCCGCTTTTCTCCGACCTGCGCGAGCTGGAACGCCTGAAAGCCGAAGGCTATCCCGTGGGTGTGGAGATCCCGCGCGGAATGTTCGGCAGGGAACAGCAGATCGACAAAATGCTTTCGCGCGTCAAGGAGCTTGGGATCACCCACGCGCTTTGTCACAACATCGGCGCGCTGTATCAGGCAAAGCGGCTCGGATTTGTCCTTCACGGCGGATTTGGGCTTAACCTGTGCAACACCTATGATCTTTGCTGGGCAGAGGAATACGGCATTGCCGACACCGAGCTCAGCATGGAAATGACCTTCGATCAGGTCAACCGCCTCGGCGGCAGCATAGGGCGCGGCGTGATAAGCTACGGCTATTTGCCGCTGATGCTGTGCAGGAACTGCCCGGCAAAGAGCATTGGACTGGATTGCAAATCCTGCAAAAACCGCTCGGAAATGACGGACAGAAAAAGAAAGCGATTTTTCCTGCGATGCGACGGATGCTGTACTGAGGTGCTTAATTGCGTGCCGCTTTATATTGCGGAAAGCGAAATTTCAAAAGTTTCCACATCGTTTCACATTTTGCGCTTCACTGTGGAAAACTATGTGGAAAACGTGGAAAACATCAAGAAAATTAATGACTTTTCAATGTTGAAAGACAAATTCACCCGTGGATTGACCCGAAGAGGCGTAGAATAAAAGCTTTAGCACGCTAAATTGATTATTATTTCTTAAAGGAAAAACAAAAAATTCCGCCTTGGAAAAAACACGGATTTAATATTCTCAGTTGAAATTACTATTTGGAATTATCAAAAAGAAAATAAAACTATCTTGCAAAAAAATCAAAAAATGAAGGAATGAACCATATGCAGCTGAAAATCAAAAAACTAAGGGAAAACGCGCGCATCCCAAAGCGCGCCACCGGAGGCGCCGCCGGAATGGACTTATACGCCTGCATTCCCGAAGCCGTCACTCTTGCGCCCGGACAGCTTGCCGTAATACCCACCGGCATAGCGATCGAACTTCCCGACAACACCTGCGCGGCGTTTTTGTACGCGCGAAGCGGCTTGGGCGTTAAGCACGGCATTTGCCTTGCCAACGGCGTAGGCGTGATCGACAGCGACTACCGCGGCGAAATTTGCGTCGGTCTTTGCAATGTTTCCGACACGCCGTACACCATCGAGCCCGACGAGCGCGTGGCTCAAATGGTCATAGCGCCTGTGCTGACCCCCGAGATCGTCGAGGTCGATCAGCTTGGCGACACCGAGCGCGGAGCCGGAGGCTTTGGCTCTACCGGAAAACTCTGAGCCGCCGGAATCGACATTATTCTGTTGCAATAAAAATAGAAATCGGTATCATACTATTATAGATGTAAAGGAGCCGAAAGAATGTTTTCATTTTCAAAAGATATAGGAATTGACCTTGGCACTGCCAACACGCTGGTGTGTCTTAAGGGAAAGGGCATCATCCTGCGCGAACCGTCGGTCGTGGCGGTAGATATGCGCACCGACACGGTTTTGGCTGTCGGCTCGCAGGCAAAGGATATGATCGGCAGAACGCCCGGATCCATCATTGCGGTGCGTCCGCTGAAGGACGGCGTTATCGCCGACTTTAAAATCACCGCCAAAATGCTTCAGCATTTCATAAAAAAGGCGGTCAAGCCCGGCGTTTTCAGCAAGCCGCGCGTCATCATCTGCCTGCCCACAGGCGTAACAGAGGTCGAGCGCAAGGCTGTAGAGGACGCCGCGTACCAGGCTGGCGCCAAGCCGCCCGTTATTTTGATTGAAGAACCCATGGCTGCCGCCATCGGCGCGGGACTTCCCGTGGACGAGCCGACCGGCAGTATGGTGGTGGACATCGGCGGCGGCACAAGCGAGGTTGCCGTTACATCGCTTGGCGACATCGTGACTGCGGTCTCGGTGCGCGTGGCAGGCGACCGCTTTGACGAGGCGATCCTTACGCACATCAAAAAGACTTATAACCTGCTCATCGGCGAACGCACCGCCGAGGACATCAAAATCAAAATAGGCTCGGCATATCCCTACGAAAACGAACGCAGTATGGTGGTCAAGGGCCGCAACCTGATCGACGGCCTGCCCAAGGACGTAACGATCACCGCGGCAGAGGTGCGCGAAGCACTGTCCGATCCGCTTAACACGATCGTTGAGGCGGTAAAAACCACGCTGGAAAAAACGCCTCCCGAGCTTGCCGCCGACATCATCGACCACGGCATTATGCTCACAGGCGGCGGCGCGCTGCTTCGCGGCATCGATATGCTGATCATGCAGCAAACAGGTATGCCGGTTCACATCGCCAACCGTCCTCTCGACTGCGTTGTAGACGGCGCAGGCAAGAGGCTTGGCAAAACGGCGACAAGCAAGTATAAGCACAACAGACGATAATGAAACAGAGACTTTACGGGAAAAATCTAAAAGTACTGATAATCACGCTCATCATTCTAACGGTGCTGGGCATATTGTCGCAGGCGGAAAATTCCCTGCTGTCAAGCGGAGTCAACACCCTTACCAAAGGGCTGTTCCAGCTAAGCGCGCTTGCGACGGCAAGCGCGGATTCCGCCACGCGCGAGGAGCTGCTGAAGGAAAACGAAGAGCTGAAAAAGGAAAACGCCGCGCTGCGCGGCCAGCTCGCCGACTACATAGACACCAAGGCGGAAAACGAAAAGCTTTGGGCGTATTATGAGCTGAAAAAGGAAAATCCGTCATATCAGATCGTGCCCTCAAACGTTATCAAGCGCGACGTCAACGATGATTTCTATTCCTTCACGCTTGACATCGGCTCGTCCGTCGGCGTCAAGGTCAACGCGCCGGTCATCACCGACAACGGCTTGGTCGGCTGGGTGGCGCAGGTCGATGCCGCCACCTGCAAGGTAAAAACGATTTTATCGCCCGATACCAAGGCGGGCGTGATCGACAAGCAAAGCAACGACAGCGGCATCCTCAGCGGCAGCGTAACGCTTTGCGAAAACAATCTGACCGGAATGAACAAGCTTGCCGAGGATCACAAGATCAAGGTGGGCGATATGATCGTCACCTCAGGCACCGGCGGCGCATATCCCTCCGGTCTGCAAATCGGACAGGTGCAGTCGATCGAATTTAACAAGTACGACGCCTCGCGCTACGCGGTCATCAAGCCCTATGAGGACGTTAGAAAGATCACCGCGGCGGCTGTCATCACAGATTTTGAGTCCAAGGGCAAGGTGGTGAAGAGCCATGCCAAGTAAGCAGGCGGTGCTGCGCAACTGCGCGCTGGCAGCGGAAGCGCTTTTGCTGTGGGTGCTGCAAAGCACGCCCAAGCTTTTCCCCGAGCTGCTTGGCGCAAAGCCCTTCTTTTTGCTGGCGATGGCGCTGTCTGTCAGCGCCTGCTCCGAGGCGATCCCGGCCATCGTCTGGGGAGCTGTCTGCGGCACGCTGGCGGATCTTTCCGCAGGCGGCACCATAGGCTGGTTCGCGGTTTCGTTCACGCTTGTATGCTTTGCGCAGTCAAGTTTGCTGGGAACGTACCTCAACCGCAATCTGCTTACCGGAGGCGTACTCAGCCTCGGCGCGATCCTTGTTGTGCTTGGACTGTACTTTGTATTTTTTCGCCTGTTCGCAGGCGTTCCGGAATGCGGCACATTGTTTGTGACCCGGTATCTTCCGCGTATGGCGCTGACCTATCTCAGCTTTTTTCCGCTTTACGCGCTGAACCGGTTTTTGATCCGTTTATAAAGTCAGGCGCGGGCAATGCCCACCCTTCATTTTCCGTTTAGAAAGGCGGTGACTGACCATGAAAAAAAGGCTGCGCGGCAAGCTGCCATATACGATTTGCGTGCTTGCGGCGATGATCGCCGCGGCGATCTTTGTGGCGCGGCTTGCGGATTGGCAGCTTGTCCACGGCGGAGAATACAAACGCCTTTCCACGCGCTCCACAAGCTTTAACGCGGACACCACCGCTACGCGCGGCGAGATCCTCGACCGCAACGGCTTGGGACTGGTCACTAACCGCACGCATTATAAAATTGTATTTGATAAGCTTTACATAGATGAAAAATCGCTCGACGACACAGTTTTGCGCCTGATGGATGTGCTTCGTCAGACGGGGGACAAGTGGGACGATCCGTTGCCGATCGAGCAAAAGGGCGGCGGATACGTCTTTAAAAAGGACGCCGAGGAGGACGTCGCCGCGCTGAGAGAATGGCTTCGCGACAGCAACGCCGACGCCGCGCAGTGCGTCGATCTGCTTTGCCGACGCTTTGAGATCGGCGAAGCCTACACGCAGGATCAGCGCTATGCGCTTGCCGCCGTGCATTATAATATGGAAATAACCGGCTTTTCCAACGCGAAGCCCTACACCTTCGCCTCTGACGTTACCCGTGAAACCGTGACCGCCGTCAGCGAGAACACCCAGGGCGTAGGCGGCGTGGACGTACAAACCTATCTGGTGCGCGCCGCGACGAATCCAACGCTCGCGCCGCACGTTCTCGGCGCGCTGGGCTCCATTACGCAGGAGGAATACGAGGAGTTGTCCTTCAGCGGCAAGGAATACGGCATCAACGACGAGGTGGGCAAATTCGGCATAGAGGCGGCGTTTGAAACCGAGCTGAAGGGCGAGGGCGGCACAAAGATCATTCAGCGCAACTCCGACGGCACCATCGTCGATACGGTGGAAACCATCAACTCTAATCCCGGAAACACGATATATCTGACCTTGGACAGCAAGCTGCAGCAAACAGCGGCACGGTCGCTGGCTGAAAACGTGGAAGGCGCCCGTGCCGAGGGCAAGGCGTATTGCGAGGAAACCGGAAAAAAGCTTCAGGGCGAGGACTGCGAAAGCGGCGCGGCGGTAATGCTGGACGTCAAGGACTTTTCGGTTCTGGCGGCGGCGAGCTATCCAAACTACGACCTGAACCAATACAGCAAATACGGCAGCTATTACACCAAGCTTGCCGAGGACAAGCGCTCGCCGATGTTCAACCGCGCCTTTTCGGGCGCCTTCGCCTGCGGCTCGGTATTCAAGCCGTGCGTTGCGCTGGCGGCGCTTGAGGAAAAGATCCTCACGCCCTCCACCGAAATTTTCTGCACCCAAAAATACGACTACTATCCCTCCAATGTTGTCGAGTGTATGCACCGTCACGAAACCCTCGACCTGCGCGGCGCGATTGCGCAGTCGTGCAACTATTATTTTGCCGAAATCGGCAGACGGCTGGGAATTGACACAATGTATCTTTATGCCGAGCGATTCGGCCTTGGAGAATCCACCGGGCTTGAGGTCGAGGAAACCAAGGGAACGCTTGCCGGACGCGACAGCGACACATGGATGCCGGGCAACACCGTGCAGGCTGCGATCGGACAGTCCGACAACGCCTTTTCACCGGTTCAGCTCGCCACATATGTCGCGACAATCGCCAACAACGGCACGCGTCTTAAAACCCACATCGTAAGCAAAATCACCGACTATGAGCGCAAAAAAACGGTCGCCGACTACACCGCGCCCGAAGTCGTCGATGAATGCGGCGTATCGGCGGAAAATCTGAAAATTGTGCAGGAGGATATGCTCGCCGTCACACAGGACGAACAGGGAACCGCCAATTCCGTGTTCGGCGATTATAAGGTTAAGGTCGCGGCAAAAACCGGCACCGCCGAAAACGCGGGCTCCGACCACAGCACGTTTATTTGCTATGCGCCGTATGACAAACCGCAGGTTGCTGTCGCGGTGGTGCTCGAGCACGGCGTGCGCGGTCAATACGCCATGCAGGTAGCCAAGGATCTGCTTGACGCTTACTTTAAAAGTTAACGGCGGTCATAATTACTAAATTCGAGCCAAAAATTTTGTTGGATTAAACAGCTGACTTTTATTGCATTTTACAAAAATTTGTGTTAATATGTTTTAGAGGTAGTATAATATGGACAATGTAATCGTTGTTGCGTCGGGAAAAGGCGGCACGGGAAAATCAACCGTTTGCATATGCCTCTCCGTTGCACTCGTCAAAAAAGGAAAAAAGGTTCTGCTGATCGACTGCGACTGCGGTATGCGCGGCCTGGACATCATGCTGGACATCGAGCAGGACATCCTGTTCGACGCGTCCGACGCCGTTTGCGGCAATTGCAGATTTGACGACGCCATATACAAAAGCCGCCACAACGACAGCCTCTATTTGATGGCGGCGCCCTTTGACGCCGAAAACGAGCTTAGTCCGTTTGTGTTCAAGCAGCTGGTGGACGCGGTGAAAAACCGCTTTGATTACGTCATCATTGATTCGCCGGCGGGCATCGGCTCCGGCTTTGTGACCGCGGCGGCTCCTGCCGACCGCGCGCTGATCGTCACCAATCCCGAGCCCACAAGCGTGCGCGGCGGACTTAAGGTGCGCAAAAAGCTTGAGGCGCTGGGCGTAAAAAACCTGCGGCTGGTGATCAACCGCTTTGACCGAAAAATGTTTAAAAAACTCGGATATTATGAGGATCTGGACGCGGTGATCGACGCGGCGCAAACGCGCCTTATCGCGGTCGTGCCGTTTTCCGTGGACATTTCCGTAATTATGCAGCGCGGCGCAGCGGGACTGGAGCACAGCCCGGCACTGCAGGTTTTCGACAAGCTGGCAGAAAGGCTTGAAGGAAAAAACGCACCGCTTATAATTCGTTAGCTTCGTTTTGATAGATGTGAAAATTGTAAACTGTTTGGAGGAAAGACTATGAATATCGCTTTGATTGCACACGATGAGAAAAAAGAATTGATGGTTCAGTTCTGCATCGCCTACTGCGGCGTGCTCAGCAGAAATAATCTTTGCGCCACCGGCACCACCGGCAAAATGGTGTCCGAGGCAACAGGTCTTACCATTCAAAAATTCCTTTCGGGAGCGCAGGGCGGCAGCCAGCAGATCGCCGCACGCATTGCCTGCAATGAAATTGATATGCTGCTGTTCTTCCGCGATCCCCTCAACCAAAAGCCCAACGAGGCAAACGATATGGATATGCTGCGCCTTTGCGATATGCACAACATCCCCGTTGCCACCAATATCGCTACCGCCGAGGTTCTTATTCACGGCTTGGAGCGCGGCGACCTCGACTGGAGAAATATCATCAAATAACGACAGCGATAATAATTTCGCGTATCAAAGGAGCCTTTACCGGCTCCTTTTTGCTTTGCGCAGAAGTTCTCCGCAAAGCAAAAAAATCCTTGCGCTTGCAAATACAATGATGTATAATAATAACGTATATGCAAATATGGAGGGAATTATGGCTTTAATAACAAAAAAAATAAAGGGAACCGAGGACGTGCTGCCCAAGCAGAGCTACCGCTGGCAGTTCGTTGAAAATATAATGCGCGAGGAAAGCCGCGCCTACGGCTTTCGAGAGATCCGCACCCCCGTGTTTGAGCACACCGAGCTGTTCGCGCGCGGCGTAGGACAAACCACCGACGTTGTGCAAAAGGAGATGTATACCTTTGACACAAAGGGCGGCGAAAGCGTAACGCTGCGTCCCGAAGGCACCGCAGGCGCGGCGCGCGCGGTGCTTGAGCACGCGCTTGAAAACGAGGGACTGCCCATAAAGGCAAGCTATTTTGTGTCCTGCTACCGCTACGAAAAGCCGCAGGCAGGCAGACTTCGCGAATTTCACCAGTTCGGAATCGAGGAATACGGCACCCAGTCGCCCCTCGCCGACGCGGAGATCATCTGTCTTGCGCAGTCGGTGCTTGACCGTTTGGGCTTGACCGACGTACATCTTGAAATCAATTCCATCGGCTGCCCTGAATGCCGCGCCAAGTATAATCAGGCGCTGCGCGAATACTTTTCGCAGTACAGGGAGCAGCTGTGCGACACCTGCCTTTCGCGTCTGGAAAAAAATCCGATGCGCCTTCTTGACTGCAAAAGTCCCGAAGATCACAAAATCGCCGAGGGCGCGCCGAGAATCACCGACTATCTTTGCGAGGAGTGCGAAAACCACTTCGCCGAGGTAAAGCGCTATTTGGACAGCGCCGGCGTCGGCTTTACCGTCAACCCCACCATCGTGCGCGGACTTGACTACTACACCAAAACCGTGTTCGAGTTCATCACCGACTGCATCGGCGCTCAGGGTACGGTCTGCGGCGGCGGCAGATATGACGGCTTGATCGAGGAGCTGGGCGGCAAGCACCTGCCCTCGCTCGGCTTCGCAATGGGCTTGGAGCGTATCTTGATGGTGATGGACGCGCAGGGCGTGGAGATCCCTCAGCCCGAGCCGTGCGCTCTTTATATCGCCACTATGGGCGACGCCGCCAAGGTCAAGGCGTTCTCGCTGCTTCGTCAGGTGCGCGAATGCGGACTGACCGCCGAAACCGACGTCGTAGGGCGAGGCCTGCGCGCGCAGATGAAATACGCCGACAAAATCAGCGCCAGGTATTCCTTGGTGCTCGGCGACAACGAAATTGCCGAGAACAAGGCAAAGGTCAAAAATATGGACAGCGGCGAGCAGACCGAGCTTGCGCTGGACGACAGCTTTGCCGAAAAGTTTTCGGTGCTCAATCTGACCGGCAACGAAGCATTTACGATATAACCGGGAAATCTTTCATCCTTATTTATAATTTACAACAGGGGAGTAATCAACCATGGCAGAATTTATGACAGGCTTAAAAAGAACCGATTACTGCGGCGATTTGCGCATCGGCGACGTCGGCAGAGAGGTTACCGTCTGCGGTTGGGTGCAGCGTGCGCGCGACCTTGGACAGCTGATTTTCATTGACCTGCGCGACCGCACAGGCATCGTGCAGCTCGCCTTTAACGATACCACCGACCGAGAAACCTTTGACAAGGCGTTTGCCTGCCGCAGCGAGTTTGTGCTGGCGGCAAAGGGCGTAGTGTGCGAGCGCAGCGCAAAGAACGCCGACATTCCCACCGGCGACGTCGAAGTGGTCGTCACCGACCTGCGCGTGCTTTCAAAGGCGCAGACGCCGCCGTTTGAAATCGTTGACGACAGCAAAACAGGCGAGGACGTTCGTCTTAAGTACCGCTATCTCGACCTGCGGCGCCGTCCTTTGCAGCAAAACCTGATGCTGCGCAGCAAAATCGCCAAGACCGCGCGCGACTATTTTGCCGAGAACGGCTTCATCGAAATCGAAACCCCGATGATGATCAAATCCACGCCCGAAGGCGCCCGCGACTATCTGGTGCCTTCGCGCATCCACAACGGCAAATTCTACGCGCTGCCTCAGTCGCCGCAAATTTACAAGCAGCTGCTTATGCTGTCGGGCTTTGACCGCTACATCCAGCTGGCGCGTTGCTTCCGCGACGAGGATCTTCGCGCCGACCGTCAGCCGGAATTTACTCAGATCGATATGGAGCTGTCCTTCGTAGACGTTGAGGACATCCTCGAAGTCAACGAAGGTCTGTTCAAGCGTCTTTTCAAGGACGTGCTGGGCAAAGACCTGCCCACGCCGTTCGAGCGTATGACCTACGCCGACGCAATGAACAACTACGGCTCCGACAAGCCCGACATCCGCTTTGATATGAAAATTCAGGACATCTCCGACGTAGTTAAAAACTGCGGCTTCGGAGTGTTCACCTCCGCCATTGAAAACGGCGGCTCTGTCCGCGCAATCGTTGCCAAAAACGCCGCGTCGGTCTACACGCGCAAGGAAATCGACAAGCTGACCGAGTTTGCCAAGGGCATCGGCGCAAAGGGACTTGCCTATGTCCGCTGGGTGGACGAGCCGAACGCTTCCTTCAAAAAGTTTATGACCGAGGACGAGCTTTCAGCCGTCTATGAGCGCCTCGGCGCGGAAAAGGGCGACGTGATTTTGATCGTCGCCGACAAAAACAGCACAGTTCTGTCCACTCTCGGCGCGCTGCGCCTGACTGTTGCAAAGCGCCTTGAAATCATTCCCGACGAGTTCAAATTCCTGTGGATCGTGGACTTCCCGTTCTTTGAAAAGGACGAAGAAAGCGGCGAATGGCTGGCAATGCACCATCCGTTCACAATGCCCAAGGAGGAGTGCATCCAATATCTTGACACCGATCCCGGCAAGGTCATCGCAAAGGCGTATGACCTCACGCTTAACGGCGTCGAGCTTTCCAGCGGCTCCATGCGTATCACGGACTATGAGCTGCAGCAAAAAATGTTCCGCGCGCTGAAGCTGACCGACGAGGAGATCGAAGCAAAATTCGGCTTCCTTGTTGAAGCCTACAAATACGGCGCGCCGCCCCACGGAGGTATGGGAATCGGTCTTGACCGCGTCACCATGCTGCTCTGCGGCGTGGACAGTCTGCGCGACGTCACCGCCTTCCCCAAGGTGCAAAACGCAAGCGAGCTGATGTCCTCCTGCCCGTCGCCGGTCGATCAGGAAAGCCTCGACGTGTTGGGCATCGAAATCAAAAAGCAGTAAACCATACCGTTTGCAAGGAGGGTATATATGCCGCAAATCATCATCCCTCTCGCCGTTATCGCGGGCTTGCTGGTCGCAATCATCGGCGCAGGCTTCTTCATAAAATACAAGCTCAGGGGCGTTTCACGCTCGGTGTTCGGCACCGACGACTTTATGGAGGGTTATCGCGAGCAAAAGCGAAAGCTCAGCGAAACGCCGCGCTCGGTGCATTCCATGACCAATATCTACCTGCCCGAGATCCAGCGCGACTTTCCCGAATTTGATTACGAGCATTTTCGCACCGGCGCCCAAGCGGTGCTGCGCGGCTATCTCAACGCCGTTTCCACCGGTTCAACCGCGACAATGCCGAACGACATCACCAACAAGCTGCGCAACAACGTGACGGAGATCATCGAAAACCTGCACGCAAACGGACAAAGGCAGTACTATACCGAGCCCGTCATCCACGACGCGCAAATCTCGCGTTACTTCAAACAGGGCGGCGCAGTCACCGTGCAGTTCAACCTGTCGGTCGGGATGTACGCTTATCTGGAGGACGAAAACGGCAAAGTCATCAACGGCGACAAGGACAACAAGCTCCAAACCATATACAGCGTCGATTTGATTTATTTGCAGGACGCCGACGTCATGGGCGTCTACGGCGAAAGCATGGGACTGACCTGTCCCGGCTGCGGCGCGCCGATTCGAAATCTCGGACAAAAGTTTTGCGAATACTGCGGACTTGGCGTTGTGGAGGTCAACACCCGCGTATGGAAGTTCAATGCCGTCCGCGAGGAATCCCTGCGCCGAAAGGCATTTTAATCAGAACAACGGCAAAGCCGGCTCATTTGCGTGAGCCGGCTGTTTTATATAGAAGTTATTAATTGTCACTCTCCGCGCCTTTGCGCATAAACTGTCAATGGGGAAGGAACGGTTTATTCCTACACGTTCCTGCGGGCGGTAAAATAAAAGCGGTCAGCCAAACGGCTGACCGCTGAAGGGCGAGAGTTTATTATCTCAAAGTGGGCTGCTTGTCATTTCCTTCAAGGAACTGATACAGGAATGCCGCGATCGCCGCGCCGATAATGGGACCGAGGATAAATGCCCAAAGACCTGCGATGGGAGCGAAGTTGCCGCCAAACATAGCAAAGAAAGCAGGACCGAAGCTGCGCGCGGGGTTAACGGAGGTACCGGTCAGACCGATGCCAACAAGGTGAACAGCGGTCAAGGTCAGACCGATGATCAATCCGCCGAAGGAGCCGTGCTTTTGGATCTTGGAGGTAACGCCAAGAATAGCCATCACAAAGATGCAGGTCAGGATGATCTCAACAACAAAGCCTGCAAAGTGGTTGCCGCTGACGCCTGCCATGGAGTTAGCGCCGAAGCCGTTGAGGTGGTTTTGCAGGTTGGTATGCTCGGCAAAGAATGCAACTTTGTTGGGATCTTTAGCAACCTCTACGGCAAATTCGGGAGTCTTGCTGTACAGAATACCGGTGTTGTCGTTTACCAGACCCATGCCGAAGATAGCGGCAAGAACGCCTGTGCCGGCAAAAGCGCCTGCAAACTGAGCAGCGATGTAGCCGATGAAATCGGTCACGCTGAGGTCGCCCTTGATCAGGAACGCCAGCGAAACCGCGGGGTTAACATGACCGCCGGAGATGTTGCCTGTTGCGTAAGCGATGGCAACGATCGAAAGACCGAAAGCAAGAGCGGTGGGAACCACACTGGCGCCGGTCAGCATAGCAGTACCGCAGCCGATGAATACAAGGGTAAAGGTGCCCAAAAATTCGGCTACGTACTTTTTAATGGAACTTTGATTCATAAATCTTCCTCCTTAAGTTATTGTGGATAATAATTCCATAAACTAAATATATCACATATTGTTCAACTTTGCAAGCTGTTTTCCACAAACCAGTCTTTAAAGTTTTGTAACAAATGTGACAATTCGTACAAAAATCGACAGCAATCTTTCATTATGGCTGTTTTGAAAAAAATACCGCAAAAAATGAACCTTTTTCGCGGCAGGATTGTATATACAGTGAAAGGCAGGCGATACGGCATGAACAGCGAGCTGGAAAAGCTGGCGCAGCGCTACAGCGCGGACTTGACGCGGCTGTGTGTTTCTCTCTGCGGCAACTGCGCAGACGCAGAGGATTTGTTTCAGGAAACATGGCTCAAGGCGGCGCGGCATTTTCACCGGTACCGTGCGGACAAGCCCTTTGACAAGTGGTTGTTTACCATCTGCGTCAACACCTACAAAAACACGCTGAAAGCAGCGTATCACCGCAAGCGCCGATGCTTCCGCACCGCGGAGGAGCAGGACGCGTTTTTCGCCGCGATTCCCGATGCGCAGGGCGAGCGCCGCGAAGAATACCTTGCGCTGCACGAGGCGATAGCTGTCCTGCCGAAAAAACAGCGGCTGGTCATTGTGCTTTGCTATTTCAAGGATTACAGCATCAAGGACGCGGCGCAAATTCTGCACATTCCCGAGGGAACCGTCAAAAGCCGCATGGCGGCGGCAAAGGCAACGCTGAAAAGGAGGCTGCAAAATGATTGAAACAACAGACGAAAGGCTGGACAGCCTGCTGCGGCACTATTGCGGCAGAACGGCGCAGGCGTCGTTTGCCGTACGCGAAGCACGGAGAAAGCCGTTCAAAAAAATCGCCTTGGCAGCGGCGGCGCTGGTGCTGACAGCGGCAATCGCATGGGGCGCGTGGGCAGCCGTCCGGCAGCGCCCGGCGCCGCCTGCGGAGGAGCCCTATGCCATCTCGGCGGAAAAGCTGGCGGCGCTCTGCGGCAAGGGAGAGAGCACCGCGCAGAAAATCGCCGGAAAAAACGTCGGCGCATGGACGCCGTCTATCGCGTACGCCGACAGAGAGAAGGTTGTGTTTGCTGTCGCGTCGGGTATTTTTGTGTTCAACTACCGTGACGGCAGGCTGGTGCGCACTTTTGATACGGACAAGCTCGGTGTGCCGGGCTTTCAGCAGGGCGATGCCTTTTCCTCGCTGCTGGTTTCCGAGGACGGCAGCAGCGGCTTGCTGACCTCGCAGACGGCGGACGAAGCGACCGGCGCGCTGCGGCAGGAATATCGCGAGCTGGATTTGGAGAACGGCAGCGTCAAAAAGCTCGAAAACAGTCAAGCGTTTTATGACAGGTATACGGTGTTTCAAACCTATCCTGTTAACCCCCGAGAGCGCAGCGAGTTGCCCGGTTGGATTTTCGGAAGCTTTGCGGCGGTTGCGGAGGGAAGCGACTATTTGATGGCGCTTGACTTTGAGCAGGGCGCCGGAACGCTGGCGTCACTCCGGCTGATTATTATGGACGCCGAAACCGGCGAAATCCAAGCCTCGGTCAGCGTGTTTGATAAGGTATATGGATAAAAACAAAGGCTCTGTGCAAGTTAAACGCACAGAGCCTTTGGGTTATGTCCAAATCAATGCCGTAAAAAACTGCTCATACGCGTCGTCCCAGCCGTCGATCGCGCTTACGCCGCCGCCGTTGACGCTGCGCAGCTTGGCGTCGTTTTCCGTCAGTCCCAGCGCAAACAGCTCGCCTGTGTGGATTTCATATCCCAGCTGCTGCGCCAGCGCGCAAAAATCGTCTACCGGATTATCGCTGTCACGGGTTTTAATCAGCTGCTCCTTTAAGCTTTTGTCCGCCTTGGCGTCCGCCAAAAGCCGGTTCAGTTCCTGTTCGATCATATTTTCCCCCAAAAAGAAAGCCCGACGATCTGCCGGGCACGCAATTACTCAATAGCGCTGTCGAGGTATTCCATAAGTTCCTCGTCATCTTTCTTTTGTTTGTCCTTCATAATAAAGAATGCGGTGAAAGCAGCGGAAAGCGCGGCAACGATTGAAATGACGCCGATAATCCAAAAGAATTTTTTGTTTTTCATGTGTAAACCTCCGTTTATCTATTATTTGCCGTAAATCTTGAATATACTATGTATATTTTATACAATTATTCCGAAAAAGTCAACAGAAAAACAAAAAAAGCAGAGAAAAACTCTGCTTTCAAGTTTCAGCTATTAGATTATGCAGTCTTACGCGGTCGCGTTGAGGCGTTTGGTAAGATTGGACTTTCTTCTTGCTGCCGTATTCTTGTGGAGAATACCCTTCGCAGCCGCCTGGTCAATCTTCTTGACAGCGAAACGAACTGCTTCCTGCTTGTTGTCAGCGTTGGTGTCAACAGCGAAGTAAGCTTTCTTGATAGCGGTCTTGAGAGCTGACTTAGTCGCCTTGTTGCGAGCTGTTTTGGTAGCGATTACTTTAACACGCTTTTTCGCGGACTTGATGTTTGCCATTGTCCCACCTCCTTAAAAGTATCGGTCATATGGATAATATGATAGCATAAACGCGCGGGAAAATCAAGCTTTTTTTCAAAAAAACTGCTCTTTTTTGTGTTTTGCGGCTGCAAAAACTACATATTGTGGAGCGTATTTTGCAAGGCTATAGATGTGGTGCCTCTATTTTTGACCTCGGCGCTTGGTGATCCACACAACAAGCAGCACCGCGGCAAAAACGCCCAAAACGACTTTAAAAACAATACCGGGCGTGCCGTCAAATACCTGAATGCCGCCAAAGGCGCGAAGTCCGTACCACACCGTCATAAACACAAAGAACGCGGTCGCGAGCACCGCCAGCAGTCCTTCTTTTCTGCCGATGATCGCGACAGCAACGGCAAGCGCTGCCCACAAAAACACATAAAAATAATCCAAAAACATTTTTCGGCTTCCTTTCCTTACGGGAAGCTTTTTCCCGCCGGCGTTTTCTTATATAAATATAGCGGCATTGCCGCCGGTTGTCAAGCGCGCGCCGACGCAGGGCGCATGCCGGCTGTTTGTGACCGCAGGGTGAAAAATGTGAAGTTTTTTAAAAATTTTCAAAATGTGCTTGACTTTTTCTGACTTTTGGGGTATAGTATGAATAAAGCAGTTAGCACTCGACCATCGAGAGTGCTAATCCCTTGAAAAAGAGGTGAAAGGGATGGAACCTGCTGTAAGAAAGCAAAAAATCCTCTCCGCCATTGTGGAGAGCTTTATCCGAAGCGGCGAACCTGTCGGCTCAAAGTCGCTGCTCGGCGAAACCGGAATGAAGGTCAGCTCAGCTACCGTGCGCAACGATATGGCGGACTTGACCGAACAGGGTTATCTGGAGCAGCCGCACACATCGGCAGGCAGGATCCCCACCGAACGCGGCTACCGCTTTTACGTGGACAACGTAATGCGCGTCACTCCTGTCAACGAACAGGGCAGACAGTATATCCGCGACTCGCTTGCCGAAAACAGCGAATCGCCCGAAAACATACTGCGCGGCGCGGCGGATGTTCTGTCGCGTCTGACCGGAACGGTGGCGCTTGCCACCACGCCCTCCGGCGAGGACGGCAGGGTGCGCAGGGTCAGCTTTGTGCCGATCGGCGCTCACTCAGCTATGGCGGTCGTCATCGCCTCCAACGGCGTTATCAAAACCAAGTTGTTCCGCTGTGAGTTTTTGCTCACGCCGGAAAACCTGCACGTTTTTGAAAAAGCGCTCAACGAAACGTTTGCCGGCGTGGCGCTGCAATCCGTCACCACCCCGGCTATCCAAACCGCAGCCGCGGGTTTCGGCGAGCTTTCGCTGTTTATGACAGCGCCGCTTATGGCAATGAAGGACGCGTGCGAGCAGGCATCGCAGATCAGCGTGTGCCACAGCGGCTTCGGACGGCTGATGAACATCACGAACCAAAGCCCTGCCGCGGCGCACCAAATGTGGGAGTTTTTGCAAAACGGACACGACCTTGCCGCAATGCTGGAGCGCCTGCCTCAAACGCCGGCGGTGACCATCGGTTCGGAAAACCGCCGAACCGAGCTTAAGCAAAGCGCCGTTCTTTCCGCGCGGTACACCATCGGCGGCAGCCCGTCGGGCGTGCTGGCGGCGATAGCGCCGATGCGAACGGACTACGCGCGTGTGATGTCCATTTTGCGCTGCGTTGCGGATTGCGCGGGCGAGCTGATCGACGAACTGATCGAAATATAGCAGATAGGAGGAGAACGATGTCGAAAAAGAAAAAGAACGCCGAGGCGGCTGAGGAAACCGTAGAAACTGTCGAAGCAGCCGAAGAGGCAAAGACAGAGGAAACGGAACAAACCGAAGCGGAAAAAACCGACAAAAAAGAAGAAAAAAACGAAAAAGATGAAAAAATAAAGGCGCTTGAGGGCGAGCTTGCCGAGCAGAAGGAAAGCTTTTTGCGGCTTGCCGCGGAATATGACAACTACCGCAAGCGCACCGCAAACGAAAAGTTGTCGCTCTATGACGACGCGACCGGCAAGGCGGTCAAGGAGCTGCTGCCCGTTGCGGACAGCGTGCGGATGGCGCTTGAAAACCTCAAGGACGCCGACCCCGAGATTCTCAAGGGCGTTGAGCTTATTTCCAACCAGCTCGACAAATCCTTTACAAAGCTGAAGATCGAAGCCTACGGCGCGGTCGGCGAGGATTTCGACCCCAACCTGCACAACGCCATCGGTATGGTGGACAACGAGGAGCTCGGCTCTGGCAAAATCGCAGCCGTGTTCCAGACCGGATACAAAATCGGAGACAAGATCATCCGCCACGCAATGGTGCAGGTCACCAATTAAAACAAGTTTGAAAACGGAAAATCAAAAACGGTTTTCCTTTCAATATATCAACAACAATCAATTAATCATTAAATAACGGAGGAATCAATTATGGCAAAGGCAATCGGTATAGATTTAGGTACAACCAACTCTTGTGTAGCAGTTATCGAAGGCGGCGAGCCCGTCGTTATCGCTAACGCGGAAGGCGCAAGAACCACTCCCTCGGTAGTGGCGTTTTCAAAGGACGGCGAAAGAATGGTAGGTCAGGTCGCAAAGCGCCAGGCTATCACCAATCCCGAAAGAACCGTTTCTTCGATCAAAAGAGAAATGGGCTCCGCCTACAAGGTAAACATTGACGGCAAAAGCTACACTCCTCAGGAAATCTCCGCAATGATCCTGCAAAAGCTCAAGGCGGACGCTGAGGCATATCTCGGCGAGACCGTGACCGACGCGGTAATCACCGTTCCGGCGTACTTCACCGACGCACAGCGTCAGGCAACCAAGGACGCCGGCAAGATCGCAGGTCTTAACGTACTGCGTATCGTCAACGAGCCTACAGCGGCTGCGCTGTCCTACGGCGTTGACAAGGAAAACGACCAAAAGGTAATGGTATACGACCTCGGCGGCGGCACCTTCGACGTTTCCATCATCGAAATGGGTGACGGAATGCAGGAGGTTCTCGCAACTGCCGGTAACAACCGTCTGGGCGGCGACGACTTCGACAAGCGCATCATCGACTGGATGGTGCAGTCCTTCAAAACCGAAACAGGCATTGACCTGTCATCCGACAAAATGGCGATGCAGCGCTTAAAGGAAGCTGCCGAAAAAGCCAAGATCGAGCTTTCCGGCGTCACCACTTCCTCCATCAACCTGCCCTTCATCACCGCAGACCAGACCGGTCCGAAGCACCTTGACCTCACGCTTACCCGCGCTAAGTTCAACGAGCTGACCTCCGATTTGGTAGAGGCTACCATGGGTCCCGTTCGTTCCGCACTGTCCGATTCCGGTTTGCAGATCGGCGAGATCGACAAGGTGCTGATGGTCGGCGGTTCCTCAAGAATCCCGGCTGTACAGGAAGCCGTTCAAAAGCTCATCGGCAAAGAGCCGTTCAAGGGCATCAACCCCGACGAATGCGTCGCGATCGGCGCTTCCATCCAGGCAGGCGTTCTCGGCGGCGAGGTCAAGGGTCTGCTGCTTATGGACGTAACGCCTTTGTCCCTCGGCGTTGAAACGATGGGCGGCGTTATGACAAAGATCATCGACAGAAACACCACCATCCCGGCAAGAAAAAGCCAGATCTTCTCAACCGCTGCCGACAACCAGACGCAGGTTGAGATCAACGTCCTGCAGGGCGAACGCGAATTTGCGCGTGACAACAAGCAGCTCGGTCTGTTCACGCTTGCGGGCATCGCTCCGGCAATGCGCGGCATTCCTCAGATCGAGGTAACCTTCGACATCGACTCCAACGGTATCGTAAACGTTTCCGCTAAGGATCTCGGCACCGGCAAGGAGCAGAAGATCACAATTTCCTCCTCCACCAATATGAGCAAGGAGGACATCGACCGCGCGGTCAAGGACGCCGAGCAGTACGCTGCCGAGGACAAGAAGCGCCGCGAGGAGGTTGACGCGAAGAACGAAGCCGAAAACCTTGCTTACCAGGCTGAGAAGCTCGTCAACGAAAACGGCGACAAGCTTGCCGACCTTGACAAAAACGAAATCAATTCCAAGGCGGCTGCCGTTAAGGAAGCCATCGCCAAGAACGATATTGGTATGATCAACGCCGCTAAGGAAGAACTGCAAAAGGCGGTTTACGAGGTTTCCGCAAAGCTGTATCAGCAGGCTGCGCCTCAGCAAAATCCGCAGGGCGCTGCTCCCGATATGGGCGGCGCGCAGCCCGGAAACGGCAACAATAACAACGGCGGCGACCCCAACGTTTACGACGCTGATTTCACCGACGTTGACGGCAACAACTGATCATATGTTTTTAACCGCGAAAGGAGCTGCTTTTGCAGCTCCTTTAGGCGGTTTCACGCGTCCGTTCAATTCATTCCTAAGCCGTTTGGCGCAGGAAACACCGGTTTAGGAATGAATTGACGGGTGCCCGTTTTGTTGATCGGCGCACCAAAAATGATACGGAGGACAGACAATGGCAGACAAAAGAGATTACTATGAGGTGCTTGGGCTTCAGAAGGGCGCAAGCGACGACGAAATAAAAAAGGCGTACCGCCAGGCGGCAAAAAAATACCATCCCGATCTTCATCCCGGCGACAAAACCTGCGAGGAAAAGATGAAGGAGGCAAACGAGGCTTACGAGGTGCTTTCCGACAAGGAAAAGCGCGCGCGCTATGACCAGTTCGGCCATGCAGGCGTCGATCCTAACTTCGGAGCGGGCGCCGGCGGCGGAAGCCCGTTCGGCGGCGGTATCGACCTCGACGATATTTTTGACATTTTCGGCGGCTTCGGCGGCTTTGGCGGCGGACGGCGCGGACGCGCCAGTACGCGCCAGCGCGGCAGCGACGTTGAGGTAAGCGTCACCATCACCTTTGAGGAGGCGGCAAAGGGCTGCAAAAAATCCGTCACCTACAACAGCGTTTCCTCCTGCGACGAATGTCACGGCACCGGCGCGGCGGCAGGCTCTCAGCCAAAAACCTGTTCGGCGTGCGGCGGCTCGGGCAGAGTGACCATCAACCAAACAACGCCCTTCGGCGTAATGCAGACTCAGCGTTCCTGTGACGCCTGCCACGGCACAGGTAAAATCATCGACAATCCCTGCCGCAAGTGCAGCGGCTCCGGCAGACAAAGAAAAAGCCGCACTGTTGACATCAGCATTCCGGCAGGCATCAAGGATCAGCAGATCCTGAATATCGGCGGTCACGGCAACGCCGGCTACAACGGCGGACCGGCAGGCGATCTGCACGTTTATGTCAATGTCAAAGCCCACGAGCTGTTCGAACGCCGCGGCGACGACATTTGGTGCGATTTCCCCATCAGCTTCGCGGAGGCCGCGCTCGGCGCTGAGGTTCAGGTGCCCACCCTCGACGGTATGGTAAAGTACACCGTTCACGAGGGCGCGCAGTCCAACGACATCTTCAAGCTAAAGGGCAGAGGCATCCCGCACCTCGGCGGCAGAGGAAAGGGCGACCAGTATGTGCGCGTTTTGGTGGAGGTGCCGAAGGGACTCGGCAAAAAGCAAAGGGAACTGATTCGCGAGCTTGACAAGCAATGCAGCGAGAAGAACCTCCCCAAGAAAAAAAGCTTTAACGAAAAAGTTAAGAGGTTGTTTAAAGCATGACGAATCACTGGACTGAAGTAAAAATCGCGGTCAGCGCCGCGGACATCGACCTTGCCGGCGAAATCGCCAACGCGGCGGCGCCCGGCGGAATATATATCGAGGACTACCGTGATTTGGAGCAGGTCGTGGAGGACATTGCCCACATCGACCTGATCGACGAGTCGCTGCTGGAAAAGGACAGAACAAAGGCTTTCGTCCATTTGTATCTCGAACCTGACGCATCGCCTGCCGAAGCGGTCGCGTTCTTAAGCGAGCGGCTTGACGCCGAGGGCGTCGCCCACGAAATCACGCTGCTCGACTGCGCCGAGGAGGATTGGCGCAACAACTGGAAGCAATATTTCCATCCGCTGGCTGTCGGCGAAAAGCTGATGATCGTGCCCGGATGGTACGAAAACTATGACGCTCAGGGCAGAACCGTTCTCACCATAGATCCCGGTCTTGCCTTCGGCACCGGCGGTCACGAAACAACGCGCCTGTGTCTGGAGATGTGCGAAAAATATATGAAGCCCGGCGACTCAGTGCTTGACGTCGGCTGCGGCAGCGGCATTTTAAGCATTGCGGCGCTGCTGTGCGGCGCCGCAAGCGCCGTCGGAGTTGACATCGACCAAAAGGCGGTGGAAACCGCAGCGGAAAACGCCGCGATCAACGGCGTAGGCGACCGCTACACCGCCATTTGCGGAAGCTTTACCGACAAGGTCGAGGGCAAATTTGACGTCGTGCTTGCCAATATCGTCGCGGACGCGATCATCTTTCTTTCCAAGGGCGTGCGCGATTTTATGAAGGACAACGCCGTTTATGTGATGAGCGGCATCATCGACACCCGCGCGGATGAGGTCAAGCGCGAGGTGGAAAAATATTTTGAGATCATCGAGGAACATTTCGACGGCGGCTGGGCCTGCTTTGCCGCAAGAGTACGCAAGTAGCGGCGGAATCCCCTTGCATTTTTCGCCGAGTTGTGGTAAAGTAATGATGAACGTAATTAACCGGGAGGGCAAAATCAATGAGAAAACCAGATAAAAAGGAACACATCAATCTTTTCATCTCCGCATTTTTGATTCTCGCTTTTATTATATGCGCGAACTTTTTTGCAGACTTCACCAAGAATTTGGACTATACGACCGCACAGATCATTTCGATCGCGGTATATGCGATATTCGGTCTGCTGCTTTTCTATGCGACAAGAGTAGGCGAAGGAAAGGCGATCAAGCGCTTTTCACCGCTGACGCTGATCGTTTTGGTGATTCCCGCACTTTTCATCATCGTCGGTTCGCTTGCCGCGTTTATGCCGCTGCACAGCACTTTTGCCGCGGACGCAAACGGAAAGCTGAGCATTATGACCACATTGGCGTCTGTCGTACTGGGCTACGGCATTCCCTACTGCTTCTTCAGCGGCTTTGAGCTTGAAAACGACGATGAGGAGTCTGAGGAGAAGGATTCCGACGGCAAGGCTGTTTTGGACGGCGGCGTGGAAGCTGACATCCTCGATGTTGAGGAAAACGAGGAAGCGGCAGAGGAAGAAGCCAAAATGCAGGACATCGAGCTGGAGGAATGATCCCCGGCAAAAAGTTAAGACTATCGGGCGTGCCGACATGGCCAATGTCATTAAGTTAGTGACAAAGCAACAATCGAAAGAATCAACAGAAGAGCACATCGGAAACGGTGTGCTCTTCTTGGGCG
>JBGUOX010000066.1:0-1866 GCA_045129995.1 Ruminococcus sp. | reverse complement strand
GGAAAGCTCCATGTAGAAGTTGACCGCGATATCGCCGTCAAGCGAGATCGAATGGCCGGCAAGGCGAACGCCTATACCTCCGGACGGCGTCAAAGTCGTACCCGCGAGAACGCTGTTGTTGTCGACAACGCCCGCCTCAAAAACATTTGTGCCATCGGTAAAGGGCTGTTCAAGCGTGACCGTACCGCCGTAGCTGGCGGAGGTGATGCTGACGTCGTCGGTATAGGTCAGGGTTACGGTGGAACCGCTGCCGCCGATACCCACCGATGCATAGCTGCCTTTCGCAGCTTTCACGGTTCCTCCGCTGATGATGACGTCGGCGTAGCTTTGATGCCCGGAGCCGATACCCGCACTGCGCGAGTTGCCTGTCGCGGTAACACTGCCGCCGTTGATGACGATCCTGCCCGCATAACTGTTGTTGCCGTTGCCGCCGCCGATACCTGCGCCGCTGTGACCGCCTTTCGCGTTGACGGTGCCGCCGTTGATCGTGATAACGCCATCGCTGTCGGGAGCGAATCCTCCCGCCCCGATGCCTGCGGCGTTTTCCGCGCCGGTAACATTTATCACGCCGCCGTTGATCGTGATGTTGCCGGAAACATTGACATATCCGCCGATACCCGCGCAGGATGTGTCCGGTTTAGTGATGTTCCATGTGCCGGTTCCTTCGCTCTGTCCCCATACGGTCAGATAACGTCCGCCGTTGACCGACATACCCTTCGGATTTGTAAGGGTCGCGCCGTCGCAGAGGATGAGGTTGACGCCGCCGTTGACCTTGCCGTTGTTGCTGATGCGGTTGAGGTTGGTAACGTTGTCTGCAACGGCGTACCAGCCGCTATCAAGAGCGGTCTCATCACCGACGATCCGCGTAGCCGTGACAGTCTCCTCTTTCCCGTTAAGGTCGATATAAGTCACCTCGACAATGCGAGAGGCTTTCTCGAGCGTTTCTGTTATATCAGAGGTATATGTGACGCCGTTCATAGTGACCGAAGCGGTATAGACGCGCTCGCCCTCTGTGGTGTAGGTCGGCTCTGTCGTTGTTTCATAGGTTATCGCGTCTCCCTGAGCCGTTAAGGAGCGCTCAAAGTTGCAAACGGAGCAATGAAAGACTGCCGTCGCGGAGTCGTGACCGTCCCATGTCCATGTGGGATCTTCAAAAGAGTGCGCTTCAAACTCCGCGTTGATCGTCACATCTGACAGAGGCATCGTAAAAGAATGACTGTCACTGTAGAAGCTGACGTTGTGAGCCTCTGCATCCTTGACCGTGACGCCGGCGAGATGCTTACCGTCAATGCCGTTGACGGTAACGGAGACCTTCTCTCCCGCGCGTGCCGACGCCGGAGCCTCTATCGTTCCCGCGGGTACGCCTTCATCTATTCTTATCTGATATTCGCCGCCTCGGAACACCGCGTTTAATGTCACGTTGTCATCGGGCATGATAAAGCTGAAAGAGTAATCCACACCGGTGATCTCGGTTTCCTCGCCGCTGTCGGTCGTATAGCTGAAGTGTTCAAGGTCATAACCATATTCCTCATGGGGATAAACCCTGACCGTTTGTCCCTCATATGCTTCAACAGGCGCGTAGACATAGCCGCCGGCCATATCGGACATCGAGATCGTATGAAGCGGCTTTTGCGTCCACTTCGCGTACAGCGTAATATCTTCGGTCACGGGATCGTCAAAGTCGAACAAGGAGCCGTATTGATCGTCCGTATACCAGCCGTCGAAAGAGTAACCGTCACGGACAGGTTCCGGTTTGGCAACGGTCGTGTTTTTCTGTAAGACAGACTTTACTTCGTCGGTCTGACCGTCCATCGTGCCGCCGTTCAGTTTGTAGGTGATAACGGCTCCGCGCTCGATGACAAGGTG
>JBGUOX010000065.1:0-2028 GCA_045129995.1 Ruminococcus sp. | reverse complement strand
TGTTGGGTACGCCGATAACCGAAATTCTTGCTACGTCTGTATCCTTGGCAACGCCGCTGATTAACATTTTTTCCATTTTTGTTTTCTCCTTTACAATCGTACCCGGAGCCTTTGCAAGGCTGGAGAGTACCTCAAGCTCGATATTGTATTTTTTCGCCATTTCAACCGAACGGTTGTTGAGAACCTGTGCGCCGAGGGTCGCAAGCTCCAGCAT
Organism: Ruminococcus sp.; assembly: GCA_045129995.1. GTDB lineage: Bacteria > Bacillota > Clostridia > Oscillospirales > Acutalibacteraceae > Ruminococcoides. Next base: position 1,814 of record JBGUOX010000065.1, on the reverse strand, counting down.
TTCATCATAAGAGATCTCCTGCAGCTTCTTTGCGTTTTCAACCTTGCGCGGATCGGCGGTGTAAACGCCCTCAACGTCGGTGTAAATCTGGCAAAGGTCAGCGTGCATAGCTGCCGCAATCGCAACCGCGCTTGTGTCGGAGCCGCCTCTGCCGAGGGTCGTGATGTCGCCGTGACGGGAAATTCCCTGGAAGCCCGCGACAACTACAATGTTCTTTTTGTCAAGCGCTTCGCGAATACGCTCGGCGTTGACGCGCTTGATTCTTGCGCTTGTGTGCGCCGAAGAGGTTTCAAAGCCTGCCTGCCAGCCCAGCAGTGAGGTGGCGTGATAGCCCAGCTTTTCGATCGCCATGGCAAGCAGCGAAATTGAAATTTGCTCTCCTGCCGCCAAAAGCATATCTTTTTCTCTTCTGGATGCGTTGGGATTGATCTCCTCTGCCTTGGCAATCAGATCATCGGTGGTGTCGCCCTGAGCGGAAACGACTACGACAACATCATTGCCTTTTGCAAAAGTGTCCGTCACGATCTTCGCGACGTTCATGACACGCTCGGCGTCGCGCACGGATGTGCCGCCGAATTTTTGTACAATCAAACTCATGTGCTTTACTCCTTCTATACAAATACAGCAGGCGGCACAGGGCTTTGCAAGCCGCCGATTTGCTGTTGATTGACCCCTTAAAAGAGGATATATCTGTCTGTTATCAGATGTCCCCGATGCGAATGCCCGACAAAACCTTTATGCCGGCGTTTTCAAGCGCCTTGCACTTGGCTTCAAAGTCGGAATAAGTCATTTCCGCGGTAAGCAGCGCAAGCTCGCCGTTGTCCTCAACGGTGGTGATTTCGCCAAATACCTTCTCTGCTTTTGCCGCCGCGTCGTCGCCTGACACGCGAACATACATCGCGGAAACGGAATCGCGCCAGTCGATGATGTTGCTGCCGTCGCCGTCGGCCCAGAACAGGAAGCGTCTTGCCTTGAGGTGCTTGCAGCAGTCAACGATGTCGGCAACTACCGCGCTGGCGGTGGGCAGCTTGCCTGCGCCCTTGCCATAGAATACAACGTCGCCGGTGCAGTCGCCTCGAACCATAATTCCGTTAAACTCGTTGTCAATATTAGAAAGCTGGCTTTTGAAGGGTACCAGCATGGGAGCGGTGATAATGTCGATCTTGCCGTTAGGAAGCTTTTTTACCCTTCCGATCAGCTTGATGACATAGCCGAAGGCCTCGGCAAAATTGACGTCAGCCAACGTGATTTTTGTAATGCCCTCGGTATGTACGTTATCGGGATAAACGTGCTTGCCGTAGGCAAGTGAAGCCAAAATGCAGATTTTGCGGCAGGCGTCGTGACCTTCGATGTCGGCTGCGGGATTGCGCTCGGCAAAGCCCAGATCCTGCGCAAGCTTCAGCGCGTCGTCAAACTGCATACCGTCCTCTATCATTTTAGTCAAAATGAAGTTGGTGGTTCCGTTAAGAATACCGGCAACCTCGCTTACGTTGTTGGCGACCAGGCACTGATTCATCGGACGGATGATCGGAATGCCGCCGCCGACGCTTGCCTCAAACATAAAGTTGACGTTTTCTTCCTTTGCAATTGCAAGAAGCTCGGCGCCGTGCGCGGCGACCAGCTCTTTGTTGGAGGTGACAACGCTTTTGCCTGCCTTAAGACAGCGCTTAACAAAGTCGTAAGCAGGGTTCAATCCGCCCATTACCTCCACGACAACGCGGATCTCAAGGTCGTTGATGATTTCCTCAAAGTCCTTGGTGAATCTGTCCGCAATGGGGCTGTCGGGAAATTCTCTGAGGTCGAGCACCTTTTTG
>JBGUOX010000064.1:0-22114 GCA_045129995.1 Ruminococcus sp. | reverse complement strand
TCTTCTGCTGCTCATAATTAAACCTCCAATACGGTGCTTCTATTTTACACCATATTGGAGGTTTACACAACTTTTGGGATGGTCTCGCGTCGAAAACGCTATGTCCGTTTATAAACAATTTATTCCAACAAAATCACCCGTCCGGGAGCAAGGGCTTCCGGGCGGGTGTTCGTTTATGCATTACCGTTTGGACAAAGGCAGTTTTCATAGAGCCTGCCCGTCGTAAAATAATTGTATGATCGGCAGCCGCCGGCACAGATTTCGCCGTGAGGACAGGCTTTGCAGCTTCCCGTGAGAAAGGAGCAGTCAAAGCGGCGGTTATACGCAAAGGCGTCGGGGTCAGTCCAAATATCGAGAAGAGAACGCTCGCGGAGATTGCCCTCGATAAAGCGTTCATCGTACATAGACTCGCATCCGCGCACATTGCCCGCGCTGTCGATGCCGAGCGTCGTCAAGCCCGCCGCACAGCCCATAAAGCAAACGCCTTTTCTGCCGCGCACACGGCTTTCTTCGGGAGTGTAGTAGCCGATATTGTCCGCCACGCCTACCGTAAACGGAGCTGTCGGCGCAACGGAATCAACAAACCGGATGACCTGCCGCGCGTCAAACGATACCGACACACGGTTTTTTTCGGCGTTGCCCATCGGCGAACACGCCTGTATCTGCCATGCAAACAACGGCAGTTGGCGCAGCTCCTCATAGAACGCCGCCAGCAGCGGCGCGTTGTCGGAGCGCAGCGATGTGATGACCGACACAGGGATGTCTGCGGCAGCCAGATCGTGAATGGTTTTTAACGCGCGGACATAACTTCCCTTTTGCCGGTAAGAGTCATGCACCTCGCGGACGCCGTCCAGCGACACCGCCACCGACTCAATATGTACGCGCCGAAGAGTGTCAAGAACAGAAGGCGTCATTTGAAAGCCGTTAGTGATGATGCAGGTATTTACGCCATATGAAGTCAGGGCGCCGACGATTTCCGCCCAATCGCTCCGCATGAACGCCTCGCCGCCGATGACGGATACCCTGCGGCATCCTGCCTCGGCAAGCTGCCTCGCTACGTCCAGACATTCGGCGGTACTCAGCTCGTTGTCGCGCGCCTTGCCGCCGCGCGAGCCGCAATAGGCACAGTTAAAACAGCAGGCAAGCGTTATTTCCCACACGCAGCTTTTTATTTGAAACGGAAAGCCATCCATTCAGGCTTCCTCCTGCGGCATTTTAGCGCCGCAGTTAAAACAGAACGGAGCGTCCGCCGGACGTTTGATGCCGCAACTCGGGCAAATGACGCCATCAGCCACATCAATTTCCGGTTGTTCGTTACTGTTGCGGAGTCTTTCCGCATCCTCTATACTGATTCCGGCGGTCGACTGTTTTCCGGCAAAGTATTCGGGGCCTGCATAGACGCACTCCATCGGGCTGGGTTTGTTAAAAAACTCAGGACCTGCGTAGACCTCATCCTCCGCGCCGGGGTCGTCAGCCTTTTTGCTTTTGTTCCACGGGTATTTAAATTTATCAAACATATTCATCCGCCTTTCACGTGCAAAACAGCGTACATATCGTACAATTTTATTGTAGCAAACGGCGTATGCAAAGTCAACAATTTCCGCGCAAGCACAAGGAAAAACAGCTGTATCAAGGTTTTCCCTGATACAGCTGTTTTATTTCGCAGCAAAATTACTTCATGCTGTTCTCGTAGGACTCGATCATTTTCTTGACCATCTGACCGCCGACGGAGCCTGCCTGACGGGAAGTGAGGTCGCCGTTGTAGCCCTGCTTAAGGTTTACGCCGACTTCGTTGGCGCATTCCATCTTGAAGCGGTTCATGGCTTCCTTTGCTTCGGGTACGTTGATCTGATTGTTATAGCTTGCCATTGTTCTTTCTCCTTAACTTAATCTATTTCAAGCGGCGGATCGCCCTCGCAATTTGTCGCCGCAATAGTATTATGAGGAGATTTGCGTTTTTTATTGCTTGAAAATTTTGTTAGAAAAATCTTTTCTAATCGTTTGATTCTTGGTGCAAGCATTAATCTCAACTAGATTTTCCTCAAAATATCCAAGCTGTGATTGGTAGCGCCTATCAGATCCTGCCTTTCGCAGGTTGAGAAATGATATGACAGCCATTTTGCAAAGGTTTCGTCGTCAAATTCTTCGAGATATTCCCGGATATACCTGCTCGCGCCGTCTGTTGCGACAAGCTTGACGCGCTCAACAGGAACCGCCGCGTTGATGCGCTCGATATCCTCTGTACGCACCATTTCAAACAGGTCTTTCGGTTCGCTGATACACTTCCAATCATCGGTCAGCATGTTCAAGTCCATAACCGATTTTAGCTGATTGCATCCGAAAACATATTGAATTACTGTCGCTTCGTTCATACAATAGGCAACCAAGATATGACCGCCCGGCTTTGTGATCCTGACCGCTTCTTTGAGGGCGGTTATCTTGTCTACTTCGGAATACAAATGATACATTGGACCAAGCAGGAGCGTAACATCATAGGTGTTATCATTAAGCATATTTAAGTCAAGCGCGTTGCCGAGATAGGTTTTGATGTTCTCGCTGCCGTCGAGCTTGCTGTTTAGAATATCAAGGTTGTGCTGCACAAGTTCTACTGCGGTAACGTCGTATCCCTCTTTGGCAAGCGTTACGCTGTATCTGCCTGTGCCCGCGCCGATCTCCGCTATTTTGCAATCAGCGTTCAACAGCGGATCTAAATATCTGCGTGTGGTAAGATATTCAACTTTGCCGATCCGGTTGCTTGCAAGCCGACCTTCCTCGTCATATTCGTTGTAATAGTTTATCAAATAATCATTATTCTGCATAACAAAAACCTTCTTTTATTTTTCTGTTTTTTCACAAAACGAGTGCTTTGTCATCAAAACCATGTTGTCGGAAGAAACAAATCCTCTTTTGCTGTAGTAGCCTTCCGTTTTATCGCCCTTGGAGGTTATCAGATAAATATTGGAAACTCCGATTTCTGACAACGCTCCCTCCAACGCTTTCAGCAGCGCGCTTCCGAAGCCCTTGTTTTGCTCCGGTGTTTTGACGCAGAACTCCTCTATATGAAAATGCATTCCGTTGTAATGCTGCTTTTTCTGTCCCCAGATGAGCCCTTTCAAGTCATTGCCGGCATAAAGAGCCTTTCCGATGAAAGTGTTTGTTTTCATCATGTTCTCAATTCTGATTTGAGCCGTTTCTTTTGTCCATTCATCATTCCACGGCTCCGCATTAAAAACGGAAACAAACAATTCAGCGTATTCGGCGACATGAGAAAGTTCCATATCTGTGATGTTCACACTTATCTGCGCCCTCACCTTGTCGTAAAATGATTTGTAACGCTCAACGCTCGATTTGATGGCAAGCTCCGATTCCGCGTATTCTATCAATCCCGCGGCATCGACCCATTTGTATTCGGTCGTTTCGCCTTCCTGAAGGACTACCGAATTCTTATCGCAGTCTACTCTTGCAAGATAAGAATAAATCAAGCTAGGGCTGCGGTTGCTGAAGGTGATTTTGACAAGCTCGAAGCTATCACACAAAATGCCTGTTTCTTCAAACAGCTCACGTTTGGCGCAATCCTCGGGATCTTCGCCGAGCTGTGCCGAGCCGCCCGCACTTGCTTCCCAATAGCCGGGATATAAGTCCTTGCCTTGGTGCCGTTTTGTCAAAAGATAGGAGCCGTCACGGTGCTGCACTAAAATATCACTCACCAGATGATACCGCCCCTCAGGGATGTCCACATAATTCCCGTGACGCCGCTCCCAGACCTCGCCCGTCCGGTTGCCGTTTCTATCGTATAAATCCCATAATTCCGTTTTAGTCATCTTACACCTCATATCCTTTTTTCAAAACAATTCATCCAGCAAGTAATAATACCTGTATTTTTCCTCATTCATTTCCACTCCCAGAGCGTCTAAAAACATCTGCGGTTTGAAATCAAAAAGAGGTTTACCGTTAAAATATCTGCCGTCAAAATTATGATCCAGACTTCTGATGGCGATGGCGATATCCTGCCAGCGGTCGGCAGGTCCCGCCTTGCCGAGATCGATAAAACTGCTTATACGATTTCCTTTGGCAAAAATATTAGGCAGGCAGTAATCACCGTGCGTCAGAACGATATCCTCCGTCGGACGATTGTTTTTCAGCCATTCAAGAAGCTCTCCGGGATCCTTAAAACCGCCTTTACCGAAGGTCTCCGGCTCTGTGTTTTCAATATCCACAAGACCGTGAGCAACATTGTATTCGGCTGCCTTCAGGCGGTTTGAAAGCCTGCTCACGCTGCACGGACAATCACTCACATCCGTTTTCCACAGCATTTTCAGTCCCTTTGCCGCAATCTCGATCACAAGCTCCGGCGTTTTCAGAAAATCAATATCGCAAAGCATTTTGCCCTCGGATTTGGTCATCAGCGTATAGGCAAGTCCGTTATGGATTTCATATGCCGGTATGGAAGGAACCGGCAGACGACCGTTAAGCGATTTTATAATTTGATATTCATTATCTGTTTCCGGGCTTTGTGGCTGTATCTTTAGTACATAATTGTCATATATCCTGACCTCGGATTTGGATTCTCCGATTTTATCCACCATATATTTTTCTGTCCCGACAGCTTTTTGGATCGCTTCGGGCAAAACAGAACCTTTCATTTTTTGATTCTCCGATCTATATAGCTGTATTATTGATTTCCATTTCAATAATATTCCAAGGCTCGTCTTTTACCACATCCACGTCCGCAAAGCCAACATTTTGATAACATTTGTGCGCGGGAGTGTTGCTTTCAAAAACACCTATTGTTACCTTCTCAGCACCGAGGATTTCAAAGGCGTATTTTAGCCCTAAACGAAGCATTTCGGTTCCGTAACCTTTACCTCTGACAGCGCTGTCAACAACTACCCAACCGAAACGGATCACCTTATGATCTCCGTTGATATATCTCATAATAAAGTGACCGACGACTCCGTTATCATCAAAAGCCGTCCACGGGTAAAAATTGTCCGGCTCTGCGCAGTCGCCGTTATCTTCGCGATACTTTTTATCAATGATTTCCGCTGTGACGGGATAATCGCCAAAGCGTTCTCCGCCCCAAATCGTAAAAACATCTTTATCCTGTACCCATTTTGCGATCGCCTGTGCGTCGCAGCTTTTATACGGTCTAAGCTTTAGCATAAATCATCCCTCATAATCAAACGTTACCAATTCCTCTACGGGGAAAGTGATTTTTACAAGCCCGACAGAGGTGTAAACGCCTTCAAGCTTTTTAAACTCACGAAGAACCAATTCGCTCGCCTGATAGAAAACTTCTTCCTCGTCCTCTGACGTCAATGCTACGGTGCAATGCGGCACCCATCCATCAGGCTTATACCATTCCCAAACTGTTGAGCGAAACTCTTTCATCAACTCGTAAAGCTCGCGTTGCAATTCGTACATACTTCTCGTCTTTATCGGAGACAGAAAGATGGTTTTTGTTTCGTTAAACATTCCGACAGATTCCAAAATCGCAGGAAAAGCCTTGTGGTTTTTTGCAAATCTTTCTAAAAGCTGAGTACATCTTTTCTCGTCAACGTCATTGAAAACCGCTAACGTGACGTGCGGTCTTGTTTTCCACTCCAAATATTTGGTGCTTAATCCTGCGTCGGCGATCTTGTTCGCCAAACTCATAATTTTTTCTTCTGTTTCGCTGTCAAAAAACATTTCAATTGCGTATGTCATTTTTAACTCCTGCTTCATTAATTTGACATTGCCTTACCTCATTATATATCATACACTTTCCGCCGCAGATGTCAATTCTGTTCGGAAGGCTTTTAGGGCTTTGTTATATTTAGTTTGAATAATCAAGTTGTGCTGTTCACAATTGCGGCATACTGCTCCTCGGGGATCATCGGCGAGGTGATCTCCTTTAACAGTTCTTCGTCTATCTTACCGCTTTCGGCGTACTGCTTTCCCGCTTGCTTTATAAGCTCCAAGCGCGGCGCGGTGACGACTGCCGCCTCGGGCGCGTTGAACATAGGGCTTTCGGGGACGGTTATCATTGTGTGTTCGTTTGGAAAACACCTGATAAACTGCATAACGGCAGGCTCGAAATTATGCTTGCTGTTCGGGAATCCGCAGCCGCAGATCATAACATATTTAAGGTGAGAAAAATCCGCCTGACCGACGTGCTCATAGCGGTCGCCGACCTTTTGCATAGCCATACTGCTAAGCGGCAGCGTGCGGTCGAGCAGCGCCTTGAGCGGCGCGGGCATACCGTAGCAATACAGCGGATAGCTCCATATCAGCAAGTCGCTGCCGAGGATCTCTTCCAATATTCCGCGCATATCGTCGTGATGGATACAATCGCCGCCGTTGTGCATACAGGCAAAGCAGCCGGTGCAGTATTCGATATGTTTGTCGATCGCATTTATGGTTTTGATCTCGTTTTCCGCTGCCTCGTTCATTCCTTCGAGGAAAGCGCGCGTGATGTGCATGGTGTCGCTTTTTTCTTTTTTGGGGCTTCCGTTGATAACCAAAATTCTCATATGCTTACCCTTTCTTTCTTAACACGATCTTTATAAAATTCAGATATTTGCCGCCGCCTGCTTCCATTGCCTTACGGTCGCCGACGGCGTATTCGTTTTCCTGTTTTAGCCAGTCCGCCCATACCTCGTCGTTTGACTCCATCTCGGATATTTCTAATACATCTGCACCCTTGCATTGATCGGCAATACTTTTCCAATAGGAAGTGTCGTGAAGATAATCAAGCTGTTCGGGCGTCCACGAGAGCAGCAGCTCAGGCGGCAAATCATCGTGACAGTCCTTTTTCATTCCGGGGACGGTGATGTAAATATAACCGCCCGGCTTTACGAACGGCAGTAGCTTGCTGTCGAGATATTCGGGATCGCGTCCGAAATAATTATACGAATCCGTTGAAACAACAGCGTCGAAAAAACCGTGCTCAAAAGGAAGATTTTCTGCGTCTGCCTTAACGGGAATGATCTGCTCACTGCTCAGTCCCATAGAGCTAAAGAACAGTCGGTTTTCCTCAGGATCGCTCCACAGGTCGGCGGCATAGACCTTGAAGCCGTATTCCTTAACCAGAAATACGCTCGTCAAGCCCTGACCGCTGCCAAGATCGCAGACTGCAGCGCCTTTTGGGATATGATGATCGGTCAAAAGCTCTTCTTCGAGCTTGATTGGATTAGGCCCCATGATCTTTGACATCAATTCGGAGGTCATATATTTTTCACTCAGCGGATAATTCATACTTTCCTCCTAAATAACAGCCAGCCCTTGATTAACAGAATAGCAAAGCAGAATACGCCTGCATAGGGCTGTCGGGTGATGATAAACAGCAGGCACGCGGCAACAGACAAAGCAACGCCTGTGACTGTCCGGTGCTTGCTCCATGTCGGATTGTCAAATCGGCTGATGATCAGTCCGCAGATCCCGTTCAACACGGTCAGGCTGATTACAACGGCATATACGATCTTTATCCAAAGCGGCGTGCCGATAACGGCAAACAAAGACGCCGACTGTTTGTCCGCGCCGTCGCCGAAAACGGGAATAAATAACAGTAAAGCCGTGAAAACATCCAGCACATAACATAATAGCGAGGTGTATTTGCCGATCAACTCCTGCTTTTCGTCCTCAGCGGCAGATATGATCTCTTTCGGAGAGATCAGCTCGTCAACGGTTACGGAAAAGAATTTTGCAAGCTCCTTGAGCGAGTCTATATTCGGGTAGCCTCTGCCTGACTCCCACTTGGACACAGCGGTTCTGGAAACATAGATCGCCTGCGCGAGCTCCTCCTGCGTCAGTCCTTTATTCTTTCTTAATTCCTGCAATTTTTCGTTAAATTCCATATTTGTTCCTCTTGTCCGCCGCTGTCGCAGCGCTTTGATAAAGCTTGAATAAGCCAAAGCTCAGCAGGACGGAGCCGATTATATCCGTTGCCCAGTGAACGCCTGAAATCAGCCTGCCGATGACCATAAACGCCGAAAACAGCACAGCAAAGCCTGTGACAATATTTTCAACTGTTTTGCTATGACTTCTGCGCTTTATCTGAAATATCAACGTCGGCATAACGGACAGCACCAAAAGCGTTGTTGACGACGGGTAGGACGCTTCCAAAAATCCGTCGATCAAAACCGGACGGTAATTGATCGGCACCATTTCAAAGAACAGGTAGCCGAAAATCACCAGAATGTAATAGCCGCCCAACAGCAGAATGTCCGCGTCGACCTTGAACAGACTTCTTCTTTTGATAAGCTGAACCATCCCCAAGCAGCCGAAGCACAGGCATACGGCTATCGGCACTAAGCCAAGCCAGTCGGTGACGGTATACAGCGTCCAATGTACGTCTGTCAGCTGATGAAACCATGTGTTGAAGGCAGCAAAGCCGACCTTTGAACCGTTCGGTCCAACTGCCTGCACATCAACGAGTATGATCAACACTGTCCAAAGCGCAAATGCGGTCAATAGAAATATCGCTGTTGTATAATTCCTTTTCAATTCAATCAGTCCTTTCAAATCGTATGACTTGAAAGTAACACAGACTGAGCAAAAAAGAAAGAGTCGCTCCGTCACCTGGGCGACACGATGCGTGTCATCGCTGATTTTGATTCAAATACGCTTCAAATTCAGGTGTTCTCGACCAGTATTTCACACCCCAGTTTTCAAAGCTCCATTCTTCCATGTAGCCGTTGCACTCGTAGTCGATATAGTAAAGCAAGCCGTCCTGCACGACAAAGTTTGTCGGGAAGTAGTCAATATTCAGTCCGGCATTTTTCGCAAGCGTTGCCATTTCGCGGACTTGCGGCAGGTAAGCTTCGACGGAGCAGCCGTTTTTTACCATATCAAAAATCGTTTCGCCGTCGATGTATTCCTTGACGATGCGCTCGTTTTCCGTATCTAAATCAATCATTTTCGGGATCCTGATCCTTGCGTCCGTCAGCCGCCGATAGTCGTTTTGTTCCGCTTCGATTTTGTTGCCGAAGGTGTAGTAGCTGCACGGCTCGTGATGGATTTGCTTGACAACGCATCGCTTGCCGTCACGCTGAGCAAGGTAGGAATAGCCGCCTTTGCCTTTGCCAAGCAGCTTGATAACGCTGTATGTTACATTATTGACAGTTATGCTTTCCATATCAATCGCCCTTTTTCCAATAGAAAGTGAAATGCTTGTCCTTGCGGAAACCGAGCTTTTCATAAAACGGCATATCGGACAGCACATATGCTTTCTTTGCTCCGAGCGATCTTGCGCGGTTCAGCGCTTCGTAAATCACCGCTTTCGCAACTCCTTTTCCACGGAAGGACGGCACGGTGCAGACCGGCTCGACATATGCGTAGTCGGTTTTGACGGAGTACCACAGACAGCAATAGGAAACATATTCTCCGTCACCGGCTTTTGCCGCTATGCTGAGAGAAGGCTCAAAATGCTTGCGAAACTCGGGAATCTCCGGGAAAACATCGCCGTCCCTTTCAAATTCCGCCTTGTCGGTCCCGTGGTCAAAGCCCTGCCACACGAGCCATTGGAAGGCGATCGGCTCCTTTACCGGGTCAAGCTCAGCAAACCGCAAGCCGTTTGGCAGATCGGCAGGAAGCTCTTTGTCGAGGTCAAACCGCATAACGGTTTCCGTTTGCTCGGCGGCTTTAAAGCCTGCTTTTTTTGCCGTGCTTATTTCATCGGCGCAGTCGTCGCAGATGGCGACGCCCAAGCCGTTATCATTCTTCAGCTCACGATAAGCATAGTCGAGTATTTCGGGATAGAGCGCGCTGTATTCCGGCAGAGCGCCGACAAACGCCTCGCCGAAATACATATCGTATATCGCCGCGCCGACGACTTTTGCGCCGTCCGTCCAAAGCCCGATGGTACCCATCAGACTTTCGTCAAATTCCGGGTGTTTCATCATCCACTCGAACCGTCCCCAGTTCCAGTTGATATGGTGTTGATTTTCGCGGTTCAGCTCGATCAAAAAATCGCAGACCGCTTCATAATCTTCATTACTGTAATGTTTGAATTTCATAGTATCCTCATCGTATCATCTTGAACATTCCCGGTCCGTCCCAATCGCAGGGGCGTTCCTCAAAGCCGTGTTTTTGATAGAAACCGACCGCTTCCTTTGAACTGATCAGCTCCAAACTGACAGCCCAATCAGGCGCGATATGCTCCTTTATGTAATCCTCCAAAGCGTTCAGCAAGAGCGTTCCGACGCCCTTTGACTGATAGGCTGGCACGACGGCAAAGTCCTTGATATAAAACGACATTCCGCTGTCGCCGATCAGCCGCACCATACCAATCGCTTTATCATTATCGTAGGCGGTAAAGGTCGCGATCGTATTTTCCAGAGCTTTCCGAACCTGCCCGATTCCGGGCGGCTCCCAACCGACGGAAGCGTAAAGCTCTGAGAACAATTCCGCTGTCAGTGCATTGGTTTTGATCTCCATTTTCTCACCCTACCATATACACGTCACAAAAATGACGAATGTGCCGCTCTATGCTTTCTGCTATTTCCTGCTCACACTGCGGCTGTCTGTCCGCTTTGGCGATCAACAGAACGACAGGCGCCGCAAGCTCGTCAGCGAGCAGCCCGGGATCGTCCTTTCCGATCATTCCCTTGTCCATCAATTCTATGATAATTCTGCCATACATCTTCTGAGCGCCCTCAAGCTGATGGCGCGTGGTGACGGCGGCAAGTCTGTCGCTGCGAAATTGCTCCTGAACAAGGAATTTACGGATCTTCCGGATCACCGGATCGCGCATGGTAAACATAATTCTTTGCATTGTAACGCAAATAAAATCCTCCCTGTTTTCGGGAAGCTTTCCGATATGCTGCTCGGAACCGAAGTATTCCTCATAGCGCTTCTCCGCGTTGTCGATCAGCGCATTCAAAATGTCCTCTTTCCCTTTGAAGTGCTTGTAAAGCGACGGCGCTTTGACGCCGACTTTCGAGGCTATCTGTTCAACGCCCGTGCCGTTGTAGCCGTTCTCGGCAAACAACGTCAAAGCCTCCTCCAATATTCGTTCCTTTGTTGACATACGTTCCTCCCAAGTAAGGCTAATGCTCATTAGCCTTATTATAGCTAATGATGATAAGCCTGTCAAGTGAAAGTCCGCAAGCGTTATGTGTTTTTCGTTAGCTCAAGCAAAAAGCCTCCTGCCGAATTTGGCAGAAGGCTATATTTCAATTAAGTTGTGTAAATAAGCTTCATACCGCTTTGCCGACAGGATATGGCATTTCATACTCCGCAAGGAACATTTGCAGCAGCGTTGCGTCTTCTATTTCCAGAAAATCGTCCTGATTTATGTCCGCCGCTTTCAAAAGCGGATCGCTGATCTGCTCAAGCTCCGCAAGGTGCCTTTGTATAGCTGTTACATCATTGATGTTAACGTATCCGTCTCCGTTGGCGTCACCGAGCTTCGGTTTCTCGACCAACTCAAACGGGATATTGTTTTCGGTCGCGAAAATATGCGCGTAGGAATCTTCATAGCAGCGTATCGTTACGTTTTGCCAGTCAAAGGCATAAGGCTGGATCAGCACAACGCTTTCGGGGATCGTCACCGTCCTCAGCTCGGAACAATCAGTAAAGGCATAGTTGGGGATCGCCAAAAGCGAATCGGAAAGCACGACCGACTCAGCGCCCGTTCCGCTGAACGCGTAAGAGTCCAGCAAAACGCCGTTTTTCACGAAGTCCAGATCGGTCAGGGACGAACAGCCGTAGAAGCATCCGTAACCGAAATCGGCTATCTTTTCATTGATCGTAAGGTTTTCAAGCGAAGAACAGCCCGAAAACATATTTGTAGGCATACTGACCATATCGGAAAGCAGCGTAACGTTTTTCAGCGACACGCAATTCGCAAAAGCTCTGTCGCCGAAGTTTACGACGTTTTCGGGGATAGTGACCGTTTCAAGCGCGGTGCAATCCATAAACGCATACTCTTCCACCGTTGTGTTGGTGCCGGAAAACGTCACTTCCTCAATGGTTTCGTTTCCGGAAAAAGCGTCTACGCCGATCACCGTTACGGGATAGCCGTGAAAATACTCGGGGAGCACAACCGTTGTCGCTTCGCCGTTGTAACGCACAAGCTTTGCCTCGTGCCGGGAAGCGTTTACCTCAAAGCCGAAGTCGCCGTCATAAATCACCAGCGCAGAAACCCTGAAGCATAAGCCTGCCGTCAAAGTCAGCGCAATCAGTATTAAAGCTGCAAATCTTTTAAAATATCTCATAGGCGTTATTCTTAAACAGATGAGGCGGCGGCTCAAAAGCTGCCGCCTCGCGATATTATTACATTCTAAACACCGGCGGTGTTATACATCGTCATCATCATCACTGATTTCCTCACCGGGAACAACCGTCTCCGCAGAAGGGACTATCCCGTTGCAAATCACTGTACTGAGGTTGAATTTTATATAATCGAACTCAGGTGAAAGATACGATTTTTTCAATAAATCACTCCTCATACCCATTCTGAGGCAAAATTGTCAGTCACTTTGCCGTTGTAGAAGATCAGACAGTTGGTGCTAACGCTCCATGTGTCGTCATACTTCAACGCACTGCAATACAGCAGACAGGTGTTGCCGTTTGAACCGGTATTGTTAATATTCAGAGCCGATGTTTTATAATTTGCCGTAAAGTGAGCCCTGTTTTTGTTTGTAAGATTAATTGTTGCCTCGCCCTGTTCGGGTTCGTTTCCGTTGGAAACAACGGTAAATATATAACCCTTGGTGGTAAGCGTCAGCTGCAAGGTTTCGGAATAATCACCGGTATCCGGATCGATCGCTCCGTCAAAGGTTTCGGCAGAAGAGAATTGCTTGATGCCTTTTTCCTTATCATATTTAATGATGATTTCTTTCAGCTGATCCTTATACTGTTCGAACAATGCGTTGACTCTTTGCGGCGTATATATGTCGGGGTTATCTCTGATCTGAGTACTCAAAGAGATATTCATAAACGCCAGCTTTTGAGCGTTCACATCATAGGGCGGTGCGCCGAAAACGCTTGCAAAAATGTTCAAACGTGTTCTGGATACGCCGCTTTCATCAACATAGGTGTCGACGGTATCGGACGCGATCGAAACTCCGGGATTGGAAGAACCTGCTTTTGCGTAAACCGCGAACAGCTTTGTGTCGGTCGTAACACGGTACCAGAAGCTTCTTTCAACGGAAGCAACGTGCGTTCCCTCCTGGTCATACGCCCAATACGCAAAGGTATAATCATCAAAGGATTCCGAAGCGTAGTTTTCCGGCAGAATATCCGTATAACCCTTAAGGCCGTAGTTTTCGATAAAGCCTGCTGCGTCCTGACCGTTATTCTCGGTAGCGCCGCCGAAGCGCTGGTTATAATAGAACTTATCCTGATTTATACGCTTCACGGAGGCGTCAACGCTGTTTTTGTTTGCAACATACACCGTGTTGCCGTCAACGGATTTCAGGATAACATCGTCGCTGCTGTTCGCGCCGAAAATGCTTACCTTGTACTGTTTGGGATAATTGTAGCACCATACTACGATTTTGCTGACCTTGCTGCTGTCTTCACCGTAAGCGTCTTCCTCCGACACTTCTTTGTCGTCGGCGTCGTAGTAATTGACCCACTTTTCTCCCGACGCCTGCGGTCTGCCAAGGTAGTCGGTATGACAGATCTGGCTGTCGCCGTAAGGAATGTGCTCTCCGTTGTCAAAGTAGAAATAATTGCTTCCGTTCAGCGCAGTGACCGCCGCGCTTTGACTTGTCCAAAGGTCATAATCGCACATTACGTTGTTGACCGCCAAAGCGCTCTCCGAGAACTCGACCGCCTTTTCGCCGATGAGTCCGGCGTAATCGACAGAATCGCCGTCAATAAAGCTTTTGGGAATACCGTCTACGGTCACGGAATAAACGGTTTCCGTGCTCTCAATACCCGCAGGAGTTCCGTGGTCATAATAACGGTCATAATACTTGAACTGGATAATAAACGGCTTGGGTGTATTCACGATAGTCGCGGTTGCCGTTTCGCCCGTTACGTCATAGGATACCTCGCTGCTGTAACCCAACACAGGCGCTTCCTCTACCGTGTAGCTGAAATAGTAAGTGGTGTCGGATTCGGTCGTATAAACCGGCAAGCCCGTAACGACTCTTGTCCAGGTTGCCGAACCGGCGCGTCCGTTTTCGGATTTGCTTATGGTGAACCAGCCTTCTTCGGCGTCCGCATCCGGAATCACGCTTGCGTCGGCAAACAGCACGACCTTATCCTCGCCGCCTTCAGTTACGGCAGTACCGTTCTCGTATTCCCAATGCTGCCAGATCCTTACGCGGATCTGCTCGGGACGTGATTTGTCCGCATTGTTTTTATCGTTCCAGATCTTTTGAATGGTGAGGTCGATATTTCCGCAGGGATCCTTGCTTTCGCCCGGATTGGGAATCAGGCTCTCATCATTCAATTCAGTGGGAGTATCGAGCATCAGAACAGCCTTTGCATTGCTGACATAAACCTTTAACAGCTTCGAATCCTCGCCCGAAGCGTCGGAAGAAAGCTTTGCGCCGTTCCATTTTGCATATATTTTATGATACTCTTCGTTGGTGCCGGGCACTATCGGCGCGGCAAGGTGAGTAATATCAAAACGCTTGTACGATGTGCCGTCGTCAGTCACAGCCGTTCCGATCGCCTGATTGCTGCCGGTCAGCGCGTAGGTTGAATCGGTATCTCTGTATACAGAATAATGGTTTTCTTCTCCGGCGACCTTTTCAATGGATTCCAGCGTGTTAAAGCTGTAAACCGACTCAAGTCTTGTGCCGCCGCTGAAGGGACCTACCTTCTGCGCAGCGCCGCGAACGACATCGCAGTAGGTCATCGTGTCTTTGGTAAACTTGCCTTCGTTGTTATAGCCGACAAAACCGCCTGCATAACCTTTTTCGCCGCTGCCGTTTTCTGTGTTGGACGCGCTGCCGCCGTAAACATCGTAGCCGATGTCGATACCTGTAACAGAGCAGTTGTCCACCCTTGTGCGGTTAGTCTTTATAAGATTGATGACCGCCTCGGCGTTTTCTCCGGTGAGATCGATGCCGTTTTCATTGCACGGCAGAGCGATCGTGGAGTCGCCGATCGTGATCAAAGCTGTGTCGGTGACGTTGGGATCGGTAGATTTTTCAAGAGAAACACCGATGCGCAAGCCGAGAAGATTGACGTAAAGCAGATCGCCTTCGGCAAACAGCTTCAAGCCGATAAGCGAGGTGTCAAAGTCAACCAAATTCATGTTCTCAAGATTCGGAACATACAACGCTTTCACAAGCACGTTGACGATCGAAAGAACGATTTGAACCAAAGGCGCATCGACCTCTGCCGATACGAGATAGCTCATATTTGTTTTTCCGATAAAGCCTCCCGCGATCTGATCGCTGTATACCTGCTTAAGATTTGTAACTGTGCTGTTCTTGATTTGCGCGTCATCAGCATAACCGGCAAAGCCGCCTGAGATCGGCTCTGCACCTTCGGTCGCCAGAACCACTGATCCTGCTTCGATACCCGCGACGCTGCATTCGTTCACGGTCGTGCCGAAAACATCGATAGCGCCTGCGTCCAGACCTGCAAGCAACGGGATCTGAGCTTTGTCAACATCGACCGCGCCGTTTTTGCCCATATGGCCGATAAAGCCGCCGGTGTAGTTTGGCGCGTAGACCGTGTTGAGGTTGGTAACGTCGGAATGGTTAACGGTGCCGTTCATGATACCGCCGCCGAAGCCGCCGGCGCAGCCGGACTCTCTGGTTTCGCTGAGGAAGCCCTCGGGAGCGGATTCATACGCACGAACTACGATTCCGTCCGCCACGCCGTTAACATCGGAATAATAAATATATGTCCGGAAAACATCAAGCAGGTCGACGCTTCCCGCATTAATTAAGCCTAAGATAGTTGTCTGCTGGTCGCCCGTGTTGGAAACCGAAGCGACGCTGCCCACGTCGGCAAGACCGACGAAGCCGCCTGCATAGTACAAGCCGTCTACGCTGCGCAGACCGTTTACGGTAATGTCGCTTTCACCCTTGCGGCTGCCGATGACCGCCGCTTCAAGAGAACCGGCAAAGCCGCCCGCAACTCTGGGAGTCGATTGACCTATGCCTCCGACAGTGAAGCCGAACGTGCTGTTGTCGGGAGTTACCGTCACCTGACGGATGGTGGTGATCGTCGCCTGCATAACAGACGCCAAATCGCCGGGAGTGGAAATCAGGTCGTTAAGAGCAGCTTGCAGCAAGCCGTCCGAGGAATTGGTGTTGACGTCTGCAACGGCAGCCGCGGTCGCCATACCTACATAGCCGCCGACAGCGTTTGTACCCTTTACATAGCGGAGGTTCGTGACGTCGCAGCCTGTTCCTGCCGCGTCGCCGGCGTTTTTGTCGCCCAAAATCTGGGCACCGTATGCGGAACCGGCGTAACCGCCTGCATAACCGCAGCCGTGCGTATGATCGGCTCCGAAGCTCTCAACGGT
Organism: Ruminococcus sp.; assembly: GCA_045129995.1. Lineage (GTDB taxonomy): Bacteria > Bacillota > Clostridia > Oscillospirales > Acutalibacteraceae > Ruminococcoides. The sequence goes on along the minus strand of JBGUOX010000064.1, from coordinate 5,691 downwards.
CATACCCGACTTCCAGCCATGTACCGTGCCGCTTTTGACGGTCGGCACAAAGGTTTCGACAGCCTTTGCAAGCTTGCCGACATTCAAATGCAGTCCGAGGATGTTGACAGAGCCGAAGCTTGCCGCGCCGCCCGTTTGCATTTTGCCGGCATAGCCGCCTGCGTTGCGCATCGCGCGGATTTTCTTCATATCATAGGACTGACCGTCGGTGATAACGCCGGATACCATATAGCCGACATAACCGCCCGCGCTTCCGCCGTCGGAGATAAGCATATTGTCGTGCGTGCTTCTGCCGGCGACGACATTGCAGCCGTAAATATATCTGGAGAGCTTACTGTTCAGCTCCGTCTGTGTTGAAACGGTTCCGTTTTGTGCCAGCTCTGCGCCGTAGCCGCCGTATTTACCTACATAGGCTACCCACGAATTCCATGTATCGGTATCGAGGTTGCGCAGCGGACCGTATACCGCTGTATGCTCCTCGGTGGGATATACAGCAGAAAGGGCGTTGAGTATATTGTTTGCGCTGATAAGTCCTCCAAGGAGTCTTACGCCGCTTGTTCCGGCGGTATCGGCGGATTCCATATATCCTGTAAAGCCGCCGGCATATTCCGCGCCGTAAACCGAACGGATGCGCCACGCGGTCGCGATATGCTGTTCGCCGGTGTAGCTGCCGATCTTCGGATCGTTCGTCTGCTGACCGGTGATCGGACTGATACCGTTATTCTGGTCTTCCCAAGTTTTGGTGCTCAGTCCCCAAATATCGCCGCCGTCGTTATGACCGCAGAAGCCGCCTGCGCAGCCGCGCTGGAACTCCGAATCCGAAGCCGCCTGCGCTCTTACCGCGCCGCCGCAGGGCACGCAGGAAGTCGTGGAGTTGCGGATAGTCGGAACAAAATCCTCAACCAACGATGCAAGCGAGGAATCAACGTCGATCAGTCTGTCAAAAATACTTCCGTTGTCAAGCACCTTTGCCACGTCGCCGGGCACCATATTGCCTACATAGCCGCCCGCGGTTTCCTGACCGATGATATAATAAAAGTTTTTACAATGTGAATTTTGGATATGACCGCCGTAGAGGCCGCCGGCAAAGCCGCCGGACATACCAATTACGCTGTCGTGTTCATCTGCGCCGTTTGAAATTACGGAGAATCCGCCGCCCGCGCCCTGAACATCGGAATGCTCGATCGTGGAAACGACAACCGAGAGCGCCGAAAGCAAATCGGTGAGCTTGATGCTGTTTCCGAGTATCTTGAGTCCGTTGCCCAAGCTTGCCGCGCTGCCAACGTCTATCTTGCCTGCATATCCGCCTGCAAAGCGGCCGCCGGTGACAGCGTAGGTGCTTTGCGCGCTGTCAAAATATGACGGCGCGTTGACCGCTTCCAGATCGGCAGGAGGCGTTACGGTGGTGTGTTTCAGGCGATAAACGTCACAGTGTGTGATCTGCGCGCCGCTCATAAAGCCGCCGAAGCCGCCGGCACTGCCGGAGTTGGGATCGTTTGAGCGAACGGTCGCCGCAGAAACGGTAAAGCCGTCGTTTGGACTGTAAACACCCGCGTGCCTGATATACGGGATATACGCGTTCACCACGCTGGCAAGACTGGTGACGTCCAGATCGAGACCGAGTTTGTCGTCGCCGAGGATCGACAAACCGCTTCCCGCGCTTGCAAGAGCTCCGGAACGGAGCTTGCCGCCGAAGCCGCCCGCGTAGGTTCTGCCGTATACACGGTCTATATTGATAACGGCAAATTGCTTTTGAAGATCGCCGGTGGGATTTACCGCATCGGGATCATAAATCTCTTTTATGGTTTTTACCCACTTGGGATTTTGCGTGTCGTCTACCGTGGCAATCTTTGAGTTATCCACCGTACCGCTTGCAAAGTCGGCAGCAAAGCCGCCTGCAACATCGGCGTCAACATAGCCGCCGTTGACAAAGTTTGTTGTGCAGTTGGTGTATGTGGGGATCAAATACTCGATCGCTCTTACCAATCCGTTTGCGTCTATCAGTTTTTTAACGCTTGTCGCGTCGTTATCCGCGACCTCGGCAAGACCTCCTGTTTCGGAGGTTCCGACGAAGCCGCCGGCGTAACCGTAGTCATCCGCCGCGATGACAGACAAAAGATTATAGCAGTGACAATCTGTGATTTTTGTACTGTTGCTGTCTGCGATAAAGCCTGCCGCGGTAAATTCATCTACGTCGTAGCCTTCGTTCCTGCCGGTCGCGTCGACCGTATATCCGCTTTCGATTCCGTTTACATCACAGTCGGTGATGTGAACCTCGATGCCCTGACCGACGTCCAAAAGCTTTTTGACGCTCAGGACTTCGTTCAGACCAAGAAGATTTATCGTCAAGCCGTTCGTTCCTGCCAATTCGCCGGGGCCCGCTACGCCTACAAAGCCTGCTGCGCGGTTAAACGCCTCGACCTGCTTGAGTTCAAATAATTTGACATTTGTTGCGGTGCCGCCGACAGCCCAGCCGAAGCCGCCGCCTGCGTAGCCGTAAGTATCTGCCTTAACGGTATATCCGCCGCTGATTCCGGTCGCACGGACGTCTCTGATGGTAAAGCCGATGAAATCGCCTAAGCCCACAACGTCATTGAGCAAGCCGCTGAACGCAGCCGAGCCCATAAAACCCGCAACGCCGCCGGCGTAGCTTTCGTGCGCTCTTACGCTCTTTAAGCCGCTGAGGATGATCGATTCGTCATGCGGCGTTTCCTTGAGGGTGCCTGAATTCCATGCGGCGATCGCGTCATACGCATCCTGATCTGAGGTGCAAAGATAAATGCCCTCGCCCTTGCCGACAAAACCGCCGGCAAAGCTCTTGTCCGCCTCGACCTCAAGAGAGCTGCTGTACACCTTGCAGCCGAGAATCGCCGAGGGCGAAACGCCCATCAGCGTCAGCAGGTTTTGACCTGCCGATTTATCCTCTGAGGAAAGCAGACCTATCGCCAACTCTTTGACCGTTCCAAGGAGGCTGTAATCCGTTTTTTCGTCCTTGCCCAAATTCGACTGCCAGCCGACAGAGGCAAAGCCTGCAAAGCCGCCGACATATTCGCCCGTACCGTGTAAAACGATCGGATTTTGGTCGCAGTCGATCGTACAGTCAATAGCGTAGCTGCTCGTCATTGCTCCGGCAAAACCGCCGAGGCAGTCGGTGCCGGATACGTTATATGTACTGTCGGAAATATTGCTGTCGATAATCACGCTCTGCGGATGAATGCTCTGTACGATAGAAGAGAGGTCGATTCCTACTCCGTCGAGCGTTCCCTTGATCTCGGCGTCACGCTCCAAGCCGCAGAAGCCGCCGCCGTAGTTGTGCGCCTTGATATGATAGGTGCTTTCAGTCACCTGACAATTCGCGATGTGGGTTCCGATCTGCTGACCGATAAAGCCGCCCGCCATAACAGTGTTTGTCGTGCCGACGTCGCCGGTAAGACCGTTGACCTCGCAGTTGTCGATCTTCGGCGCGATATAGCCGGTGGGGATCAGATTTTCCACAGGCAGCGCGTTTTTAAGCAGAATCGATATCAAATCTCCCAAGCCCAAGGCGGGAATGACGTTAAGAAGCGATGACAAAGCGTCAACGGTTACTCCCAATGCGTCTGACAGTCCGCTGTACTGTGTTACGCCTTCGCTGTAACCGATAAAGCCGCCGGTGCGGTCTTTTGCGTTTTCGACCGTGACAGAGCCTGTAACTGCGCAGTTGAAGATTTGAACGTCACCAACTACCCTGCCGGCAAAGCCGCCGGTAGCAAAAATCGTCGGGTCTTCCGCGCGTGCGTTCAGCAATCCGCTGAGCGTATTCCTAAGCGAAAGTTCCATTGAACCGAACGAAAGGGCTGTGCCCAACAAATCGACCAAGCCGCCGACAAGCCAGCCCAAACTGCTTGTCAAACCGCCGAGGATCGACTGGGTGGATTTTGCGGTAGTCGCGGTGTTGTGTACCGCCACCTGATTGAGTTTGAGGTTTTCCACGTGAACGGTGCCTGAGCTGATACCGATATTAGCAACGTCCACCTCGTTGGTGACCGTAGCAAAGAAGCCGATACCGATGAACTTATTGACCTCGATCGGGTTAGTGTTGTTCACATATACATTCGAGATCACAGGGCGGTTAGCGGTGGTACGGGCGATCATAGCCGTCGCGTTTCCGATGGCGTCGCCGTTCCACAGCTTGTCGTTATTCACGCTCTTGATTCCGTACATATTTCCGGTAAACATCAAAGGTTTCCAGGGATTTGAAGTACCGCCGAGGTCGATGTTGCGGAAAATGATGTAGTTGGCGTTAGAGGAGTATTTTATGCCGGTGCGCCAGCTGTGTGCAAGGCCATACACTGTTGAATCAACATGAGTGTCATCCGTATAAGTTTGACCTGTATCCTGATTGACGCCTGCACGTGGCCAATCCGACGCTAAGTTTGCGTCCAACTCATGGAAAGTGAAGTTGCCGAAATTGTTGTGCTCGGACGCCAAATCTGCGTCGCCGCCATAGATCATTTTTGAATTAGAGTAAGCGCGCGTCCATACCTCTGTGTCCGTACCGATCGCGCGCAGCTGCGCGTCGTTACCGATCAGGATATAGGTTTCGCCGTTGATCTTTTTTATGACCTGACCGGCAAAATCGCGGCCGTCATACGGCGCCGCCGCGCCGACCGAGCTGTCCGCCTTTGCGCCTACCGCCTCGACGTCCGCTTTTTTGCGGACAACAGACTGCGGTTTTACTGTCATATCCGAATCAAACTGCGCGGATACCACATAATTGTGCGCGCCGCTGTAGGTCAAAGGCACCTTTTTGTCTTTGTCAACGCAAACCGGCGTGCCCGTACCAAAGGTTTTGGCTTGTGAATCGCCCGACAAAACCGTCTGCAATTCTGCATTATCCATTGCCATAACCGAAAGCTGGTAAGGGTTATAAAGATAAACGCTGTCGCTTGCGTTGTCATACAACGGAGCATTAGCCTGCTTTTCTCCTGTGATGCTTCCGCTAAATCCATCGGGAAGCTGCCACAGGGTATGCCGCGGAAGAGGAATATCCCTCGCGAGCTTGTATTCTGCGTCCAAAGCATAAGTGACCGAAACGCCGTCTTCGTACTCATAGCTTTTTCCGCTGCCGATCATGGAAAGCTGCGTATAGTTATAAATAAGGATTTTGCCGTTGGATAAAGCAACTTCTTTGTTGTCAGATGCTTTTTCGTCATACGCGTTCTCGTCATCCGTTTCGGGATCGGGCGAGGCTTGATCATTCACGGCGTCGTTGACCGAAGCAACAAGTGCCGGCGCCGAAACAGTTTGATTGAAAGCGTCCGATAAAACCGGCGTGACCGCACTGCATCCGGTCAAAAACGCCAGCATCAAAGAAAGCAAGGCAACTGGTTTCTTCTTCATAAAACTACCTCCTGTCATCATAATATAATTTATATAAACCCGCCTTCGAAAAAGTCATAAAAGTCATTATTGAAAAGCGGCGGGATATAGGCGTTTACAAAAACAAAAAACACTACCCACAACCGCAGAGAACAACATCGGCATGGCTTGCCGCCTGTTGTTTTATCTGCTTAAATGTGAATAGTGTTTACGAATACCGAAGTGGCTGAAAAAAGGGCGCAGTTATCCTGTCTGTCTGTCTGTCTGTCTGTCTGTCTGTCTGTCTGTCTGTCTGTCTGTCTGTCTGTCTGTCTGTCTGTCTGTCTGTCT
>JBGUOX010000063.1:0-19036 GCA_045129995.1 Ruminococcus sp. | reverse complement strand
TAAATGTCGTTGCCAACCTTAACAAGACCTGTGCCCTTTGTGAGCTCGCCGCCAACATAGTATTTGCCGTCGATGATCTCTTTTTTGGCTGCGGTGAATACAGCTGTGTAGGTAACGTCGTCAGTCACAGCCGGCAGATCATCTACGCCGAGGACGTAGGTGGTTGTGCCGTCGTCCCAGGCAGCGAAGGTGTAAACGTTTTCGCCGTCCTCTGCCTTTGCGGGAGCTTCGCCGTCATATGTGGGCAGAGTGTCCTTTTCAACCTCGGCGTCAACTTCAAGGTCGGAGCCGTCCCAGTTCTTCCATGTTACGGTGTAGGTGGGAGCGGGCTTCGCGTTCGCGGTAAACTGCGCGGTGTAGGTCACGTCGCCGGAGACCGCGGGGAGAGTGTCGGAAAGACCGTAGGTGGTGTTGCCGTCGCTCCAGCCGGAGAAGGTGTAGGTGTAGTTCGCGTCCTCAGCCTTTTCGGGCACATCGCCGGAATAGGCAGGGATAGCGTCTTTATCAACCGTGTCTGTTTTGAGAGTAGTATCGCCGTTCTTCCATGTTACGGTGTAGGTGGGGGGAGCAGCGTCAGCAAGCGTAAACGAAATGGTGAAGGGACGGAAACCTTCTTCGTCGGTCTCCCAATCAATGTACCATTCCCCCCACATATTGTCATGATTTACGCGGTCTGCGCTTCCTGTCCAATTGATCGCACCTCTATTAGCACCGTTACTTACAATTTTTGTAAAGACCTTTCCGGGAGGCGCAACAAAGGTACCCCAGGGTAATCCGGTGCCATCGAAGTCTAAATGCTCACCGTATTGTAAGTTCTGAATACCGTGATTGCTCAGCTTGTCGGTGTTGCTATGGACGGTGATTGTTTCTTCTGCCGCGCTCGCAGTAATCGGCACGATGGCGAACAGGCTGACAACCATCATCAAAGCCAGCACAATACTGACCGGCTTTTTAATCTTTTTCATAGAGTTTTCCTCCTTTATAAATTATTAATTTTTTTTATATTTAACACTGCCGGTTTGCGTCTGCCCGCTGACCGCGTATCCTTTGATACCGAACATCGGCACATCATAGCTGAAAATCAAAATGAAAGCCGTAAATGATTTCCGCACGGGCTTTCGTTATCTTTCCGCCTGATTTGCCGAACAAATAAAGCAAACGGGTGACAAAATAATAATATATACAGTTTTTATTTTTCTTGCGAGAAAATATAATATAAATTGTAAATATTATAACATATTTTTGTATAGATTTCAAGAGCTTGCGACATAAAATTAAAGGCTGACTCAAAACCCTAAAGTGATATGAGTCAGCCTTATCTCATTGATTTTAGATTGAATTTTATTTTAAAATATCACTCGGGCTGGGCGCAAAGCACCTTGAAGTCGTCTGCCGAAGCGGTTTTGCAGATGTACTTTTTGTCGCCTGCGCTGAGCGTAAAGCTTTCCTTGTCAAAGTCGTCATCCTTGATGCCGGCTTCTTCCGCTGTTTCGCCTGCCGAAACGCCGTCAAGCGTGGAGCTGAGCACCGCGCCGTCGTTGAAAATAACGGTGTTAACGCCGCTGTCCTGCGCAAGCGAAGCGCCTGTGATCTTGCCGTAATCGCCTGAGGTGAAGCCTACCGCGATAACGCCGCCGGACTTTTCGTCCTTGACTCCGGACTTTACAAGATACTCGCCGTCCTTAAGCTCCGGGTCGGTCATATCCTTGACGGAGATGTTCTTGATGATACGGCTAAAGTATGCATAGTCGGTTTCCTTAAGCTTTTTGCCCTGGTATTCCTCGGGAAAGGCGTTCACTACCTTGCCTTCGGCGTCGGCTATCACGATCGTGTCGAGCGAAAGCACGCGCGCAGCCTTTTGAAGCTCCTCCTTTGAGGACTTGTCATTTACAAGCATAGACGCTGCTTCGGCGGCAAAAAACGCCTTGTCCGAAAACTCGCTGCTGCGTATGTTTTGCGTGTCAACATACTTTTTTACCTGAGCAGTCGCGTATTCAAGCGAAGCGTCCAAGCCCTTTGTTGAGGCGGCTCCCTGCGCGCCGCAGCCGGAAAGCATTGCAGCACAGACCGCCGCTGCCGCTGCAGACGCGGCTGCTTTTGACAGTAAACCTTTTTTCATTTCAATCATCCTTTCAAAGCAGAAAATTTACTATCTTTTGGAATATTATAACACAATTTTCTTCATATGTCATTATTTTTTGCGCGATTTATAAACTTTTTTCAATATTTGTATAGTTAAAAGTTTGCAACCTTTCTTGCAAATTTGCCTTTGTTGTGTCATAATAGAGATGATATTTATTTTCTGATCCAAGTTTGAAAAGAGGCACAAAATGAAAAGCAACGGAAAACTTATCAACAAGCTGTTTCGTACCTCGGTAATCAGCATCATTTTGGCGGCGATCGCCACGATGCTGGGAATCGTGATCGACGGCATTATCATCGGCAGGTTTTTGGGACCGGACAGTATGGCGGCTTACGGGCTTGTGACTCCTGTCATCAACCTTGCAACGGTGTTCAGCGGCATTCTTGCGGCAGGAACTCAGATCGTCTGTGTTCAGCATCTCGGCGCGGGCGACGCAAACAAGGCTCGGCGCGTGTTCTCGATGTGTATGATAATAACCGCCGTGATCTCGGTTCTTATGATGGCGGCTATCCTGCTGTTCCGCGGCGACATTGCCGTGCTTTTGGGTGCAAGGGGCAACTCGGCTCATTTGCAGCAGCTTGTATCCGATTATCTTCTGGGCGTTGTTTTCTCTTTCCCCTGCGTTCTGCTGCTGTTTGAGTTCAATTCGCTTATGCGCCTTGACGCGGACGCGAACAGGGTGATCGTCGCTGTTGTTGTTATGACTCTGCTTGACGTCGCAGGCGACATCGTGAACGCGCTTGTTGTCCACGGCGGAATGCTTGGTATGGGACTTACTACCTCGATCAGCTACATTGTGGCGCTGGGAATTATGCTGCTTCACTTCACAAAGAAGGACATCATCTTCCGCTTTTCCTTCAAAAACCTTAAGCTTAAGGATATGGCGGAGATTTTTATGACCGGTTCGTCCTCCGCCGTCGGTTCGGCTTCCTCGATGCTGCGCAACGCCGTGCTCAATCAGCTTATGGTTGCTTCGGTGCTGTCAAGCACCGCGGTCGCTTCGCTGGGCGTTGTCAACACCGTTTTCAACTTTACTTCATCAACGATGATAGGCGTTGCGATGACAACCGCTATGATTGCAGGTATGATACTTGGCGAAAAGGACAGAAACGCGGCTGAATCGCTTGTCAAGGTCACGATCAGGACCGCTCTTGTCGTAGGCGCGGTGCTAAGCGCCGTTCTGCTGATTTTTGCCGACGTTATCGCCGGGCTGTTCGGTTCCGCTGACGGCGCCGAAATGGTCGCTCTTGCGGCAAAGGGCTTGCGCATTTACGCGCTGAGCATCCTTTTCTACGGCATCAACGTAGCTTTCATAAATTACACTCAGGGTATGCGCCGTATGGTGCTTTCAAACGTTATCTGCTTTTGCGACAACTTTCCTTTCATCGTGCTGCCGGCGATGGCGCTGTTTGGAATTTTGGACGCGGACGCGGTTTGGTGGGCGTTCCTTATCGGCGAAACGATCAACCTTATCACCATCTTCGTTATTGCGGCTGTTCGCAAAAAAGGCTTTCCGTGCCGCGCGAAGGATTTTCTTTATCTCAAGGAGCCCTTCGGCGTCGCGCCCGAAAATATGCTTGACTTCACCATCGAAAACGGCGAGGACGTGATTCCGGCTTCAAAGCAGGTTGAGGATTTTTGCAAAAACAACGGCGCTTCCGAAAAGCAGAGTATGATGCTTTCGCTTTTCGTTGAGGAGCTTAGCAACAATATAATACGCTTCGGTTTTGCGGACAAAAAGAAGCACAGCATCGACATCCGCGTGATCAGACTTGACGACGGATGGACGCTGCGCATGAGAGATAACTGTAAAAAGTTTGACCCGACCGAATGGCTTAAAATGCACAACACGGATGACCCGACAAAGAACATCGGAATCCGTATGGTAACGGGTATGGCAAAGGATATTAATTACCTGAGCACTATGGATCTGAATAACATTACGATCACAATATAAAGGAGAAATATAAAAATGGAAATCAAAAGACAGTCAGACGGCAGCACCCTGAACGTTTCGGTAGCAGGACGCATCGACACCTCGACCGCTCCTGATTTCGAATCGGGCGTAAAGCCATATCTTGACGGCGTAACAAGCCTTGTTATCGACTTTAAAGATGTGGATTACATTTCCTCGGCAGGACTTCGCGTACTGCTTATCCTTCAAAAAGCAATGAACAAGCAGGGCGAAATGAAGCTTATCAACGTTGACGAGGTGATCGCGGAGATCTTTGTTGTCACAGGCTTTGACAGCATTATTACCTTCGACACCGTTTTTAGGTGATATGTCAGCTTGAATGAACGTCGATTTGGGTGTAGGGAATCTGCACATCCGCCTTTTCAAGTCCGTCGCGCACGGTTTTAAGAACGGCTCGGCGAATGTCGGGACGGTTCGCAGGCTCGCAGAAAAAGCGTATTTTGTAAATAACGCCGTTTTCGCCGAAGCATTGCGTGCCCTTCATCTCGCAGCTCTCTACCCCGTCGAGCTTCATTATTTCGCCGCATATGCCTTGAAGAAGCTCGAACGCGTCCTTTTGGCGCATTTCGTAAGGAAGCGGCAGATCGACGTCGGTCAGGTGAGTAAGCTTGCGTATTTTTGTGATGTTGCGGTTTGCGACAGAAAGTATCGAATGATCGTCCAGACATTCGATTTTTGTTGTGCGCACGGTGAAGGATACTACGATCCCTTCCCTGTCCTCAAATTCCACCGCGTCGCCGACGTTGAAGTATTTGTCGCTTAAAATCACGATGCCTGCAAATATGTCCTGAAGCGAGTCCTTGAACGCCAGTACAAAGACCAAAAACAGAACTGCGGCAGCTGTCGCTATTCCCGGCAGGTTCACTCCGAAGGCGCCAAGCGCCGCTACGGATGCAAAAACCGCGATGGCTACCTTGAGCACTCGGATCCCCGTGATAAGCACGTGCCGCCTTTTAAGGTCGCCGTAATCGCTCAGCCTTGCCTTTAGCCGTTTGCTTACAACGGCGATCGCGATATACGCGATAACGGTAACGCAGATGATCAGCACAAGGCGGATGATTTGCGGCGCTTCGAATTTCGGCGCGACGCCTTCAAAAAGCTTAAGCAGTATCTGTTCCATAAAATCACCTCGTTTTGATGATAGCTTTAATGTTCGGGCTGTGCTTTTGCACAGCTTTTTTTCTTGATTAGAATTATGCGTCCGGCTTCACGGCGCTGATTCATATTATAATCATATTGAGTTTTTTTGTCAAATAGTGTATAATATAAAAAATATTTTCGGGAGGAATGATAATGAAGACCGGAATAATCGGACTTAGGATCGCCGCTGTTTCAATGGCGGCGTTCACCGCGGCGGCGTCAATGCCTTTTATGAGCGTTTCGGCTGCCGAAAGAAAATACTCCGAGCAGGAGCTTACGGCGTATCTGTTCGAAATTGAAAAGACGGACAAGATAAAGTGCCTGTTTTATGAGGATATGCCATCCACGCCGTATATCAGCGTCACTGATTATCTTAACCGCCTTTATGACGATTCTTTCACCGTTTCCGACAGCGGCAGCGGCGTTTACACCGTTAAAAGCACGACGGAAAAAACAATGGTCATCGACACCGAGCACGACAAGGTTCACTTTGACGAGTATGAGACCTTTTTGCCTATCAACACGACAGACTCCGACGGCGACGGTCCCGAAGGCTCTTATCTTAAGGGCTACAGGCGTATGGTTGAGGGCACCACAAAGCCGCTTGATATTGACTTCGGCAATTACGGGATCGACCTCACCGCCGCAAACGGCACGGCTTATTTTCCGCTGAACACCATCAGCGATTTGATTTCAGATGTGAACCTGGGCGCGGTTTATCTGGACAACAATATTTATTTTGTTGAAACAATGGGAACGCCGTATTACGACGCGAAAAACAAATATTCCGTTGCGCCGCGCAGCAAGGATCAGATCGAATATACTTACAAAGAGCTGTGCTTTGTGATGGATTATATCTACGGCAAGCCGGCAAACGCGGCGATTTCGTCTGACTTAAAGGATAAAAGCTTTGACGAGGCGATGAGCAGCTCGGAATTTGGCAGCACTGTCAAGCCCTTGCTGCTTTCCGAAAACGTGATGGATTTCTACACGGCTTTGGTGCTGCTTGACACCGTAATGGATGACGGCGGGCACACAAGTATGAGCTACGGCTACACAACGGCTCTGCTTACAAAAGAAACGACCGAGTTTTCCGCTGCCGTTGAAACGATAATTGAGGACAAAGACAATCCTCACGCGATGGCGGTTTCGGAGAATCTGGAAACAAGAGAGAAGCACAGCAAGCTTCCCGATTTCCTTGGAGAGCTTAGAAGCGACGCATATTCAAAATACGAGATCGTCAAAACCTGGAAAAACAACGACACCGAGTTTGCTGAGCTTTTGATGTGCGGAGAAACCGCGGTTTTTGTCTTTAACGACTTTGACGACGAGGTGATCGAGCCGTTCAAGGCGTCGCTTGATCTCGCCGAGGAGAAAGGCGCGAAGATCTTTTTGATCGACGTTTCTCAAAACACCGGCGGCTCCAATGCGGTTTTGATGTATATGATCACAATGCTGACAGACCAAAACAATCTCTATTCGCGCAACACGATGACAGGCAACCTTGTTCGAGATACCGCTATGGTGGACAAGAATTTGGACGGCAAGGTGGACGAAAAAGACGACGAGGTGCACTATTCAATGCGCTTCGCTATCCTTACAAGCAATATGTCGTTTTCGTGCGCGAACTTCCTTCCCTGTCTTGCCAAGGACTACGGCATTCCGGTCATCGGCGAAACCAGCGGCGGCGGCACTTGCTATGTATTGCGGCTGAGTTTTCCCGGCAAGACTGCCTATTCCATCTCAGGCTTCAAGACCATGCTCAATCAAAAGGGCGAGGATGTTGAACAGGGCGCTAAGGTAGATTTTCAAACCGTGACCTACGAAAACGAGGACACCACTGATTACAGCAAGCTTTATGACATTGAGGCGGTCGGCGCCTTCCTTGACGAGTATTACGCAAACGCAACTCCGTCGCAGGTCAACAAAAAAGCCAAGGACGGCGACGACGCGATAGCGACTGTCCTGACCGTTTTGCTTTTCGCCGTTCCCGTTGTCATAATCGCGGTCGTTGTGATTTTGCTTTTGAAAAAGCGCAAATCCAAAACAAACAGCACGGAAGAATAAACGTTGAACCGGCAGTTTAAGCTGAACTAAATCAATATGCAATGATATAAAAAGCACCGGAGGTTTTGATTTACCTCCGGTGTATTTTTATATTCGGTTTACGCGGTTTCGTCTGCCGCTTCCGTAACGGTTGCCGCTTTGCTTTGCAGGGCTTCCCTTTCGCTTAGCCTCATCATTCTTTTAACGACGCCTAAGTAAATCAGGAAAAAGACAGATGACAGCAGCTCAAGCACAGCCGTTACAACGCCGAGGCTCTCGTCAAGCTCGGGAACGATGGCGATGGCAAAATGCATTACGAGAATAAACGCGTAGAAAATCGTGACAAGCAGCATAAACAGCTTGCTGACAAGCATCATCGCTTTGTCGCCCGTTCGCTCGTAAATCGTGTATATGCCAAGAATAATGTAGACATATATCAGCAGGTTTGAAATCTCTTCAATGCTGATGTTGATTTTGTTGAACACGCCGCTCGCGAACAGCATCATAACGGTGCTTACGGCACAGATCACAACAAACAAAATGCACCTTGAAAACATCGGTTCGTCTTTTCGCGCGATCAGCAGTCCAATGAATTGCAGCAAAAAGCTGAGAATGCCGAAGCCGATGTAGATAACGATCAGCGTCATCATAGCAAAATAAGCCTTCGGATGCTTTTCGGGCGTGATCTCATCCGTGACAAACAGAACGAATACCGAACTCATCAGCAAGAATACGAGGGAAGCTATGTTGAAAAACTCGGAAACAAACAGCAGCTTAATGCCTTTGATAGCTTTTGAAAATCTCATATCACACTCTCCTCCCCCGTCATTTCGTCTTTATTGGATCACCGGAGTAGTTTCCGAGCTCCGAAAGTGTAATAACGTCCTCTTGTACGCTGCGCACCTCGCCTTTTTTCATCAAATCGTCGCAGTAACGGTACAGCTTATTTGTTGAGGAAGCGATCTCTTTCCAGGTATCACGCTGGTCTTTTGTCAACGGATCGATTTCCAGTTCTTCGTAATTGACGATCCTCTCGGAAAGATAGTCCGTGAATTTAAGCGCGCCGTAAACGTTCATATGATCTTCGTTATAGAAATCCTTGTTTTCGTCGATGTTAAGCTCCGGCTCCACAGCTTCCATTTCAGCCGAATAGTACGGAAAACCGTATTCGTTGACGATCATTGCCATTGTGTTAGAGCGCTTTACGCGGTCATAGGTTTTGTCGATTACAAAATGCGGCGCGCGCACAAACATAATTTTTACGTTGTTGTTTTGGCAGTACTCAAGCAGATCGATGAGCTGCGCCTCAAGCTTGGGATCGAGGTCAAGCATTCCATCCTCAAACGGAAGCTCGGCGTTTTTGCTTTTTACGGTGGGCTTGAACACCTTAGCGGTAGTTGTAAAGCCCTTGAAGTAGTTGAAGCCGCGCACGTCAAGCCACAGGTTGTTTGCGGTCATATAGATGCGCTCCGGAAACTCCGTCCACAGTCCGTGGTACTTGATAAGCGGAAAGATATATTCCCATCTTTGGTCAACAGGCACTTGATTTAGGATGTAGTCAAGCTTGTTGACAGTAAGCGGAAGGTTGTCAAAGAATTTGTGGATGTAGGCTTGGTTTGCGTCGTTGTTGCTGTTGCCGTACAAAAACGCGTTTGCCTCAACGACGATCATCCCCGGATGCTGGGTGCGAACCGCCTCTTTGACAGCGGTTTTAACGCCCTCGGAGGTGATAGATTCCGACGCGAGCACATAGCTTGTGAAGCCGTATTTTTCATACGCTCTGCCGGGCATAAAGCTTGTGTAGATGTCGCTGGCGCCGATGAACACAACGTCAAGCGAATCGTGCTGCTCCTGATAGAAGCCTTCTACGCGCAGACTGTTGCTGTCGGTATTGCGCAAAAAGTAATACTGCAAAACAATGCAGGAAAGCATTACGGTCAGTAAAAAGAGGGCGACCTTTACGGTGCGTGAGATCTTGTTCTGGAATTTCATCTGTCATCCTCCCCTTAGAACTGCATATATACGAAGTCCGCGGCGTTGTAGCCCGAACCGTAGATGCCAAAGATGACGATTGCCATCACAGCCGCGTACAGCACCAAAAAGCGAAGCGCGAAGGGCTTGCGGTCAAGCATTGTGCGGATGGTGGTTTCGGGATTTCTCTCCTGGATGATGCTGGCAACAAGCACTATGCCGGAAGCTATCAGCAGTACCGCGTAGTCGGGCAATACAAGTCCGAGCTTGCTGATCTCGGAATAGCCCTCGCCGAAGTTTTGTCCCGTGAAGAACAGCGCGATCGTGCGCATTCCCTGTTCAAATGAAGGAGCTACGTCGAACACATAACCGACGAGCACAACGATGAGTGTGCGGAAGATCTGGAAGCCGATGAACACCGGGTTTTTGCGGCTGATGCGCAGCTTGTCGACCGCGCCGTCAAATAGCGGCTGCATAATGATGCTGAGCATAATGATCACGCCGTTCCAAACACCAAACGCGACATATTTCCAGTCGGCGCCGTGCCAAATACCGACGATCAGGAATACGACCAGCGAGGCAACGCTTGTCGGCAGCACCTTTGAGATGTGTGCGCCGGCGGCGGTTTTGCCAAAGCGTGTTCCCTTCATCTTCTTGCTTGCGGTGATGAAAGCGTTTGACATCGCCAGCGGATAGAACACGTAGTTCTTCATCCATCCGCCAAGCGAAATGTGCCATCTGCGCCAGTATTCGTTGATGGATTTTGAGAAGTACGGACGCTTGAAGTTGTCGATCATATCAATGCCGAATATCTGAGCAACACCGCGCGAGATGTCGATGCCGCCCGAGAAGTCGGCGTAAAGCTGGACAGCGTACAGCAAAACGGTGAAGGTAAGCGTTGTGCCGCCAAAGCTGCCGTAGTCCTTTTCGACCGCGCTGATTACGACATAGGCGCGGTCGGCGATGATGAGCTTTTTGAAGAAGCCCCATAAAATCAGCTCCATACCGTGCTTCATACGGTTGAAGTCAAACTTGTGCAGCTCGAAGAGCTGGTGAGCCAGCTGGTCATAAATGCTGATGGGACCTTGGATTATCTGCGGGAAAAACGAAACGAACAGCAAAAACTTGAACGGGTTTCTCTGCGCCTCGGTCTTTTCGCGGTATACGTCCACAATGTAGCCAAGCGACTGGAAGGTATAGAAGGAGATACCAAGCGGCAGCACAAGCTTGAGCGTCGGGATTGAAAACTCAACGCCGAAGCTGCCAAGCATATCATTAAGGCTGTTTGCGGTAAAGTCATAGTACTTTAAAAACGCGAGGATGCCGAAGTTGACAACCAAGCCAAGCGCCATGATAAGACGCTTTTGGATTTTGATTTTGTTTTTGTACTGCTTTTTTTGTTCGCGATCCCAGTCCTTCTTTTTTTCCTTGAGCAGCTTTTTGGAATTTTGCGCAACGCGTTCTATCCAAAGCGCAACAAGATAGGTCGTCAGGGACGTGAACAGGATGAAATAGGCGTATTTGTAGCCTGCGACAGCATAAAAAAATATGCTTGCCGCAAGGAGTACCGTCCACTGATGCTTCTTGACGGGAAACAAAAAGTAGACAAGCATTGTTGCCAACACAAAAAACAGGAAGTTGAGTGTTGTATAAGAAATGTTAAACAGCAAAAATAACAGCCTCCGTTTCAAAAAATAATTCTTCAATTTACGATTATAACACAAATCGTCGAAAAAGCATATACATTTTTTCAACTTCAAATGGTTACAATTCTGAAATCTTTTGCCAAAAAAAGGCTGACTCAAAACTCAAAAAAGAGTGAATGAGTCAACCTCTGATAATATTATATTGTGCTTTTATTATACCTCAAGCAGTCCGTCGTCCTCGCCTTCAAGCTTGTCCACAAGATCGAGAACAATGTCCGAAACGCTGATCTCTAAATTCGGCTCGTCGTTTGTGACAGCAATTATATTCACTCCCCTTTGCACGTCGGTGTAGACCATCGTTTCATATGTCGTGATTGATCCTACATGGAACACGCCGTCGTATAAAATGCGGAAGCCGAAGCCGTAATCCTCTTCGTCATCGTCGTCGCTGTAGTCGGTACACATCATAGCGACACTTTCCTGCTTGAGTATCTTGTTGTTCTTGAGCGAGCTGAGCCAGATGTCAAGATCGTGCGCGTCGGATATTATGTCGCCAAGTCCCATCGTTACTCCGACATACACGGTTTGAGGATTGACCGTCGGCGCGGCAAGATGCGGTATTTCGACAAATTCGGTATCGTCAATAAACGATGAGCTGTTCATCCCGAGCGGCTCGAATATCCTTTCGCGTACAAAGTCGTGATAGTCCTTGCCGGAAACGATCTCAACGATCCGCGCAAGCAAAAAGTAATTCGAATTGGAATATTCAAAATCGGTGTCGGGTTCAAACACGAGCGGCTGCTTCATCAGCCAGCTTTCAAGCGTTTGGCGGTTTTCCTTCACGCTTTTGTCGTTGGTGACAACTCCCCTAAGCTCACCTGTCGGAAGCTCGGTAAACGCGTTGTCGATGTATTCAATGTCGTAAAATTCCGCGATGCCCGAACGCATATCAAGCAGCATTCGAACGGTGATCTCGTCGCCGTAGCGGTAATCCGGAAAAAACTTTGAAAGCTTGTCGTCCACATTCAGCTTGCCTTCCTGATGCAGAATAAGCACCGCGGCGGCAGTAAACTGCTTGGAAACCGAGCCTACGCAAAACCGCGTGTCGGCGTTTATCGGCTCTTCGGACTCGTCGTTTTCAACGCCTCCGCTTACCTCATACACCGTTTCGCCGTCGCGCGTCATCATTACGATGCCGCTGAAATCGCCTTTGTTGTTTAGCGCCTGCAAATTTGCCTGGGTGTCTGTTTTGCCGCAGGCGGCAAGCAGGCTGACGGTCATAACCGCCGCAAGAATAACGGCAATAAGTCTTTTCATTTTAATCCCTCCCGTTGAATTTTATACCTTGGGCTATCATCAGTATAGCAGACAAACCATAACAAAATAACAACAAAAACACATTTTTATGTTTTTCTTTCAAAAATAAGTTCCCGTTGATTTACCGTTTTTATTATGTTATAATATTAACAATATAGCTTGAACATTAAGTGAAAACAGACTGAAAACGAGGTGTTTAATAAATGCAAAAATTAAAGCTCGAAGCTTTTTCCTGTCAGTATCCCGACGAGTATCGTCTGATGAACTCGCAGGAGCTGCGAGCATTTTTTGCCGGCAGACAAAACCGCACCGGCATACGCTGTGAGGATAAGCACGTTATCGTGTCGGTGGCTTCGGCAAAGCCCGGACTTCTGTATCTTTTCAGCAGCAACGCCGCTGTTTTGAAGGGCGCTGAAAAAGGCTTGACAAGAACCCTTAAGGATTATCGCAGGCTTGAAACGTTTGAGCAAACCGTCGGCGGCTGCGACGCCTGCTGCTTGCGGTTTGAATACACAGCTACAAGCGAGCCGATAGCTCAGTACGGCGAGCTGTGGGTGATTAAATACCAAAAGAAGATATTTTCCGTTTTTTATATTTCCAGAAAGGAACTAAACAGTCAGAATTTGCCTGTATTTCAGGAAATGATGAAAAGCGCGGCTTTTGACGCTGCGCAGGAATGAAAGGAAGGATAAAAATGCAAGCGAACCAAAACCCGACTATACCAAGCTATATTACATATCCAAGACAGTTTGCGCCTTATAAGTGGTACAAACCGCTGCTTGCGAGCATTGCAATATTCGGCGCTCTGATAGTGATGATGCTGGCTTTTATAGCCGTTTCTTCTGTTCTTGTCGCAAATCAGGGATATGATATTAATGAGCTGCTTAGCGGAAACTACTATGACACGCTGGACGCCTATTCACCGCTGGGCGCGTTGCTGTCGCTGGGAAGCGTAGCTATTATGCTGCCTGCGGTTGCCCTGGGCAACCGCATCGTCAACGCGCGTCCGTTCTCGTCGATCTCATCCTCGCGCGGCGGCTTTAGCTTCGGAGCGTTCTTCAAGTGCATTGCCGCGGCGCTGGTGCTTGTAGGCATTCCGCTGACGCTGATCAATCTTTTTACCGAAGAAAACACAGGCAACATCCGCTTTACGGCGCTGGGCTTCATTATTTGTACCTTGTTGGTGCCGTTGCAGTGCATTGCCGAGGAATATATGTTCCGCGGTCATATAATGCAGACGTTCGGATCCTGGTTCAAGCTCCCTGTGATCGCGATCGTGCTGCAAACCGCGTGCTTTGCCGCGGCGCATCCCTACAACGTCGTCGGCGTGATCTCCGTTTCCGTGATGGGCATTATCTTAGGAATTTGCGCTTACATCACAAAAGGTCTGGAAGCCGGCTGCGCGCTGCACATCGTCAACAATATGATGGCGTTTTACTTTGCGGGCTTTGGCATCGGCAGAGTGAAAAGCGACGTAGAAATTATTGAGCTTATAGTTTCAATCGTCATCTTTGGTCTGTATTTGGCATTCATTATCTTTGCTGACAAAAAGCTCGGCTGGTTCAGCAAGGTCAAGAAGGACGACCTTACGCCGTTCAACGAAAAAGCGGCTGCCAAAAATAATACTAATACCTAATAAAAAGTAGACAATCTTCGCGATCTATTTTCCGCAATACTGCGTTGTCGTCCTTGCAAGGCGCCAGCCTTGCTGCGTCCTTCGCCTTGTCTTGCGAAAAATATCCTCGCAAAATATAAGTCAACTTTCTATCAGGGATTAGTATAAAAAAACGGGATAGCCTGTTTGGGAATGTCCGTGACGTTTTCTTCACCCAATCCGCATATAAAGAACGTGCCGAATAGCAGATCGAGGATTTTACTTTTTTCGTCGAGCCAAAGAAAAAGGGTAAGTGCCAACGGTAATTATCCTTATTCTATTTATTGCTGACCGCAAGCCGGAAGGAACTCGAAGGCGAGTGTGCCAAGAGAGGAGCGCGAAGTCGCGACGAACTTTGTTAATAAGCAGCGGCAGCGTATGCTTTGCGCCTTTATTATTCCTTTTTTCTTTATTTCGAGGTGCCTATGAATATTTTACAATGTCCCGTATGCGGCGAAGTACTGACCGCGAACGACCGCGTTTTGCGGTGCGAACAAAATCACTGCTTTGATATAGCCAAGGAAGGCTATGTCAATTTGCTTGTGTCCGGAAGGGCAGGGGACAGCCGCGGTGATAATAAGGAAATGGCAAGGTCACGCCGAGATTTTCTCAACAAGGGCTTCTATGCGCCGCTCGCGCAGGCTGTTGCGGAAGGCGTCGCGCGTTATTCCGGCGAAGGCGACGCCGTGCTTGATATTTGCTGCGGCGAGGGCTACTACACCGATTATTTGACAAAGCGGCTGACGCGCGAGTTCTACGGCTTTGACATTTCCAAAAATATGGTTCGGCTTGCCGGAAAGCGTCATTGCGGCGCAACGTTTTTTGTTGCCAACATTGCATCTGTTCCTGTACGCTCCGGCTCGGTCAAGCTGGCTTTCCACCTGTTCGCGCCGTTTCACGCGCAGGAGTTTTACCGTGTGCTCGCGGATGACGGCGTGTTGATCACCGCGGTTCCCGGCGCCCGCCATCTTTACGGAATGAAACAGGTGCTTTATGATACACCTTACCAGAATGACGAAAAACAGCCGCAGGCGGATGGCTTCAAATTAACGGATACAATACGCGTCAAAGAAACCGTTACTCTTTCATCGCAGGATGACATAAGCGCGCTGTTCCAAATGACGCCCTATTATTACCACACCCCTTCAAAGGGTATGGATCGGCTTGAGTCGCTGCAAACGCTGACGACCGAAATTGATTTTCTGTTGCTTGTCTACCGAAAAACACCGTCAGAAATTTCTTGATCTCTTTTAAACAGAAAGGCATCCCGATCGGATGCCTTTTTTCTTTATTCGAATATTCTTTTTGAGCGGACGTGAGAAAGCTTACGTGACGTTTTGCGAACGTTATTTAAAAACCGTCAAAAAATAGATGCCGGCAAGGCTGAACGTCAGCATAACCACAAATAAAAAGTGGCGGAACTTTTGCTCCCAAACCAGTCCGATATACTCGCGGATAAACGCGTTCGGAAAGAAATAAAGCTTTGTTTTTGCGGAAAGCCCCCTTACTTTCATTTTAATTCTATTTGCAAGCGTGTAGCCGCGAAAAACGTGATAATTCGTTGTGGAAAAGCCGATGTTTACATCGTCAGGGCTTTCGGCGTCCGCTTCGATAACCTTTTTGGAAAAAGCCATATTTTGATAAGTGTTGACGGATTTGTCCTCTTTGATGATCTGTTCTTCCGGAACGCCTTGCTCCATCAGATAGCGCTTCATACTTTCCGCTTCGCTTATTATTTCGTCGCTGCCTTGTCCGCCGGAGGGAACGAATTTTGCGTGCTTGCCGGTTTTTTCAAACTGCTCTTTTTCAAATGTCAGCGCACGGTCTGCTCTGCCTCTAAGCAGCGGAGTCGGAGTGCCGTCGGCGCGGATGGCGCAGCCTAAGATGATCAGGTAATCCAAATTGTACGGCGGCTTGTAGCGTGTGCACAGCACCGCACAGGCGATCGTTGCCAGCAGCATACACTCGAAATAGCTGTAGATAAACGCAAACAAGATCGCGGGAAATGCCGACAGATAATAGCCCTCAAGGCTTTCATAATCAATGATGTGGTTTAGCCAGTGCATCACGGCGACT
The DNA here is from genome assembly GCA_045129995.1 of Ruminococcus sp. Taxonomy (GTDB): domain Bacteria; phylum Bacillota; class Clostridia; order Oscillospirales; family Acutalibacteraceae; genus Ruminococcoides. Next base: position 3,068 of record JBGUOX010000063.1, on the reverse strand, counting down.
CCGCCCATCATAACGATACCGAGGAAAATGCCGAGCAGGTTTCTCGGGCTGAAGCCCTCGTTGCGCACTAACAAAATGTTGCTGACAGACAGAGCCAGCGCCAGCAGTCCCAGCGGAATAACCGTCAACTCAACAAACGTTTGTCCGCTTCCGAAGAGGATCTCCATAATAAACCGAAAAGAAAACAAAACGTCAAAATCGGACAAGTCTATCCATTCGCGAATGATGATAACGGAATTGATGATACAAAAAATGATAAGACCGCATCGCGAAACCAACGAGTATGAAAAAGCACCGAGCCGCTGCTTTTCGATAAGCGAAAAAACAAGCGTTGCCGCGACGATAAGCATGGTGCCGATAGCCGCGAACAAAATGGTTTGAATGCCGTTAAAGTGCTCATCATACTTGTTGTACAAAATGCCGAACGGAAGAACCTGCATTTCCTCCTCAAGCTCAATGGTATCCTTTCCTTCGGCGGTTTCATTATTGACCATATCAAATTTGATATACAGCGTCGCGCTGCCGCTGCCTGTTCTTTCTGTTTCCACAGTCAGAACAATGCCGTACTCATCCTCGTGCTCGGACACCTGATGAACCCTCATTACCTGTTCGTCCGATGATTCCGCCGATAAAGAGCCGGCGATATAGTCGGGCTTTCCGATGGATAAGGTGGTCGTATTCGTTCTGCCGGCATAAAGAATATAAATCCCACAGCCGATATAAAACAGCAGAAGGATGATAAGAGGAATGAACACCCTTGGCTTTAGGATCTTCGGTTTCTTTTTCATGATACGCTCCTTTTGTCAAATTCGGTATCGTGCAAATCTCAATCAAAGTTTTGCCAAATAATACAATCAGTATAGCATTTTGAAGGGAAAATTGCAATATGATCCCGATGATTCGGCGAATGGAGCGTGACAGGGAAAAGGCGTTCTCGCAAAAAAAGCACCGCCGATTTGGCGGTGCGGGGTTACTTACTGCTGCTTTTTCAGGTGATAGCTAGAACCGGCTTCCTTTAGGTCAAGCACTTCGTCCGAAAGCGTCTTTTTCAACTTGTAGGTGTATACCTTTTGTGCGTCCCAGCCATCCAAATTCACAGTGACGATCGCGGCGCTCGCGTCAACGGTGTAGGAGCCGTCGCTCTCAAAGCCGACGGTGATGCCCTGCAAATGGCAGCTTCCTTTGCCGTCAAATGTCCAAACCCAGTCGCCGTTGGTTTTATCTGTTTGCTTCCAGGTGCCTTCAATAACGTCATTGTCGCCGTTAAGACCAAGCTCGTTTTTTCCGTACTCGATTGCCTGGCTTTTCAGCGAACTGACGTCGCCGCTGACTCCTGCTTCGCTTTTAAGATATTCTTTTCCTTTGTTTACAACTTCGTTACCAACTTCACCGCAGCCGCCGAGAATTGCGACGCAAGAAAGTGCCATGACGAGCGCGGCAAGTAAAGCGGTTATCTTTCTCATGGGGGAGCTCCTCCTTGTTATTTGATAGAATGATTATAACATTCGGTTATAATATTTTTTTTCCAAAAATGAAAAAAACTCTTTATTTTTCAGGAATAATGTGCTATAATCGAAAATAGAGCGGCAAAGAATATTTCAAAAAAGAAAATAAAAGGAGTTATTTTCCTGCAAATTACAATATATTGTGAATAGTGTAGCAAATATCCCTGCATAGTGTATGAATAATCGGCGAATTACAATTTGACAAAATCTGACAAAAGTGTTACAATAGCCTTGGTTACGAAATCGTAACCGTTGTAAAGCTAAAATGATTCGGTTATCAGACACCAATCTTCGGAAAGGATGATTCTTTGAAACGAAGCGTTTTGAAAAATGTTTCAGCGGTCTTTGTTGTTGCCGCAGTTTTATTCACAACTGTTTTTTCGCTTTCTGCTCTCACCGGCAAGAAGGCTTATGCCGCGACGTTCACGCCGCGCTTGTCTGCTCCCTCCGGAAGCAACAAGTATTATTATGATGATGATTACAACATCTTCCAGTACGCGGGCTACGGACTTCCCAACTGCACCGCTTACGCTTACGGCAGAGCCTATGAGATCCTCGGCACCGAGCCCAACCTCTCTTGGGGCAGCGCAGGTGCTTGGTACGGCTATAACGCAGAGAACAAATACTATAAATACGGTAGCACTCCCAAGGTAGGCGCCATCGCCTGCTGGAACTACGGCGGTTCCGCAGGTCACGTTGCTGTTGTTGAGCAAATCGACAGCAACGGCAATATGACGCTTTCCAACTCCGAGTGGGGCGGAAGAACCTTCTATCTGACCTATGCCAAAACAACAGATTCCAATCCCGGCGGCAACAGCTGGTGGACATTCCAGGGTTATATTTACCTGATCGATTCTGCGGAAGTTGTAAATCCTGTTTCCACTTACAAAACAGGCGTTTACAAGACCGACGCAACGCCTTATTTGAACCTGCGTTCGGGCGCCGGCACCGGTTACTCCAGCATTGCTTCCGTTCCCGACGGCACACAGCTGACCGTTACCGAAACAACTATTGCGGACGGCCGCGACTGGGGCAAGACCACATACAGCGGCAAGACCGGCTGGGTAGCGCTTGAGTATTGCAACTATGTATCCGCAACACCTCAGCCCACAACCTCCGCGCCTACCGTACCGCCTACAACAGTAGCTCCGACTACGGTTCCGCCTACTACGGTTCCGCCTACAACAGTGGCTCCCACCTTTGAACGCGAGGACACCACCGAGGTTCCTTACGCTAAGGACAGGCTCATCGGCGACGTAAACGGCGACGGACGCGTAACCATTCTGGATGCAACGCTTATTCAGAAATATCTCACCGACACCGTTCAGCTGACAAAGGATCAGATCATTTGCTGTGACTTTGACTTTAACGGCAGAGTTTCGGTCAACGACGTTACTTCGCTGCAGCGTTACCTTATCTTTGTAGCGTAACAAAACCATAAAAAAATCAAGCTCAGAACCATTGTTTCGGTTCTGAGCTTTTTTGGTTTGCCCGGAATGGGTAGTAACTCGGTGGTGAAAGTCCACTACACGCTTGGCAGTAGGAAGTGATAGCTGAGGGCAA
>JBGUOX010000062.1:0-25453 GCA_045129995.1 Ruminococcus sp. | reverse complement strand
GCCTTGCCGAGATTTTTTGGGCAAGCTGACGGAATAATATTCAAGCAAGCCGTGCGCCTTGAATTGTGCGGTGTTGCCTTAAACGCTGAACAGCAGCTCGCTGTATGACGGATAAGGCCAGAAGTCTGACGAGGTTTCGGTTTCCATACTGTCGCCTATGGCGCGAAGCTCCTGCATACGCGAGAACACCTCGTTGCGGAAATAGAAGGCGCGGTCTAGAATGTCGTCCCGGTGGCTGTCGGCTACCATCACCGCTTCCTCAAGCTCGCCTGTTTTCTTTACGAAGCACACAAGCTTGTTGGAAAGGCTGACGACCAGATCCTCCTCGTAGGAAACGGGGATTCGGTCGCTGAGGGCTTTTTTTGACAAAGCGGCGTCGCTGAGCTCACGCGCGAACTCCGATACCGCGGGAGCGATCTTCTTGCGAGCCATATCGATCATCGTCAGCGCCTCAATGTTGATCTGCTTGCAGTAGGTTTCAAGCTCAATGTCGCGGCGCGCGCGATATTCAGCCTCGGTGACGATCTTGTTTTTGACGAACAGATCGACGTTCTTTCTGTCCATAAAGTGGCTGTACGCCTCGGGCATAGACTTGAGGTTATAAAGACCTCTGCGCTTGGCTTCCTCTACCCACTCGTCGGTATAGTTGTCGCCGTTGAAGATAATACGCTTGTGATCGGTCAGCACGCTTCTTACAAGCGATTTTACTGCCGGAATGAAGTCCGTTTCGTTTTTCAGCTCAACATAAAACTGGCTGAGCTGTTCGGCGACCATAGTGTTGAGCATATAGTTCGGGCAGCCGATATTGAGCGCCGAGCCGAGCGCGCGGAACTCAAACTTGTTGCCGGTAAAGGCAAAGGGTGAAGTGCGGTTGCGGTCTGATGTATCCTTTTTGAAGTCGGCAAGCACATCAACGCCTGTCTGCATTTTTTCCTTACCGTGGCTGATGTATTCCTCGCCGTTGATTATGGAATCTACCAATGCGCCCAGATCATCGCCGAGATACATTGAGATGATCGCAGGCGGAGCCTCGTGCGCGCCCAGGCGGTGATCGTTGCCGGCGGAAGCCACGGTAGCGCGCAGCAGATCCTGATATTCGTCAACCGCCTTGACAACAGCAGCCAAGAACAGCTGGAACTGATAATTCGTTTCGGGGTGCTTGCCCGGAGAGAGCAGGTTTTCGCCGGTGTTTGTTGAAAGCGACCAGTTGTTGTGCTTACCGGAGCCGTTAACGCCCGCAAAGGGCTTTTCGTGAAGCAGGCACACAAGACCGTGCTTTTCGGCGGTTCTTCTCATAATTTCCATCGTCAGCTCGTTGTGATCGTTGGCGATGTTTGACGTAGTGAAAATCGGAGCCAGCTCGTGCTGTGACGGAGCGACCTCGTTATGCTTTGTCTTTGCAAGCACGCCGAGCTTCCAAAGCTCGTCGTCGAGATCCTTCATATATGCCGCCACGCGTGTTTTGATCGCGCCGAAATAGTGGTCGTCAAGCTCCTGTCCCTTGGGAGCCTTCGCGCCGAAGAGCGTTCTGCCGCAGAGCTTCAAGTCCTCGCGCTGTTCATAAAGGTCGCGGTCGATCAGGAAATATTCCTGCTCGGGTCCCACCGTGGTGATGACACGGCTCACGTCGTTTTTGCCAAACAAGTGCAGGATCTTCACCGCTTCGCTGCTGATGCGTTCCATCGAGCGGAGCAGAGGGGTTTTCTTGTCCAGCACCTCGCCCGTGTAGGAGCAAAACGCTGTCGGGATATACAAAGAGCCGTCCTTTACGAACGCGGGAGAAGTGGGATCCCAAGTTGTGTAGCCGCGCGCTTCGAAGGTTGCGCGAATACCGCCGGACGGAAAGCTGGAAGCGTCGGGCTCGCCCTTGATCAGCTCCTTGCCTGAAAACTCCATAATAACGCCGTCACCGTTTGGCTGGATAAAGCTGTCGTGCTTTTCGGCGGTAACGCCTGTCATCGGCTGGAACCAGTGAGTATAATGGGTGCAGCCCATCTCGATAGCCCAGTCCTTCATAGCCGCCGCAACTACATTTGCAACGCTGATGTCCAGAGGCTCGCCGTCGCTGATCGTCTTTTTCAGCGCCTTGTAGGTAGCCTTGGGCAGTCTTTCCTGCATTTTTTTGTCATTGAAAACATTGCAGCCGAACATTTCGGGAACTCTTGACATACAAACTCTCTCCTGTATCGAAAAATAGAGGCACTGCGGGTATCCGCAGCGCCTTTGCTGTCTTTATACACAGTATATTCGATTTTTCGCGTTTTGTCAATTCTGCGTCGTGTAAAACTTTTTGAGGATTCCGTGCGGAATTATATGCACTATTCTTGTTTTCCCTTCCTCAAAGCAGCCAAAAACAACAGAAGAAAAAGTAAAAGAGGATAATGCGCTACTGCCGCCCTAATCCTCACCAAACCGCTTTAAGCGCGGGATAAGGAGCCACGCGCACAGACCTGTGAACAGTCCGGCAAGGCAGCCCGACACCACCAGGAAGGGATAATACATAAGCAACGAGGGCGTTTGGGTAACAAGGAGCGCCGCCGCCATTTGTCCGGTGTTGTGAAGGAGCGCGCCGAATATGCTTGCAAGCCACACATACCGCTCGCTGACGACTTTTTTGAGCAGCAGCATTCCGAGCAGGCACAAAAAGCTTCCGCAGGCGCTGTAGAGCAGCGCCATAAAATTGCCGCTGAACACGCTGCCCAGCAAAATGCGCACGCCGACGATCATTGCGACCTCCGCGGCGCGGTAGTGATAAACGGCGTAAACCGTTATGATATTGGCAAGTCCCAGCTTGATTCCGGGGATCGGAAACGGATTTGGGATTTGCAGCTCCACAATAAAAATTATTAACGCGACGGCTGTCAGCATTGCCAGCCGCGCCAAACGCTTAACGCTCATAGCACTACTCCGAAACGGCGTCAACGCCGCTGTCACTGTCGGCAAATTCAAGCACAAGACGGTGCGGAAGGCACACCACCGGCATTGCCGCGTTTTCAAGCCATCCCATACGCACACAGGTTTGATCGGGACAATCGGCGGCTTTGACGCGTATTTTGCCGTCTTTGATTTCTATTTCATTGCTGCCGCTGTCGGTTTTTACCGTAAAGGTTCGGTCGCCTTCGCGGCTGAGGTCAAGAGTATACAGCACCTCTTCCCCGCTTTTTATGCGCACGATGTTCTTCTTTGGCGCGTTCAGCACCAGCACACTGCCGACAACGCCTGCCGCAAAAATAACGGCGATAATAATTATCAGGATCTTGTGCTTCAAGCCGCGCACCTCCGTTCACTGTTTATTATACCGCAACTTACAGTGAAACGCAAATGTTTTTCTTTTTTGCCGGCTTTGCCGCATTATTCCCCATAGGCGGCGCACGCCGAACATTATCTTATTTGGATATTGTGCTGACTGAGAAATAATGATATAATAGGTTCAGAAAAGATAACGAGGTGCGGTATGTCACAGTCAAAAACAAACATACAAAACGGCGGCTGTCCCGTATATAAAAAATGCGGCGGCTGTCAGCTGCAAAATTTGAGCTATCCCGAACAGCTGCGCTTTAAGCAGGCAAAGGTGATACGACTGCTTAAGGGCTTTGGCAAAGTGCAGCCGATCATCGGGATGGAAATGCCTTATCACTACCGCAACAAGGTTCAGGCAGCGTTTTTTACCAACCGTCAGGGCAGGATCATTTCGGGCGTTTATCAGTCCGGCACGCACCATATCGTGGGCGTTGACAGCTGTCAAATCGAGGACGAGCTGTCGGATAAGATAATCGTCGCGGTGCGCAAGCTTCTGCCTTCGTTTCGCCTGACGACTTATAACGAGGACACCGGAAAGGGCTTTTTGCGCCATGTGCTTGTCAAGCGCGGCTTTGCAACAAACGAGGTTATGCTTGTCCTGGTGACGGGCACTGCTGTTTTTCCTTCAAGGAATAATTTTGTGAAGGAGATCACTAAGCAATTTCCGCAGATCAAAACCGTTGTGCAGAATGTGAATCCCTACCGCACAAATCTTGTGCTGGGCGACAAGCAGACCGTGCTTTACGGCAAGGGTACGATCGAGGACGTTTTGTGCGGCTGCCGCTTTCGCATTTCGCCGAAGAGCTTTTACCAAATCAATCCGGTACAGACCGAGATCCTTTATAACAAGGCGATGGAATTTGCCGATATGTCGGGAAGCGAAACCGTGCTTGACGCTTACTGCGGCATAGGAACGATCGGGATCGTTGCCGCCAAGCGCGGCGCAGGTCAGGTGATCGGAGTTGAATTAAACGGCGACGCGGTGCGCGACGCAAGGGCGAACGCCAAGGCGAACGCGCTGGACAACATCCGCTTTTTCAAGGGCGACGCAGGCGAATTTATGCAGGCTGTCGCCGAGGAAGGCGAGCATTTGGATGTGGTACTGATGGATCCTCCGCGCGCAGGAAGCAGCAAGGCGTTTTTGGACGCGCTGATAACGCTTGCGCCGAAAAAGGTGGTTTATATTTCCTGCAACCCCGAAACGCTCGCGCGCGATCTGCATTATTTACAGCAGCACAGCGACTACCGTGTGCGCAGGATACAGCCGGTGGATATGTTCCCCCACACCGCGCATATCGAGTGCGTGGTGAAGCTGACAAAGGCAAAGGAGTGAGTTTGATGATAATTGACAGCCACGCTCATATCGGCATTTTGCCGCCGTTTGAAATGACGGCGGAGCAGCTGCTGTATTCGATGGAGCGCTACGGCATTGACTTTTCGCTTTTCAGCAATATTGAGGGCGCGGAATTTGACCATCAGGGCAACCCGGTTCCCGATGAATGGCAAACGCCGCAGAATGAGCTTTTGCGCAAAACCCTAGCGGTTGCAAAACAAGCGCCCGGCAAGCTGGGCGTGCTGCCGTGGCTGAGGATCCATCGGGAGCTGCCCGATGAGGAATTTGTTAAGATGATAAAGGACGATCGCGAGCTTATATACGGCTTGAAGCTTCATCCGTTCCATTCGCGCACCGCGCCCGATGACGAGCGGATGGAGCCGGTGTACCGTCTTGCGGCGGAGCTTGGGCTGCCCGTGGTTTCGCACACAGGCGGCTGTGAGGAAGCGATGTCGCCGCATTTGTACAACGCCGCAAAGCGGCATCCCGAAACCGACTTTGTGATGGTGCATATGGATTTGGGCACCGACAACAAAACCGCGCTTGATCTATTGGGCAAGCTGCCAAACCTTTACGGCGATACAACATGGGTGCCGGTGGCGACGACCGTTGAAGCCATCCGCCGTTACGGAAGCGAAAAAATGCTTTTCGGCACAGACAATCCGATCGACGGCAAGGACACCTTGCTGCACAACAAAACAGGCGACCGCTCGCTTTATCAGCAGTATTTTAACGAGCTTCGCGAGATGATTTCGCCGGAGGATTACGAGAATTTGATGTGGAAAAACGCCGCAAGGATTTTTGATATAAAGCTAGGATAAGAATAAGGCTCCCTGCCATAGGGAGCCTTTCGTTTTGTTTTATACTAATTCCTGATAGAAAGTAGACTTATATTTTGCGAGGATATTTTTCGCAAGACAAGGCGAAGGACACAGCAAGGCTGGCGCCTTGCAAGGACGACAACGCAGTATTGCGGAAAACAGACCGCAAAGATTGTCTGCTTTTTATTAGGTATTAGTATCCAATAAAGGATTCACAAAATCCGAAATATCCTTCACGACCTCATCATGGCAGACGTCGTTTAAGATCTCATGGCGGCAGCCCTCATAAAGCTTCATCCGCACGTCCTTGCCGTTGCTTTTTAATTCATTGAAAACCTTTTCAACGCCCTTGCCGTAGTCGCCCACAGGACATTCGCTTCCCGAAACAAGCAAAATCGGCAGGTTGCCGCTGATGTGCTGATACCACGTTTTGCGGTTGCAAAGCATTTGCAGCTTGACCAGCACATAAAAGGCGTTCAGCGTAAAGCGGAAGGTGCAGTACTTGTCCTGACGGTACGCTTCCTTCACCTCGGGTATTGTGCTGATCATCGCCACAAAGTCGTTTTCGCCCGGAAAATGGCTGTTATAGCTGCCGAACAGCAGCTTTTCGATAGTCGAGGAGTACGAGCGCTCGCCAAAGTGTCTTATCAGCCGCGAGATAAGCAGCAAGCCGGCGCGCGAAGCCGGATTCGGACCGCCTGTGCCCATAATTATCAGCTTGTCCCAAATCTTCGGAGTTGCCGCGCACCGCGCGATAAAGCTGCCCATACTGTGGCCGAGCAGCACACAGGGGAGAGCTTCGCCGTATTCCTGCTTCATCAGCAGCGACACATTGCGGACGTCATCGACAGGCCACTGCCATTCTCCGATATATCCCAAATCATCATCGCCTGCGGTGTAGCCGTGACCGAGGTTGTCAAAGCCGAAGCAAAGCCAGCCCTGCTCCGCCATTTCAGTCATAAACTTCTCATATCGGCGTATATGCTCGGTCATACCGTGCACCACATGGAACAGTCCTCTGATCTCTCCTTCGGGATAGAAAACACGGCAGTAAAGCTGATGCGTCTGATCGGCAGACGGTATTCTTCTTTCTGTAATTTCGATCATAATTCTCCCTCGTTTAACAAACACGCCTTCACAGCCCTGCGCCAGCCGCTCAGCAGCTTTTCGCGCTCGGCTTCCGCCATATATGGCTTAAACACCGTGTTCAGTGAATTGGTGTTGAATAATTGCTTTTCGTCATAAAACCCGACCGCAAGTCCTGCAAGCATAGCCGCGCCTGCGGCGGTGGCTTCCTTTTGAGCCGGACGGATCACCTCAAGATCGGATATGTCCGCCTGAAACTGCATAAGCAGATTGTTAGCCGACGCGCCGCCGTCAACTCTAAGTGTGGTTATGCTTCCGCCGAAGTCGCTTTGCATCGCGCGTATAACGTCGTCCGACTGATAGGCGATGCTTTCAAGCGCCGCGCGGATGATATGCTCAGCGCCTGCGCCGCGCGTAAGTCCGGTGATCGTGCCGCGCGCGCGCATATTCCAGTGCGGAGCGCCCAAGCCGGCAAAGGCAGGCACGATGTATACTCCGCCGCTGTCGCGGACCTTGCGCGCGAAATATTCGCTGTCCGCGGAATCCTTTATAAGCCTCAGCTCGTCGCGAAGCCATTGTATCACCGCTCCGCCGACGAAAACGCTTCCTTCAAGCGCGTACTGCACCGGAGCGTCCTTCACCGTGGCGGCGACGGTAGTCACCAGACCGTGCTCGCTGAAAACCGGCGAGTCGCCTGTGTTTGCAAGCAAAAAGCAGCCTGTGCCGTAGGTGATCTTAAGGTCTCCGGCGTTCACACAGCCCTGTCCGTACAGCGCCGCCTGCTGGTCGCCGGCAATGCCGCACAGCGGCACCTCCGCGCCCATAAGCTTCATTGTGCCGTAAACCTCGCTGCTGCTTTTTACCTCGGGCAGCATAGAAGAAGGCACGCGGAACAGCCCGCACAGCTCTTCGTCCCACTCGCAGGTGTTTATGTTGTACAGCATCGTGCGCGAGGCGTTGGTTCGGTCGGTAACGTGTACGGCTCCGCCGGTCAGCTTCCACAAAAGCCAGGTGTCCACCGTGCCGAACAAAAGCTCGCCGCGCTCGGCTTTTTCGCGCGCGCCCTCCGCGTGGTCAAGTATCCACGCAATCTTGGTCGCGCTGAAATAAGCGTCCAGCTTTAGTCCCGTTTTTTGCGCAATAAGGGAAGCGCAGCCTTGCTTTTCAAGCTCCTCGCAAATCTGTGAGGTGCGCCTGCACTGCCAAACAATGGCGTTGTAAACGGGCTTGCCTGTGCGCTTGTCCCAAACGATCGCGGTCTCGCGCTGATTTGTAATGCCGATACCTGCGATCTCATCGGGCGAAACGCCGCTTTTGGCAATGCACTCGGTAAGCGAGGCGTACTGGTTTGCGTATATGTCCATCGGATCCTGCTCCACCCATCCGGGCTGAGGATAGATCTGCGGAAACTCGTGCTGCGCCATACTGACCACATTGCAGTCGCGGTCAAACAAAATGCTGCGCGCACTTGTTGTGCCCTCGTCAAGGGCGAGAATATATTTTTTCATAATCTTCCTCAAAGAAGGGCACACGCGTTTTAACGTGCGCCCCTGCTTTTTTAGTGGGTTTCTCCGTCCTGCCGTTGATGATAGCTGTCGGAAAGATGTTTTTTCAAAAGGCGGGCGAAAGCGTCACGGCGCTGTTATTCGATCGGCTCAAAGTCCGCTACGCCGTGCTTGCACAGCGGACAAATGAAGTCCTCGGGCAGCTCGTCGCCTTCATAGATATAGCCGCATACCTTGCACACCCAGCCCTTTTTGCCTTCGGTCTCGGGCTTGGGCTTGACGTTCTTCTGATAGTAGGTATAGGTCATGGTTTCCTTGTCGGAGATCACGCGAGCCTCGGTGACGCTACAAATAAACAGACCGTGCGAGCCGAGGTCGATGTAATCCTCGACCTTCAGCGACATAAACGCGTTGATGTAGTTGGGCAGGAACACAAGCCCGTTGTCGGAGCGCAGGGGAGTGGTGCCTGCGAATTTGTCAACATTCTTTCCGCTTTGGAAGCCGAAGGTCTGGAACACCTTGAACGGCGCCTCGACCGACAGGCAGTTCACGTTCATAACGCCTGTGTTTTTGATGGTGTGGTGCGAGTAGTTCTGCTTGTTGATGCAAACTGCGACGCGGTTGGGAGAATCGGTCACCTGGGTAACGGTGTTTACGATCAGTCCGTTGTCACGCTTTCCGTCGTTTGAGGTGACAACGTACAGACCGTAGCCGATCTTGAACAGCGCGGTCAAATCGTTCTTGTTTGCCTTTTCGCCGTCCTGCTCGATGTAGTCGTGGCACAGCGCGTCGGCAAGTGCCTCAAGCTGAGCCATACTCTCGTCGTTGAGCGCGGACATAATGCGAACGGTCGGCTCTACGAACTCAATGTTCTTGCAGCCCTCCAGCATTTTTTTCATGGTCTTTGCGGCAAGCGGCGCCCAAGAGCCGTTTTCGATCAAACCGATGCGCTTTTTCTGGAAGTTGCGTTCGGTCAGGTGGTTGATAAATTCGCGCATAAACGGGAAAATCTCGGCGTTATAGGTCGTGGTGGCAAGCACGATCCTGCCGTAGCGGAACGCGTCCTCAACGCACTCTGCCATATCCTCGCGCGCAAGGTCGTTTACGACAACCTTCGGGCAGCCCTTTGACTTAAGCTTTTCGGCAAGCAGCTCCACAGCCTTTTTGGTGTGACCGTAAACGGAGGTGTAGGCGATCATAATTCCCTCGGTTTCAACGCTGTAGCTCGACCAGGTGTTGTACAGGTCAAGGTAGTAGCCGAGGTTTTCGCTGAGCACCGGACCGTGCAGCGGACAGATTATCTCGATTTCAAGCTTTGCCGCCTTCTTAAGAACGTTCTGTACCTGAGCGCCGTATTTTCCTACGATACCGATGTAGTAGCGTCTTGCCTCGCAAGCCCAGTCCTCCTCAACGTCCAGGGCTCCGAACTTGCCGAAGCCGTCCGCGGAGAACAGCACCTTGTCCTTGACGTCATAGGTCATGATGACCTCAGGCCAGTGAACCATCGGGGCGGTGACGAAAGCCAGCGTATGCTCGCCGAGCTCCAGGGTGTCGCCTTCGCCGACGACGATCCGTCTGTCCTCAAACTCTGTGCCGAAGAAATTCTTCATCATCGTGAAAGCCTTTGCGCTCGACACGATGGTCGCTTCGGGATAGCTTTCCATAAAATTGAAGATATTCGCGGAGTGGTCGGGCTCCATATGCTGCACAACAAGATAGTCGGGCTTTCTTCCTTCCAAGGCTTCGTCAAGGTTGTTCAGCCACTCAAATTTGAAGTTGCGGTCAACCGTATCCATAACGGCAACCTTTTGGTCGAGAATAACATAAGAGTTGTATGCCATACCGTTGGGAACGACATATTGTCCCTCAAAAAGGTCGATTTTGTGGTCGTTAACGCCAACATAACGGATGTCGTTTGTAACTTTCATATTCTTACCTCTCTTTGATGAATATTTAGGCTTTCGCTTGGTACAATTGTAACATAGTTACCTCACTTTGACAAGTATTTTTGTTCTTTTAGTTGCAAAAGATTACCAAAAAGGTCAAATTAATTTGTTTGCAAAATAATTTGCCGAAAGGTGTTGACAAACACAAATAATTGTGATACAATTAATTTGCAAACAAAATAATAATTCTTTTAAAGGAGGCTGCGCAAATGTCATTCTACGATCACAAGGTAAAAACAAGAAAAGGCGAGGACTTTGACCTCGCGTCACTCAAAGGAAAGGTAGTTCTTATCGTCAACACCGCCACGGGCTGCGGCTTTACTCCGCAGTACAAGGGCTTGGAGGATCTGTACGAGAAGTACAACGAAAAGGGCTTCGAGGTGCTCGACTTCCCCTGCAACCAGTTTGCTAACCAGGCGCCCGGAAATGATGACGAGATCCACGAGTTCTGCACGCTCAAATATAAAACTCAGTTTGACCAAATGAAAAAAATCGACGTCAACGGCGAAAACGAGGATCCGCTTTTCACCTTCCTCAAGGCTGAAATGCCCGAGGAGGAGGTCAAGGGACTCAAGGCAAAGGCTGCGATGAAGGCTGTTTCCAAAATCAGCAAAAGCACCAAGGCTCCGTCCGACATCAAGTGGAACTTCACCAAGTTTCTTGTTGACCGCGAGGGCAAGGTCGTCGGCAGATACAACCCGACTGTCGAGCCCGAAAAAATCGAGAGCGACATTGCCGCTTTGATCTGATATGGACGAAAAATACGAGGTGCTGCGGCTTAAAAACCAGCTTTGCTTTCCGATCTACCTTTGCGCAAAGGAGATCCAGCGCCGCTACGCACCCTTGCTGGACAAAATCAATCTCACATATACCCAGTATGTCGTGATGATGTATTTTTGGGAGTACGGCAGCTCAAACGTCAAAACGCTTGGCAAAACCTTGCTGCTCGACCCAAGCACGCTCACGCCTTTGCTCAAAAAGCTTGAGGCAAAGGGCTATCTTACGCGCACCCGTTCCCGCGAGGACGAGCGGAATCTTATAGTCGAGCTTACCGACAGCGGCAGAGCCTTGCAGGAAAAAGCGCTCGAAATACCTGCACAGATCGGAAAATGTATGGATCTGACCGAGCAGGAAGCCGTGACGCTTTATAAAATCATTAATAAAGTTCTGACAAATGTTGAAAAGGAGTAAAATTATGGCAGTATTAACAGTTACAGGCGACAGCTTTGAAAAAGAAGTAATCAATTCAAGCGTACCCGTTTTGGCGGATTTCTATGCCGACTGGTGCGGACCGTGCAAAATGCTCAGACCTTCGCTCGACGCTATCGCCGAGGAGAGAACGGACGTAAAGGTGGTCGCGATCAACATCGACGACGAGCCCGAGCTTGCAGACGAATTTGACATTTCGTCGATTCCCTGCGTCATCCTCTTCAAAAACGGAGCCGAGGCTGACAGAAGCATCGGACTCAAGCCCAAGGAAATGCTTGAGGAAATGCTGGGGTGATCATATGACCGACATCATCATCATCGGCGCGGGTCCCGCCGGAATGACAGCCGCCATCTATGCGCGGCGCGCGTCAAAGACCGTGCTGGTGCTCGAGGCAATGAGCTACGGCGGTCAGATCATCAACACGCCCGACATCGAAAACTATCCCGTAGCGGCGCACATTTCCGGCTTTGATTTTGCAACAAAGGTTTACGAACAGGCAAAGGAGCTCGGCGCGGAATTTAAGTTTGAAAAGGCTGTGGAGCTTCGCGACAACGGCGAAAGCAAAACCGTAGTCACGCCCAAAAACGAGTACGAAGCAAAGGCGGTCATCATCGCCACAGGCAGCGAAAACCGCAAGCTGGGCGTCGAGGGCGAGGACAAGCTTGTGGGCAGAGGCGTTTCCTACTGCGCTACCTGCGACGGAGCGTTCTTCCGCAACAAAAGCGTGGCTGTTGTCGGCGGCGGCAACACAGCGCTTGAGGACGCTTTGTACCTTGCCGACGTCGCGGAGAAGGTGTATCTGATCCACCGCCGCGACCAATTCAGGGGAGAGGACAGCACCGTTGAAAAGCTTAAACAGCGCGACAACGTGCAGTTTGTATACAACAGCCGTGTCACAAAGCTCAACGCGGACAGACGCCTGCAAAGCATCGAAGTGACCGACAAACAGGAAAACGTGACCGTGATAGAAGTCAGCGGCTTGTTTGTCGCGGTGGGACGCGTCCCCGAAAACCAAAACTTCGCGTCCGTGATCGAGCTTGACGGTGCGGGCTACGCGGTCGCGGCTGAAAACTGCCGCACAAAAACTCCGGGCGTATTCGTCGCCGGCGACAACCGCGTAAAGGAAGTTCGCCAGCTTGTCACCGCCACCGCCGACGGCGCGGTAGCGGCCACGGAAGCGGTCAGGTTTATCAATTCATAACATTTAATTCCAAATTCGAAATATCAACAGCGCGTAAGGCTCTCCTCACCGGGGAGCCTTATTCTAATTGAAAATTGAAAATCAATTCGTAATTCGTAATGCGTAATGCGGCAGGAATGAATTATCGCTTCGCAATATGAATTGTGCTCCGCACGTGAATTTCCTTCGGAATGAATTGCGGCTTTGCCGCATTATGAAATGTGCTCCGCACGTGAATTTCCTTCGGAATGAATCGCGGCTATGCGGCACTCCGTTAACGCGTAAAAACCCTCAACTTGCAATTTTGCACAAAATATGTTATAATACTGTCGTGTGTTTTAGATGTGTGTTTTAAATCCTTTTGAAGGGACGAAAAAATATGAAAATCTATCAAAGGGCACTTGCTGCGCTGCTGGGCTTTTCCGCGGCGGTTTATGCCTTTACGGGCTGCGCTTCGGACGGAGCTTCAAAGGCTGAGGAGCAGCTGCCCGACGCTTCCGCGGCTTCGGCTGACGAGGCGCCCGCGCCTCAGGGCTTGGCTGAGCTTGGGATCGACCCGCGCACGGTGGACGTTTATCCGCAGGTTTTGCACGACGAAAACAACGCTCCGGGCTTCCAGCTTGAAATGCCGCAAAAGGGCGACACCATCGCCGTTCTGCACACCTCGGAGGGCGACATAACCCTTCGGTTTTTCCCCGACCAGGCTCCAAAGGCTGTAACAAACTTTATCACCCTTGCCGAAAACGGCAGCTATTCCGGCACCACCTTTCACAAGGTACTTCCCGGAAAGCTGATACAGGGCGGCCACTGCGGCACCGACTCGGCAAGTCCCAACGGCGAAAGCTCCTACGGCGGCGCATTTGAGGACGAGTTCTGCGATTCGCTTTGCAACCTTCGCGGAGCTGTGGCAATGGCGAACAACGGCAAGGACACAAACGGCAGCAGCTTTTTTATCAACTGCACATCCGCGAGCCGCTTTGCCGAGGACGGCGGCTGGAGCTCCTATGACAAGATGTGGGAGAACACAAAAACACAGCTTAAAAACTACAAGGATTCCAATCTTTTGACTGCTTTTCTGGACGAGAACGGCGACAAGTGCATAAACACCGCCATCATTCCCGAAGCCGTAAAAAAGCTTTACGAGCAATACGGCGGCAACCCTTCCTTTGACGGCGCTTACAATGCCGCCGACAGGGGCAACACCGTGTTTGCTCAGGTCATCGGCGGAATGGAAGTCGCGGACAAAATCGCCTCGGCAAAAACCGACGACAAAAATGTGCCTGTTGAAAGCATAGCTGTCAAAAGCATTGAGATCAAAACCTACAACGGATGACCTAACCACCGCCTGAAACGAGGTATCATTATGAGCGATTTTCCGATCGTAGCGCTGATGTACGACTTTGACCGCACCCTCTGCACAAAGGATATGCAGGACTACAGCTTTATTCCAAGCCTTGGTATGACCGAAGCGGAGTTTTGGCAGACGACCAATGAAATGTGGCAAAGCGAGCATATGGATTCCGTGCTGGCGTATATGTACGCCATGGTCAAGATTTCCAAGGACAAGGGCGTTCCCGTGCTGCGCGAAAGCCTTGTTGACAACGGAAAAAACGTCGAGCTTTTTCGCGGCGTAGAGGGCTGGTTTGACCGCATAAACGCCTTTGGAAAGGAAAACGGCGTGCAGATCGAGCACTACATCATCTCGTCCGGTATGAAGGAGATAATCGAGGGCACGTCCATCGCTCACAGCTTCAAAAGCATTTTTGCCTGCGAATTTCTGTATGACGAAAACGGCGGCGCGGTGTGGCCAAAGACCGACGTAAACTACACAAACAAAACCCAGTTCGTCTATCGCATAAACAAGGGCGTGCTGGACGTAGCGAACGACCTTGACCTCAACCGCTCAATGCCCGAGGACAGCAAGCGCGTTCCGTTCACTAATATGATATACATCGGCGACGGCTTGTCCGACGTGCCGTGTATGAAGATGATGAAGGCATACGGCGGCTATTCCATCGCCGTGTATCAAAAGCGCGACAGCAAGGTTGAGGAGCTGCTCAGGAAGGACAGGGTGGATTATATCTATCCTGCCGACTACAGCGAGGGCTCGGGGCTTGACGTGACGATCAAAAACATCATCAAAAAAATGGCGATCTGCGACACGCTGGAGCGCGAAAACGCCTCTCAGCTTGAATCGCTTAAGGATATGTAATAAAAAAAGGCCGGCTCAAACTCGTTTGTGAGTTAAAGCCGACCTTGTTTTTTTCGGGAACGCCGTTACCGGCGATTCCCGACGCCCGCCGATGATGAAGGGGGAATTGTGATTTTTAAGTCTTCAAGGGCGGGAGTATGCGTCGCCGGCGCGGGCTCCAAAGCAGAAAGCTGAAGCTGCGCGGCGTGCTTAAGCTTTTTCATACCTGCACCAATATGGCGCGAAACCGTCGAGCGGCTCAAACCAAGCTGTTCGGCGATCTCTTTTTGCTTTTTGCCGCAAAGGTAATGCTCGGTCACACAGTATCGCTGCATAGGCGTAAGCTCTGTGCTGATGACCGACTCGGCAAGCCGCTTCATCCTCATACGGCGGCGGTTGTTTGTAAGCGAGATTTGATTGCTGAACGTGTAGCTTAAAAAACGTTCGTTATCGTCGTCGATATATATAAGATCAGTTTGCATCAGGCGACCCCCCTGCAGCGATCCATCAGTATGTCGGCTATCTCAAGGCAGTCCCTGCGGCAGCTGCGATAAAACAATATCCGCTCGCTCAGCTCTTTTTTGACCGACTCCGAAGCGCCTGCGCGCTCCGTCTGCAACCGCTCCAACACCCTGTCAAGCTGATTTGCCGTCTGTAAATATTCCTGTGACCATTCAAAATAATTCATTTGCCATCCTTTCGTTCGCGGCTTGCGAAAGCCGCACATCATCTGTTCATTATGCGTTTACCGGGCGGGGGCTGCGCCCGTCAGGAGAAATTCCTGATTCTATTATAACGCATATTTTCGAAAAATGCAAACGAATGTTCGAAAATGTATAAAATAATTTTTGCGGCGGCTTCATTGTGCCATTGTCAGGACAATGCCTGTCAAGCCGGCTCAAATATTCTGCGTCAAATCTCAGCGATGTTTTTTAAAAAGTATCACTGCGGCGTTTCCCGGAAAGTGCGCAAAGCCGGAAAAGCTTCCTCATTCCTGCCGTTTTGTGTGGCGGAATGCGGAACTTTTGGGCTTTGCAGGACAAGCGATTTTCATTATAAGCAAGAAATCACATTATCTGTATGCTTTTTCATCACAATTTTTCATATCTGTTTTTGTGATAATTGTCAATTTGTCAAAATCGATTTTTCGGTAAATCCCCTTATATTATTTAAAAACCAAAAAATCCTGCACAAATTCAACTTTGAAAAATTGTGCAATTTGTCATTTTGCCTGTCAAGAAAAGACAAAATGCACTTTTTCCACTTGAAAACCGACAGGATTAATAGTATAATATACACATAAGAAAGAGCTTCCGCGAGGTCTTGCGGAGGGTATCTTTCATCAATTTCGGAAAAATGATTGCATATTGGAGCATTCATTTTCATAAAACACACAATCGCGAAACAGGCTGCCTTTCGGCGGCTTGTTTTGCTTTGCACAGCTTTTTTTCATCCGCATAGTATGAGGTATCAAGTCTTATGCAATGCGGGTGTTTTATTATGCGACCAATTAAAACCTTTGGAATAATCGGCGGCGACAGGCGGCAGGTCTATCTTGCCCGGTCGCTGAAAAGCGACGGCTACGGCGTTTTGCCTGCCGGCTTCGGAAAGCTAAAAAGGGAAGGCTTTGAGGGCGCGGTGGGGGTAGACTCGGCTTTGCTGTACAGCGACGCCGTGCTGCTGCCGCTTCCGTCCGTGAGAGCCGACAAAAGCGTTAACGCGCCCTTTGCCGACGAAAGCATTTTCTTTGACGAAAACCGCCTCAGGCTGCTTTGCGAAAAGCCTGTGTTTGCCGCAATGCGCGACCGCCTGTTCAGGGCTTATCCTCAGCTTCGCGACGCTCAGATCTTTGACTATGCCGCGCGCGAGGATTTTGCGATCCGCAACGCGCTTCCCACAGCCGAGGGAGCCCTTGAAACCGCCCTGCGCGAATATGAGGGCACCGTGTTCCAAAGCCGTTCGCTTGTGACGGGCTTTGGAAGAATAGGCAAGCAGCTCGCGAAAATGCTTTCGGCGCTCGGCAGCGAGGTGACGGTCTGCGCACGCAGGGCGACCGACCTTGCTTTTGCGGAGTCGCTCGGCTTTAACGCCTTGGATATTCACCGTCTTAAGGAAGTGCGCGGCTTTGACCTTGTGTTCAACACGGTGCCCGCAATGCTTTTTGACGAAGCCCTGCTTCAAAGCACCGACAAAAGCACCCTGCTTATCGACTTGGCGTCACTGCCCGGGGGAGTGGATTTCGAAAGCGCACGCGCGCTTGGGCTCAGCGCTCTTCGCGCCCTGTCGCTTCCGGGAAAGTGCGCTCCCAAGGCAGCCGGAGAAATCATCAAAAAAACAGTATTTTCAATCATCGAGGAGGGTAATCGGTGACAAAAGCAACCATAGGATTTGCCATGTGCGGTTCCTTTTGCACCTTTTCAAAGGCATTTGAACAAATGCGCGAGCTTTGCCGGCAGGGCTGCGACGTGCTTCCGATTATGTCGCAGAATGCCTGCTCAACCGACACAAGGTTTGGCACAGCCGCGCAAAACGTAAAAAACGCGGAGGAGATCACCGGCAGAAAGGTGCTGACCACCATTGCGGAGGCGGAACCGATCGGGCCGAAAAAGCTTTGCGATCTTCTTATCATCGCGCCCTGCACGGGCAACACGCTTGCCAAGCTTTCGCTCGGCGTGACGGACACTTCCGTCACAATGGCGGCAAAGTCGCACCTGCGCGTGCAGCGACCTGTGCTTATCTGTGCGGCGACAAACGACGCTTTGGGCGCTTCCGCTCAGAACATCGGCAGGCTTCTCAACACAAAAAACATTTTCTTTGTGCCGCTTTCGCAGGATGACCCTGCAAACAAACCAAAATCGCTTGTGGCGGATTTCAGCCGCATTCCCGAATGCGCGGCGGCAGCCCTTGAGGGCAGGCAGTTACAGCCGACGTTTTTTTAATTGAAGTTTTCAATTTTCCATTTTCAATTAGCAAAAGGCTCCCCAAACGCAGGGAGCCTTTTGCAATATCAAACATTACGCATTACGCATTACGAATTATATAATTACGAATTATAAAATTTCCTATTGTGTCTTTTGGCAAACTGTGCTAGAATAGGCTCAGGAATAATCAACAGGAGAAAACTATGGAAGAGAATCTGAAATTTTTGATGTCCGCCTCCGGTTTTGAGCTGGAACGCGTAAGGACCGCTCTGTCCGACAACGGTATCCCAAACGACAGCAAGCCGAAAAAGCGCAACTTTTCCGCAAAGGCTGTCACGGGAGTGGACATTTCGGAGCAGGACATTTATGTTGCCGAAAGCGACTACGAAAAAGCTTATGACCTTTGTGTAGGCATCGGAGCCATTACGCCCGAGGGCGAGGAGGTCACGGTGCAGGAGGATGACGAGCTGCTGCCCGAGGAGGAGCAGTTTGAGGAAATGCCTAAGGGCAAGCGCATTGCCGTGCGAATAATCTCGGCGGTGCTGTTTTTGCTGATCGCAGCCGCCGTGATATTCGGCACGGACTTTATAACCAATTGGATCAAAGGATTTTTTTACAGTTAAAGGAGTAAATCAAAATGAATGTAGAAACAAAGTGCCTGCACGCAGGCTACGAGCCCGGCAACGGCGAACCGCGCCAGCTGCCAATCTATCAAAGCACCACCTGGAAGTACGATTCCTCGGACGATATGGGCAAGCTGTTTGACCTTGAAGCGAGCGGATATTTTTACACCCGCCTTCAAAACCCCACAAACGACTTTGTTGCGGCAAAGATAGCCGCGATGGAGGGCGGAGTGGCAGGAATGCTGACCTCCAGCGGACAGGCTGCAAACTTCTTCGCGCTGTTCAACATCTGCGAGACCGGAAGCCATATCGTCGCTTCCTCGGCTATCTACGGCGGCACCTACAACCTGCTCGGCGTAACAATGAAAAAAATGGGAATCGACGTCACCTTTGTTGACCAGACTCTCAGCGAGGAGGAGCTTCAAAAGGCTTTTCGCCCCAACACGCGCGCGGTGTTCGGCGAAACCATAACCAACCCCACCGTGTCGGTGCTCGACATCGAAAAGTTCGCGCGTCTTGCGCACAAAAACGGAGTGCCGCTCATTGTTGACAACACCTTTGCGACGCCCGTGAACTGCCGCCCCATAGAGTTCGGAGCGGACATCGTGACTCACTCCACAACAAAATATATGGACGGTCACGCAACGGGAGTAGGCGGCGCTATTGTTGACAGCGGAAACTTTGACTGGATGGCGCACGCGGACAAGTACCCGGGTATGACAACGCCCGACGAAAGCTATCACGGTCTTGTGTATGCCGAAAAGTTCGGAAAGCTCGGCTACATCACAAAGGCTACCTCTCAGCTTATGCGCGACCTGGGCTCTATCCAGTCGCCCCAGAACGCTTTCTATCTCAACAACGGACTCGAAAGCCTTCACGTAAGAATGCAGCGCCACTGCGAAAACGCGCTTAAGATCGCGCAGTTTTTGAAGGCTCAGGACAAGGTCGCCTGGGTGAACTATCCCGACCTTGAGGGCGACGGCAACTACGAGCTCGCTCAAAAGTATCTGCCAAAGGGCTCCTGCGGCGTTATCGCCTTTGCCGTAAAGGGCGGCAGAGATACCGCCGTAAAGTTTATGGACAGCCTTAAGCTGATGATAATCGCCACTCATGTTGCCGACGCGCGCACCTGCCTGCTCCATCCTGCAAGCCACACCCACCGTCAGCTCACAGACGAGCAGCTAAGCGAAGCCGGCATAGCGCCCGACCTCATCCGTTTGTCGGTCGGACTTGAAAATGCCGACGACCTGATCGCCGATCTGCAGCAGGCGCTTGACGCGATCAACGTTTGATGATCATTCGGTTTTCATATTCAATTTAAGTCAAAAGGAGGTCATTATGAGCGCTTTTGTATCCGCGATCATCGTAGCCGCAGGCGGCTCTGCGCGTATGGGAAAGGAAGAAAGCAAGCAGTTTTTGCCGCTTCTCGGAAAGCCCGCGATCAGCTACACGCTAAGGGCTTTTCAGGACTGTTCGCTTATCACCGAGATAGTCGTCGTATGCCGCGCGCAGGACGAGGAGAGGCTCCGCGGTCTTGTTGAGGAGTACGGCTTTGACAAGGTGACTGCCGTGACGGCAGGGGGACTGTTCCGTGCCGAGAGCGTAAAAAACGGTATCCTTGCCGCAAACAGCTCGGCGCAGTATTACGCCATCCACGACGGCGCAAGACCGCTTGTCACGCCAGAGGAGATAACGGCTGTTGTTGAGGCAGCGTTCGAAACAGGCGCCGCCGCGCTTGGAACGCCCGTAACCGACACAATCAAAATCGCCGACAGCAGCAACATAATCCTCAGCACGCCCTCGCGCTCAACGCTTCGCGCGGTACAGACTCCTCAGGTTTTCGAAAAGGAGCTCTACACCTTCGCGCTCACCGACTCTCCCGACCTTTCCTCGGTCACCGACGACTGCTCGCTTATCGAGAATATGGGCGGCGAGGTTCAGATCGTCCCGGGCAGCCGCGAAAACATCAAGCTTACAACGCCTATCGATCTGGTGATAGCGGAAAGCATTTTGAAGCAGAGGGAGCAAAATGATTAGGATAGGACACGGCTATGACGTTCACCGCTTTGCCGAAAACCGGCGCTTGGTTTTGGGCGGAGTTGAGATACCCTACGAGCTCGGACTGCTCGGACATTCCGACGCGGACGTGCTTGCGCACGCAATAATGGACGCTCTGCTCGGAGCCGCGGCTCTTGGCGACATCGGTCAGCATTTTCCCGACACCGACGAACTCTACAAGGGAGCCGACAGTATGCTCCTGCTGCGCGAGGTCTGCCGCATACTCGGCGAACACGGCTATAAAATCGTCAACATTGACTCCACCGTGATCGCTCAAAAGCCAAAGCTTAAGGACTACATAATCAATATGCGCGAAACCCTCGCGAAGAACTGCGGTCTCGACGTTTCACAGGTCAGCGTAAAGGCGACCACCGAGGAAGGCTTGGGCTTCACCGGCAGGCTTGAAGGCATTTCCGCTCACGCGGTCGCGCTTATCGAAAGGTAACCTCCCGATTTACAATTATCGCATAAACCATCCGCCTCGTTCATAAATTTGAGCGAGGTGTTTTTTTATGTACAAAAAGTGTTTGGCTTTGCTGCTTTCGCTCGCCCTGATCTGCGGCTTTACACCTGCGGCTCGGGCGGCTGAAAGCGAGCTTATCTCGGCGCCCTCGGGCGTTCTTATGGAAGCCTCCACAGGCAAAATTCTTTTCGAGAAAAATGCGCACGTTCAGCGTCCCTGCGCGTCCGTAACAAAGGTTATGACGCTTCTTCTGGTGATGGAGGAGCTTGGCGGCGGAGGGCTTGATATGGACGAGATCGTCACGGCTTCCGAGCACGCCTCGTCAATGGGCGGCAGCGACATCTGGCTGGAGCCGGGGGAGAAGATGAGCGTTCGCGACCTGCTTAAGGCAACGGTAGTCGCAAGCGCGAACGACGCGGCGGTGGCTCTTGCGGAGCAGATAAGCGGCAGCGAGGAAGCCTTTGTCGCAAGGATGAACAGCCGCGCCGCGGAGCTTGGAATGCGCGACACGGTGTTCAAAAACTGCAACGGGCTTGACGAGGACGGGCACGTTACGTCCGCCTTTGATGTTGCCCTGATGTCGCGCGAGCTGTGCCGCCACAGGGAAATCTTTGAGTTCACGTCGATTTGGCTTGACTATCTGCGCGACGGAAAAACGCAGATAGTCAACACAAACAAGCTGCTTAAAACCTACAAGGGCATAACGGGGCTGAAAACCGGCACGACCTCGGCAGCCGGCTGCTGCATTTCGGCAACAGCCGCGCGCGGTGAAATGAGCCTGATAGCTGTTGTGCTCGGTGCCGAAAGCGGAAAACAGCGCTTTGCCGACGCGGCTTCGCTTTTGGACTACGGCTTTGCGGAATATTCGATAAAAGAAATAAGCGCTCCCGACGATCTTCCTCTTGAGCTCAAGGTTGAGGGAGGAATGGAAAAAACCGTGCCGATCGCCTGCGAAATAAGCTCAAATGCGGTGCAAAGCAAGTCAAGCCCCGACGAGCCGCAAATCTCGGTGGAATTGCCCGAAGCCCTGCAAGCTCCCGTGCTTGAAGGAGAAAAGATAGGCGAGGTGGTCTGCCGCCTCGGAGACGACGGGCAAAGCTTTCCAGTGATCGCCTGCCGCGAGGTGCCAAAGGCGACCTACAGGCTTGTGCTGGGCAAAGCGTTTGAATCGGCAATAAAATTATAATTCTTAATTCGTAATTTGTAATTCGTAATGTTTGATATTGCAAAAGGCTCCCTGCGCTTTGGGAGCCTTTGCTAATTGAAAAATTGAAATTTAGGGAGGGCTTCGCCCTCACCCAATTATTAGCAAGGATAGGTTTTGTATGAACCCGACCTTGTGCTGTTTCACGACCTTGCGTCGGGAATGAATTATTGCTTCGCAATATGAATTGTGCTCCGCACGTGAATTTTCTTCGGAATGAATTGCGGCTTTGCCGCATTACAAAATAATATTCCATTATCGCATTATAAAAAATCACGGAAATGCCTTGCAAAAAAAGCCGTCTTATTGTATAATAAAACAAATAGTATATTTACGGAGGATTACTATATGGCTACTAAATTAACAGACAAGTATTTGCAAGGCTTTATCGGCGAGCACGAATATGCCGGAGTCGCTCAGGAGGTCAAGGCCGCTCACAAGGCGCTTCACGACGGCACTGGTCTTGGCAATGACTTCATCGGCTGGCTTGACCTGCCCACCGAGTATGATAAAGACGAGTTCGCCCGAATCAAGGCTGCTGCCGAAAAAATCAAAAAGGACACCGACGTTTTTGTTGTAATCGGAATCGGCGGTTCTTATCTCGGCGCGCGTGCGGCTATCGAGTTTTTGACCTCTCAAAACTACAACCTCACCTGCAAGGACACACCGCAGATATTCTTTACCGGCAACTCCATCAGCTCCTCGGCTTTGGCTGAGCTTATGGAGCTTTGCGAGGGCAAGGACGTCTCGGTTAATATGATCTCAAAGTCAGGCACCACCACCGAGCCTGCCATCGCTTTCCGCGTGTTCCGCGAAATGCTCGAAAAGAAGTACGGCAAGGAGGGCGCAAGAGAAAGGATCTACTGCACAACCGACAAGGCTCGCGGCACCCTTAAGGCGCTTGCGGACGAGGAAGGCTACGAAACCTTCGTAGTGCCCGACGACGTCGGCGGCAGATTTTCCGTTCTCACCGCAGTGGGCTTGCTGCCGATCGCGGTTTCGGGAGCCGACATCGACGCTCTTATGCAGGGCGCTCAGACCGCTCAGAAGGAGCTTGACAACGACGATCTGTTCACGAACGACTGCTACAAATATGCCGCCATCCGCAACATCCTGTACCGCAAGGGCAAGACAATGGAGGTAATGGTCTCCTACGAGCCTGCGTACACAATGATGGCGGAGTGGTTCAAGCAGCTCTACGGCGAAAGCGAGGGCAAGGACAACAAGGGCATCTTCCCGGCAAGCGTCATCTTCTCGACCGACCTGCACTCCCTCGGACAGTACATCCAGGACGGCAGACGCACTATGTTTGAAACCGTGGTGCTTTTTGAAAAGTGCAAAAAGGAAGTCACCATCGGAACCGACCCCACAAATGTTGACGGGCTGAACTTCCTTGCCGGCAAAACAATGGGCTTTGTAAACCAAAAGGCTTTCGAAGGCACCGTTTTGGCTCACAACGACGGCGGCGTGCCCAATGTTGTGCTCAGCGTGCCCGAAATGACCGAAGCGGAGCTTGGCTATCTCATCTATTTCTTCGAGAAGGCTTGCGCGATCTCCGGCTATATGCTGGGCGTAAATCCCTTCAACCAGCCCGGAGTTGAAAGCTACAAAAAGAATATGTTCGCCCTGCTCGGCAAGCCCGGCTATGAAGACCAAAAGGCCGCGCTCGAGGCAAGACTGGGTTGATCGTTTAGTTAGTATAGAAAACAAGAAACAGGAGGAACTTAACAATGGTTACTTTACTTATCGGCAAAAAAGGAACAGGCAAAACAAAAAAGCTTATCGCTCGCGCCAACGAGGCTGTTGCGGCTTCTTCCGGCAATGTTGTCGTCATTGAAAAGGGCGCAAAGCTCACCTATGACGTAACTCACAAGGCAAGACTCATCGACACCGACCAGTACGCGATCGCGGGCTACGATATGCTCTATGGCTTCATCGGCGGCATTTGCGCAGGCAACTATGACGTCACCGACATCCTTGTGGACTCCACCTTCAAAATCTGCAAGGAGGCTATGGACGGTCTTGAGGACTTCACAAAGAAGCTTCAAAACCTTTCCGAGACCTGCTCTGTCAACATCGTTCTGCTGATCTCCGCGGACGAAGCGGACATCCCCGACTCCATCAACGCGGTTTGCGAGAAGGTATAAGGGCAAAGGAGCAAAAGCAAAGCGCGCCGGCGCGTTCGTTCGCCTGTTTGAGCGGCGAAGCGCACGCGGGCGCTCCAAAAAGTTTGCAAAGCGCTCGAACGCTTCCAACGAACCGACCAACCCCTTTTTCGGTTCCCGGTCAGCCGTCAGTGCTTTAGGAGCGTATCGGCAGCTTGCAGGGGAGCCGAGCCACCCCCTTTTTCGGCTTTCGGCAAGCTTTTGAGTCGCTTCGATACATTCATAATAAACCTATGAGCAGGGCAGGCGGCAGTTTTGTCGTCTGCTTTTGCTCATTAAGGGCAGGGCAAAGGCTTGCAACAGGGCAAGCGAAAATTCCAAAAAGGAAAAATAGCTTGTCGATACCTGCCAAATCTAAAAAAACACGCAATTAATCGCATTTTTTAGTTGACAAAGGTGTTTTGATTTTGTATAATATTAGACAGCGTTTTGATATGCGTTGTTACGGCGAGAGGTGCCACTATGCTTTTTGAACTAAAAAACGTGTTCCTCAGCGAAGGAAGCGAGCAGCAGCTTTCATACAAGCTTGACCTGTCCCGTGTGGACGTAGACGGAGTTTATCCGTTCACATCTCCCGTCGCCGTTACCGCCTGCGCAAAAAACCGCGCAAGCCTTGTAACCCTTACGCTTGGCTGCGATTTTGACTATTCGCGAAGCTGCGACCGCTGCGGCGAGGCTTTTACGCGCCGCGTGCAAATGCTCTTTGAGCACAAGCTGGTTCAGGCTTTGGCGGACGAGGGCAACGACGATTATATTGAAACACCGGATTTTACCGTCGAGCTGGACGAGGTCGTCATCTCTGACATCCTCCTCAGCCTGCCGCAAAAGAACCTTTGCAAAACCGACTGCAAAGGGCTTTGTCCGCAGTGCGGAGCAAATCTGAACTTCGGCGCCTGCGACTGCCGCTCAGGCTCGGTCGACCCCAGGCTTGCCGTTCTGAAACAGCTTATGGATGATTAAACACATATAAGGAGGTCTTTGTTATGGCAGTACCCACCAGAAAAACATCACACGCAAGAAAAAGCTCAAGACGTTCCACTGTTTGGAAGGTCGAAGCGCCCACGCTTGTAACCTGCCCCAACTGCGGCGAGCTTACCGCTTCGCACAAGGCGTGCACCAACTGCGGTATGTACAACGGCAGACAGGTCGTCGTCAAGAAAGACGCTTGATTTCAGCAAGAATTAACTCAACGGGCGGCAGGCTTCTGCACGCCCTGTTTTTCTTTCCTGCCGCATTATCCGTCAGGATGGGTTACTGTTTTTTGACAGGAACGTTTTTCTGTTTTATTGTAGGGTAAGGGCTTGCCCTTACCGCAAGTAATGCCGTGACGTTTTGTTCCCAACCTGCGGTCAGGGCAAGCCCTGACCCTACAGGTCGTATGCCGGCTTTTGTTTCGTTCATCGCAACGTTAAATAATGTACGTAGGGGCGCACCAATGTGTGCGCCC
>JBGUOX010000061.1:0-26232 GCA_045129995.1 Ruminococcus sp. | reverse complement strand
AATAACCGAATGATCCATTTATTCGTTCTTCTTTATTATTCCTTCTTTGAGCCATGCGTCTGCATGGCGTTTATGGTCGGAGTGAAGGGTGTTCCATCTTGTGAAAGCTTTCATCTCGCTTGATGCGGCGTGTTCATCGACAGAGCTTCATCAACTCTCTCGCTAAAAACAGTCCGCCGGACTGTTTTCTTAACGCTCGCCTTCAAATCCCTTCATCCATTGCTGGATGATAATATTTCTTAAAGGTATTTAGAAAATACCTTTAAGAAATATGGTCGGAGTGAAGGGACTTGAACCCCCGACATCCTGCTCCCAAAGCAGGCGCGCTACCAGCTGCGCTACACCCCGATAGGTGCCGCCGTGTGACAGCTTTTATATTATAGCCCACTTTGGAGAAAATGTCAATACAAAAAAACAAACCTTGCAAAAACTTCCCTTTGCGTGTTCGGCACAACACAAAATGCCGCCCGAAAAAGCGACCTTCTTATTTGAGATCGGTTTTTTCGGTCATATGATTTCTCAGCAGGCGCGTCACCAGACAAATCAAATAGGAAAAGGTGAATATTATCGGCATGGTAAGGTACCATCTGCCGTCCGGATTGAAGGAGTAAAAATCCCACCAATTCTTAAAAAGCACGACCTGCAAATAATAGACCAAGCCGTAAATCACCACGGGCAGCAAGCCGATGAAGGTGTCGCGAAAGCGCAGCTCGGTGTGCGAATCAAAATAGATGAACGACACAAACGTGAGCACAGGAGCCGCAACGTGCATATGAAAGCTTGAGCCGCCAAGCTCCAGCGCGGCGCCGTAAAGCGGCACCAGCAGGAACATTACCGTGCAGAAGGTCAGCAAAAGCCCCACAACGCCCGCGTATTTTATCAGAGTGAAGGCTCGCGCGACATTTTGCCGCTTGCCGCGAAGTATCTTGACGTCACAGATCATCACCAGCGCGGAGGCGATCGCAGCCAAAATGTTTGAGTCGGTGGTGAAAAATTTCAGACTGTCCCAGCCGTTCGTAATCAATTTACTCTTAACAAAAAAATATGAGATCACGATTCCCGTCGTCACCAAAAACACGATCGCGTTGCAGATCAGCGAGCAGATCGTTTTTGTCTTTTTAGACACGTCTTCACATCCTTCCGAAAAAGGGCGCGCAAGCACGCCCCCGATCGTTTATTCAATAGCTTTTGCCGTCTTACAGCGCGGAAAGCTTGTAGGCGATCTCGCCGGCGTTGTTGAGATAAGCTTTGCAGTTATACTGCGCGGCGTCCTCTTGGCTGCGAAAGCCCCATCCGTACAACGCCGCGGCAAAGTCCATTTCGGCTTCTTCCGCAGCTAACGCGTCAACATAGCTGTCGCCCACAAACACCGCGTCGGAAGCGTCCACATCCAGATCCTCGCAAACCTTGCGCAGCATATCGGTTTTTGTCATCTCGCGCTCAACGTTGGTGGCGCAGACCGTGTCGAACAGGCAGCCGATGTAGCTGTAAACAGCAAGCATATTATTGATGAACTTTTCGTTTTTTTGGGTGGCGATCGCAAGCTTTACGCCGTTTTCCTTAAGCTTTTGCAGCGATTCCGCAATGCCGTCATAGATGAGGATCATTTCCTCGCCTTTGATGGAGTACAGCTTGCTGTACTGATTCATCGCGTACTCGATCTCGTCTTCCTTCATTCCGTAAAGCTTCATAAAGCCCTGCTCCAGCGAAACTCCGATGACGCCGTAAAGCGCGTCGTGAGCGACAGGCGTGTAGCCCATCGACAGCGCGGTCGTGTTCATACAATAAAGAATGCCGGGAGCTGTGTCTGCAATGGTGCCGTCAAATCCGATGATAACCAGTTTTTTCATAAAATCACCAACCCATCAAGGTTATTGTATGATTTCATCATAACACAAAAACCTTTGTTTTACAATAGCTTTTCATTGACATTCACCGTAATAAGGTATAAAATTATGTGGTAATCAAAAAGTGAAAAGAGACTGATATGAGTAAAAAAACTTCACAACCGAAAAAAACTGTCAGACAGCCGGAGGAGCGCTATTCGCTGAAAAACACGCTGGCTAACGCCTATCTGTTTGTGATGTTCACGCTGTTTCCGCTGTTTATCAACCTGACGGTCGGCAGCTCCTTTCCGTACATCAGCTTTGCCTACGGCTATACCGCCATTCGCCACCAAAAGTATTTTCTGTTTATGGCGATGACCGCCGCCGTGCTGATCTCCGAGATTATGCTGCTGCTGACAAAAACCTCAGAGGAAAGAAGGGTGACAAACCCCGGCCTTAGGCACCTGACAAAAACGCTGAGCTTCACCGACTGGGCTGCGCTTGCGTTTGCGCTAAGCTGCGCGATCTCAACGGTTTTCTCGCCGTATCTTGAAACGGCGCTTACGGGCGAATCCTCGCTTGGAGGACGCAACAACGGCTTGCTGCTGATGCTTGCGTACACTGCACTGTATTTTATGCTCAGCCGCTGTTACCGATACAAGGAATATGTCTTTTTGGCGATGGCGTTTGTCAATATATTCATTTATCTTCTGGCGGTGCTCAACGGCTTCTATCTTGATCCGCTCGGTATGCTGGAAGCGTTCCGCAACACTCAGTCGCGCGTATTCAACGACTTTATGACGACCATCGGCAACAAAAATATGTTCTCCAGCTATCTTTGCATCACGATCCCCGTGATGATCACAATGTTCGTCAACTCGAGGGTAAATTGGCACAAGGCGGCTTATCTTTTGTCCGCGTCTGTCGGCGCGATGGCGGTCGTCGTCTGCGACAGCGATTCCGCCGTGCTGGGCTTGGGCGCGTTTGCGGCGGTGTTCTTTGTGCTTTATTTGCGGCGCCTTGACAAGCTTCGCCGGTTCCTTTTGGCTCTGACGATTATGCTGCTCAGCGTAAAGCTGCTGCGGTGGTTCTCTTTCCTGGGCGGCGACAATTACAAGGAGCTGACCGCGATCCCGGGCAAGATAATGATTTCCGGCAAAAGCTTTTTGCTTATAGCCGTTTTGGCGGCGCTGACCGTTTTGGCGTATGTGCTGAGCTTACGCTTTCCGAAGCTCACGCTTCCCAAGGCTGTGCCGATAGTGATGGCTTCCCTGTTCGGCGCGGCTGTGCTTGCCGGCGCGGGCGTGATCGTTTACTTCTCCGCGTTCAACACCGAAACGGAGCTTGGAAGCTGGGAACGCCTTTTGCGCTACAGCGACGCGTGGGGCACTCACCGCGGCTTTATGTGGAACCGCTCGCTTGAAGCCTTCGGCGGCTACAACTTCTTTCAAAAACTGTTCGGCACAGGTCCCGACACCTTCTGTTACACGTTCTCTCCGTATTTCGGCGAGCTTTATGAGCGCTTCGGCGACGGCTCCACCGACGCGGCGCACAACGAGTATATCAACTATCTGATGAACATCGGCGTCGTCGGACTGCTGTCCTACCTTGCCTTCACGGGCAGCGCGCTTGTGCGCGGAATACGCGCGGCAAAGCACGATCCGACCGCGCTTGTGTTCGCTTCGGCGGTAGTCGCATATTTGGCGCAGGCTGTTGTAAACATTTCGGTTCCGATCGCCGCTCCGCTGTTTATAATCTTTGTGTCGCTGTGTGAAGCCGCGGCTCGGCAAAGCAGAAAGGAGACCTCCATATGACCGTTCGCAGAGCCGAAGATAAGGACGCCGAACAGGTACTGCGCCTGCTCAGGCAGGTAAACAGGGTACACCATGACCTCCGTCCCGACCTGTTCAACCTTGCCTCCAAGTACACCGCAGAGGAGCTGCACGCCATTTTTACGGACGAAGGCAAGCGCGTTTTCGTATGCGATGAACGCGGCACAGTGCTCGGCTATATTTTTACCATACTGTATGACCACAACGGCGACAATATGCTGGTGCCCATTAAGGAGATGTACATTGACGATCTATGCGTGGATGAAGCCGCGCGCGGCAAGGGCGTGGCGACCGAGCTGTATAAGCACGCCGTCGCCTATGCGCGCGAAACAGGCTGTCACAACGTCACCCTCAATGTTTGGGAAGGCAACAACGCAGCCCTGGCTTTCTATGAAAAAATGGGAATGAAACCGCAAAAAACAAAACTGGAAATGATTTTGGATAACGCGTGATAACTATAAAAGCGCTCCGCAAAAAACGGAGCGCTCTTTTTGTTCTTTTAGAATTTCACCTTAGCCGCGATGTAGGCGTTAAGCTCGTCGATCTTGACGCGCTCCTGCTGCATTGTGTCGCGGTCGCGGACGGTAACACAGCCGTCCTCAACGGAATCGAAGTCGTAGGTAACGCAGAACGGAGTGCCGATCTCATCCTGACGGCGGTAACGCTTGCCGATGGAGCCTGCGTCGTCAAAGTCGGTCATAAAGTCACGGCTGAGCATTTCGGCAACCTCGCCTGCCTTTTCACTCAGCTTTTTGCTGAGCGGCAGCACAGCCGCCTTAAACGGAGCCAGCGCGGGATGAAGGTGCATTACAACACGGGTGTCCTTTTCGTCGATCTGCTCTTCGTCGTAAGCCTCTACAACGATGGCAAGGAACAGACGCTCAACGCCGAGCGAAGGCTCGATTACATAAGGCACATAGCGCTCGCCGGTGGTCTGGTCGAAATATTCAAGCGACTTGCCGCTGGTGTTGATGTGCTGGGTGAGGTCATAGTCGGTTCTGTCGGCAATGCCCCAAAGCTCGCCCCAGCCGAACGGGAACAGATACTCAAAGTCGGTGGTCGCCTTGGAATAGAAGCTCAGCTCCTCCTGCTCGTGGTCGCGCAGGCGGAGGTTTTCGGGCTTGATGTCAAGCGAATAGAGGAAGTCGCGGCAGAAGCTGCGCCAGTAGTCGAACCATTCAAGGTCGGTGCCGGGCTTGCAGAAGAACTCAAGCTCCATTTGCTCGAACTCACGCACACGGAAAATAAAGTTGCCGGGCGTGATCTCATTGCGGAAGGACTTGCCGACCTGCGCCACGCCGAAGGGAACCTTTTTGCGTGTGGTGCGCTGGATGTTAGCAAAGTTGACAAAAATGCCCTGCGCGGTTTCGGGACGGAGATAAAGCTCGTTTTTGGTGTCCTCGGTCACGCCCTGGAAGGTTTTGAACATCAGGTTGAACTGACGGATGTCGGTGAAGTTGTGCTTTCCGCAGTTGGGACAGGGGATCGAGTGCTCCTTGATGTAGTCCATCATCTGCTCGTTGCTCCAGCCGGCAACGTTTGTGCCGTCAAAATCCTCGATCAGGTTGTCGGCGCGGTGACGGGTTTTGCACTCCTTGCAGTCCATCAGCGGATCGGAAAAGCCGCCGAGGTGACCGGAAGCGATCCAGGTTTGCGGATTCATAAGAATTGCGGAATCCAAGCCCACATTGTATTTGTTTTCCTGCACGAACTTTTTGAGCCAAGCCTGCTTGATGTTGTTTTTCAGCACCATACCCAGAGGACCGTAATCCCACGTGTTGGCAAGTCCGCCGTAGATTTCACTGCCCGGATAAACAAAGCCTCTGCCCTTGCAGAGCGCTACGATTTTTTCCATGGTCTTTTTGGAGTTTTCCATCAAAATCCCTCACTTTTAAGTTTGATTAATAAATTTTCGTACTGATTAATTTTACTCTTTCGGGCGCGTAATGTCAAGTTTTTTCTGACAAGCGCCGCGCAAAGCAACAGCCCGGCTCCGCGCGGAACCGGGCTGTGTGCAGATTTGCTGTAATGTGTAATTTAATTGTATACCGCCCAAACGTTTGCGCCGTTTGTCAAG
This sequence comes from Ruminococcus sp., assembly GCA_045129995.1. Lineage (GTDB taxonomy): Bacteria > Bacillota > Clostridia > Oscillospirales > Acutalibacteraceae > Ruminococcoides. The sequence continues at coordinate 20,497 of JBGUOX010000061.1, read as the reverse complement.
CCGCCGTTGTCGCCGGCATAGCTTGTGTCGTTTACGCCTGTGATGACGTCAAAGTTGATGCTGGGCTCGGTGGTGCCGGTTTTGAGCACCTCGTATTCCACGACCAAAAACTCATAGCCGGGAGAGGTGAAATCATAGCCGCTGAGCATTGAGCCGTTGAACACGACTCTGCCGTCCAGATCCTTGTTCATCAGCGAGCTGTAGGAAGCAGGCTCGACAAGATAAGCGTTGGTTTTCTTAAGCATAGAGCTGTCGTAGGTTACAACGCCCTGGAAGTTTACCATATCTACGGGAACCTCAAGGAAGTAGGTGCACACGACCTTGTCGCCGACCTTGAAGGTCTTGCCGCCGATCGTAAGATCCTTTGCCGCGGAATCCTCCTTTGACTTGCCGGAGGTCTTGCCTGCGCCGGCGTTTGAAGGCGTGGTCTTTCTTTCGGCGTTGCTCTTGGTGCCTGAACTGCCGCTGCCGTTGCCGGTGTTGGTGCTTCCGCTGCCTGAGTTGCCGCTGTTTGAGCTGCCGCTGTTTGAGCCGGCGTTATTTGAGCTTGATTTGTTCGCGTTGTTATTTGCTGCGCTGCCTGAGTTATTGTTGGCTGTGCCGCTGCCCGAGTTGTTGTTGGCTGTGCCGCTGTTTTGAACGACCTTCGGGTTGATGGCAGGCTCTACCGCCGCGGGAGTCTGTTCGCCGCCGGGCTTGGTTACGTCGCTGCTGTCCTTGTTCTCAGCAGCGGACGACTCGGTTACAGACACCTCGTCAACCGTCGCCTTGTCCTCCTTGGACGCGCCGCCGCAGCCGGATAAGCCTGCGGTCAGCACTGTGGCTGCCAAAACGGCGATCAGCGCGCTTGTGAGCAATCTTCTCCTCGGTTTAAGTTCTTTCTTAGCCATAATGCATTTCCTCCGTGATGTTATCTCGTGCATACCTTTCCAACCGATATGCGATTTCAGTGTCTATTATATCAAAGTATTTCAAAAAAATAAAGGGCTTTCACAAAACCTTCATATATTTTTCAGAAAGCCTGAGCCGGCTGATGTTTTCTCCCGATCTTTTCACCATCATTATCACCATAAGTCTCACATTATCTAAGAACACGTGAGAATATGATAATTAATGCGTAATTCGTAGTTTTTCAATTCGTAATGCGGCACAGCCGCAATTCATTCCGAAGGTAATTCACGTGCGAAGCACAATTCATATTGCGGAGCAATAATTCATTCCCGACGCAATGGTTGCGGAACAGAGCAAGGTCGGGTTTAGCAATAAACCTATCCATTACATTGTAGGGGCGCACCCGTGTGTGCGCCCAATCAACGCACATCTAATCCCCGGGCGCACACATTGGTGCGCCCCTACGGAGTTAAGGAAAACGCAGCAAAAACAAAAGGCTCCCAAAACGCAGGGAGCCTTTTGCACTGTCAAACATTACGCATTATGAATCACGAATTAAGAATTAATTTACAAAAGCAAAAGCCAAAAAAATATCAAACGTTCACTTCGTATTCCGTAACGTTGAGCACGGTTTCGCCGTCGATTTGCAGCGCTACCGGACGGTCAAAGCGAACCCTGACGTGCTTGCCCTTCATAACGTGTACTATGCTTTTTTTGACGTGTTCGCCCTTAAAGATGGTGGGAAAAGCGATCAGCGTGCGGAGCTTTCCTGCGCCGTTCATCACCATACAGGTGACGTTTTTCTCGGGATCAAGGCGGTTTTGGTGAGGAGTCGCCATCATTCCGCCGCCGTAGAAGCGTCCCTTCATTGTGGGCGCGAGCCAAGTCTTTTTAAAGGAAAAGCTTTTGCCGTCCACCTCGACCTCGGCGTTGGTGGGCTTGTAGCGGAACAGCAGTCCCTTGATGGCGATAGACGTGTAGTTGATCGGCTTGTCGGACTTTTCTTTAAGGCGGTCGCCCTCCTCGCAGCAATAGCCGTCGATGCCGTAGCCGATGCCGTTGATGAATTTGCTTGTCTTGCCGTTTACCGTCACGGTGGGCAAGCCGGTGAGATAATTGTTGATCTGAACGGGAGCGTCGCCCTTCTTTTTGTTGAGGTCGTTCCAAAAATCATTGCCGCTGCCGGTGGGATAATAATACACCTTGTTTTTGATCGCTTCGCAGTCCGTCGCGTTTATAAAATAATTCAGGGTGCCGTCGCCTCCGCAAAGGCAAACCTCGTCATCGGGCGCGAGTCCCTTGAAAAACTCGTCGTAGCTTTCGAGCGTCAGCACGTCGGTAAAGGTCAGCTCGCGGCCGCTCCAAACGGTTTTCAGCTGCTCTGCGACAGCTGCGCCCGAGCTGTTGTTGGATTTTGAATTGTACAGCACATAGGTTTTCATTGTGATCTCCCTCGCTTTGATTTATTTTACATACTCACTTTAATTTTTTCAGCATAAGCTCACGGACGGTATCGCCCAGCTCTGCGGTTTTGACAGCCTTGACCTGCTCGGCGGACAGCACCTTTACCACGTCGATATACACGTGACTGCGGTGCAGCGGATAGTTCTTTTGGATGTCATAGGTGTTGCGCACGGTCACAACAACAACGGGCACGTTTGCCTTTTGCGCGATTTTGAACATCGCGTTGTGAAAAGGCAGCAAGCCTTCGTCATAGTTGCGCGTGCCTTCGGGATACACCGCCACGGTCGCGACGTCGCGGTTGAGCAGATCGACCGCGCGGTTGATGGTCTTTACGGCGTTGCGCGGATTTTCACGGTCGATCGCCATAAAGCAAAGGCGATGGATTATCCGTCCGTAAATCGGCACGCGAAAGTTTTCGGGCTTTGAGATAAACGCGATCTGGCACTTGTCAAACACTGCCCACGACAGGATGGGATCGAATTTTGAGCGGTGATTGCTGACAAGCAAAAAGCGTCCCTGCGGAAGCTGCTCAAGTCCCGTGACGTGCAGCTTTATGCGCAGTATCTTCGCCGCAAGCTTGGTTGAGCTGTTTAGCAAAAAACGGTAGTAGCGGCTTTCGCGCTCATATTCCTTTTTCATATCCACAAACAGGCTGCTGATGATTATAAGTAAAACATACGCAAGCAGCAAGCCCAAAATCCCGAGTACTATCCACAACAATATCCACCAAAACACAATACCACCTCTTTCGACATTCTATTATCATTATAAAGGTAATTCGGCAAAAAATCAATTGCCATTGGCACTTTCTCTCGCCTTTTGAAGAGTTCATCTTTGCAAAGCTTTCATCAACGGCGAGGCTGGAAGTTTCATATAATCAAATGTTCCCTGCCGTTATTTTTTTCTTTCACATTCAGGCGCGTGAAACATTTTCTTCAACGCTCCACTCAAAGCCGCAGTAGGGCTTTTCCTTTTCGGCGGCATTGACGATACGGCTGCACACCTTGGACTTGGTTTTGTCGTTTACCTTGTCGCGCACGCTGAGCTGCTCGGACATCACCCAGTCCGCCGCCTTTCCGTAGGACGAAAACTCCAAACGCACATTGCCCTTGACCGCCTTGATAAGCTTTTTGATCTTCGGGACGTTTGCGCCTCGGCGATATTCCGGGAACGGCGTGCCGACGACCTCCTCGTCAAGCGACTTTTCATACACCTCTTTCAAAAACAGCGCGTCTGTAAGCGAATTGTGCGTTTGCTCCACCTCGCCGCCGCGATAGTATGCGACGACCTTTTTAAGCGCGATAGAGGTTTTTAGCCCGAAATGCTTTTTTACGTCAACCGAAAAGTCATTCAGTCCGCCCAGGATCATACTTAAGCCGAGCTGTGCGCGAAAGGTGTTAAGATGCCTGCGCGTGCGCGCCAAAAACACCGCGTCGCTGTCGCCGTAGCAGTAAAAGTCGGCGGTCTCGTCCTGCGAAAGCCAGTCAAGAAAGCTTGAAAACACCGTGTCCGCGTTGGGCGCGGCTTCTATTTCTTCGCGGCTGATGTGCGTGAGGTCAAGTATGAAATCGGTGATGTGGCGCATTTTTACCGGGCGCAAAAGAGAATAGAACTCTCTGCCGTTTTCGTCCACACACCCGATCGATATTATCTCGCCCGAAAACTGGGTCGCTTCAAAGTCGATAAAATATTTCATAAAAAAACTCTTTTCGCGTATTCTTCTTATAATATATACCATTTTGCGATATTTTGCAAGCGCCGCGAACGCTTTTTCGCCGCAAGAATAACAGCCGGACAGAAACGCGACCGCTTCTGCCCGACCGTTATTTGCAATACAAAACTCAAAGGAGGAATCATTTCCAAAAATGCAGCTCTTTGTCGTCAAGCCCGATGTCCTTTGCGCGGAACACGGGATTGAGCTTTCTCTTTTTCTGCGATTCAAAATCGCGCAGAGCCTTGACCGCGATGCCCGAAAGGATTATGCAGCACGGGATGTTTATAAGCGTCATACCGCCCATTGTGATGTCAGCCATCGCCCACTCCAGATCCATCGGCATAAGCGCGCCCACAAAGATCACGATGACGCACGCGATGTAAAAGAAGGTCATAAAGCGCTTGGACGGAGCGCGCTTTTTGTTGAGGTACGCAAGCGCGTTGTCAACATAGTAAAGGTTTGCCGATAAGCGTGGTGAAGGCGAACAGCACCATCGCTGCGGTGATGAAAACGGGACCTGCCGCGCCAAACACGGTTGAAACCGCGTTTTGCACATAAGGCGCGCCCGAAACGTCCGCGCCGCGCTCAACGCCCGAGGCAAGGCACATAAGCGCCGTAGCCGTGCAGAGCAGCAATGTGTCGATGTAAACCGAAACGGTCTGAACCAAGCCCTGCTTAACGGGATGGGTTACGTCAGCGGAAGCCGAAGCGTTTGGCGCCGAGCCTACGCCGGCTTCGTTTGAATACAAGCCGCGCTTGATGCCGTAAACCATACACGAGCCTGTGATGCCGCCGAAGATGGCGCGAAAATCAAACGCGTCCTCAAAAATCACGGCGAAGGTCTGAGGGATGTTCTGAACGTGAGCAAAGATGATAACAAGCGAGATCAGCACATAGGCAATGCCCATTGCGGGCACTACCTTTTCGGTCAGCTTGATAATGCGCTTGCCGCCGCCCAACAGGCAAAAGCCCACTGCCAGCGCCAGCGCTCCGCCGACGATAAGGGGCGTCCAGGTTTCGTCGTACAGTCCCTTATAGGTTTGGAAGGACGACTGCAAATTATATGAGCAAAGCAGGTTGAAGCCGAACGCGTAGGTCGCGATAAGGAACACGCAGAATATCGCCGCGATCACCGGCAGCTTGAGCGCCTTCTCAATATAATAGGCAGGACCTCCAAAGCTGTGGCCGTCCTTGTCCTTTTGCTTGAAGATCTGCGCCAGCGTACTCTCGATAAACGCCGAGGACGCGCCGATAATGCACATCAGCCACATCCAAAAGCAAGCGCCGGGACCTCCCAAACAAATGGCGGTGGAAACGCCCACGATGTTGCCTGTGCCGACGCGCGACGCGGTTGACACCATCAGCGCCTGAAAGGACGAGACCTTTTGCTCCGAAGCAGGCTTTTCAACGATCAGCTTGCAGGCGGTGCCGAAGCGCCTTTCTGCACAGCGCCGGTGCGAACGGTAAAAAACAAGCCTGCCGCCGCCAGCACGATCACCAGAATCGGAAAGTACATAAAATCATCTACGGAAGCAAAAAAGCCTTGCACCGCGTCAAAAAACTCCATAGTTATCCCTCGTTCGTACAGTTTATCTTATCATACCATATTTTGTCGTAAAAGCGCAAGTGTTTCTCCGATTTTTTGTGTATTTTTATTGCGCCTAAGGGCGGCTGCGCAAAGTGCGTTTAGTTTAAACGCTGTTCCACATCAGCTCCTCCCACTCGTCGCCGTCCATAAAGTCCAGCGTGTCCAGCTTTTCCAGCTCGTTTATGTCATAAGACGGCTTTTGCTGCGGCTTTTCGGGGGCTTTTCGGTCGTCATACGCGCCGCCGAGCACCTTGTTTATCGTGTCCTCACGCAGCAGCCACGCCAGCGTACAGCCCATCCATTTGCCGTTTCTGCCCGTCAAAAAATCGGACTGCGCAACGCGCTTGAAGAAGCCCTCAAAGCCCGTATCTCCAAGCGCACGGCTTGCCCTGCGAACAAGCTCCTCGCTGACAGCGCCTGTCGGCATTGAAGGAAAATAAGAAGAAAACAGCGAAACGACGTCGGCGGCGGCGTCAGCCTTTGCTGACGCCTTTTTTCTTTCATCCTCATCCTTATATTCGTATTTATTCTTATCTTCATCTTCATCTTCATATTTATTTTTATCTTTATCTTTATCTTTATATTTATCTTTATCTTTATATTGGCTTGTTTCGGCAGCGACGTCAACCTGTCGTTTGGCTTCGCTTCCTTTCGCTCCCGATCGGTAGCCATCGCTTCCTTTCGCTTCGGTTTCTTTTGCTTCGGTTTCTTTGGCTTCGCTTTCTTTGGCTTCGCTTTCTTTGGCTTCGGTTTTTTTGCCGGAAGAAGCGCCTTTCTTTTTTCCGTTGACGCGGTTTATCTCCACCCTGTCCGCGTACGCGGCAAAATCGCGCTCAAGCTTGTTTGCCATCATATCGAACGCCATACTGACCAGGGGATCGTCGGTGTCGATGCGCTCGTCGTGCACGGCAAGGTGATAGAGCATTTTCCAAAGCTGACCTGCCTCGCTGTCGGTGAGATGTTCCAGTACGGTGATGTTGTCCAAGTAACATTGAAAAGCCTTTGGCTTTGCGGTTTTTTCTGTCATTATGCAAACCTCCTCCATATATAGCGAAAAAACGGGAAAAATTGCATACAACTATGCAACTTTTAAAAACTTTGTTGGATTTAACAAAAAAGCTTTTATTTTGCGCCGCTTATTGAAGAAAGTTTTATGCGCAAAGCATTCGGAAAGGATACAAAAAAGCCCGGCGCAACAACTGCGCCGAGCCTGATTGATTTTGCTCAACATTTACTGTTATACCGTTTACCACAACTCGTCATAAACCTTCTTAAAGGTCTTTACGACATACTCCGCTTCCGCGTCGGTGATGACGGAGTTCATCGGTAATGTCAGCTGATTCTTGTGCATATTATATGCTTCGGGGAAGTCCGCGATGTCAAAGCCTCTGCTGCTGTACGCGGTCAGCATAGGAAGCGGCTTGAAATGCACGTTGCACATTACGCCGTTTTCCGCCATTTTGTTGTAAAACGCGTTGCGGAAATCAGCGTCCTTGCCGTTAAAGCGGACAAAGTAAAGGTGTCCGTTACTGCGGTGATTCTCATCCGCGTGGTTTAAAACCTGAATATCGAGATTCTTGAACTCATCGTTATAATATCTGATCAGTTCATGGCGGCGGTCGAGCATTTTGTCATAGCGGTTGAACTGAGCCAAACCGATTGCCGCCAGAACGTCGGGCATATTACACTTATACTGCGCGTCAACAACGTCGTATTCCCAGGAAGCGCCGGTATTTTTTGCAAAGGCGTCCTTTGTCTGTCCGTGCAAAGACCACAGCATATACTGCTTATACATCTTCTCCTCGTCAATGCGGCTGCGCAAACGATGCACAACTGCGCCGCCTTCGGCTGTAGTCATATTTTTTACCGCGTGGAAGCTGAAATTCGTAAAGTCTGCGATCTCGCCGCACATCTGTCCGTGCCACTGCGCGCCGAACGCGTGCGCCGCGTCAGCCATAATTATTACTCTGCCGAGCAGCTCCTGAATTTTGCCGTTTGGACGGAACAGCTCGCGCTTTCTTCTGACAGCCTCATAAATGCGGTCATAATCGCAAACAACGCCGGCAAGGTCAACCGGAATGATCACCTTGGTGCGCTCGTTGATGGCTTCTTCCATTTTGTCGTAATCCATCTCATAAGAGCCGGGCTTGCAGTCGATCATAACAGGCGTAGCGCCGACATGAAGGATAACGGAAGCGGTCGCCGTGTATGTATAGGCAGGCACGATGACCTCGTCGCCGGGGCCTACGCGCAAAACGCGCAATGTCATTTCGGCGCAGGCTGTCTGAGAGTTAAGACAAACCGCCTGTCCGGTGTGACAATAATCGCCGATCTTCTTTTCGAGCAGCTTTGTTTTCGGACCGGTAGTGATCCAACCGGTTTTTAATACCTCGGTAACTAATTCAATTTCGTCTTTGCCAATGTCCGGCGGTGAAAATGGAATTTTCATTTCAAGGAACTCCTTAACGCGATTTCCAAAAGTTGGTTGTATCTTAAATACATTTTACCACTTTTATCTTCAACCTTCAAGGATATAACCATAATTCAGGGATTTGACTAAATATATAATTAATAACAGCTGTATTTTTCTATACTATTTCAAAAAAAGTATCAGGATGATTCGGGTCAAACTGCTCGTTTGCCCACATCAGGGTGACAAGATTCTGGGTATCACTGAGATTGATGATGTTGTGCGTCCAGCCGGGGATCATATGTACAGCCTCGATTTTGTCGCCCGAAACCTCAAAAGATACCTTCTCATTAGTATGTATATTGCGCTCCTCGATCAGCGCGCGGCCGCTGACAACAATGAAAAACTCCCACTTGGAATTGTGCCAGTGCTGCCCCTTGGTGATGCCGGGTTTGCTGATATTCACGCTGAACTGACCGCAGTTGACGGTCTTTAGCAGCTCGGTAAATGAACCGCGGTCGTCGCAGTTCATCTTCAACTCAAACTTGAATTTGTCGGTCGGCAGGTAGCTGAGATAGAGGCTGTAGAGCTTCTTTGCAAAGCTGCCGTCGGGAATATCGGGAACTACAAGCGTTTCGGGCTGTTGCTTGAACTGATTGAGCAGATCAACGATCTCGCCGAGAGTTACCTTGTAGGTCAGCGGCACATAACAGTATCTGCCGTTTTTATTCTCAACAGGAATTAAACCGTCGTAGTCGCAGCGCTTTTCCCTGCCCTCGAGCAGATCAAACATACCCTCTACCAGATCGTCGATATAGAGCAGCTCTACCTCGGCGTTTCTGTCATTGACGGTATATGGCAGGTCATTCGCGACCGCGTTGCAGAAGGTTGAGACCGCGCTGTTATAATTCGGGCGGCTGTGCCCCATAAGGTTCGGGAAGCGGTAAACCGCGACCTTCGCGCCTGTTTCCTCGCCGTATTTAAACAGCAGCTCCTCCCCTGCAAGCTTGCTTTTGCCGTAATCCGACTGACCGTAGCGACCGATAAGCGTCGCCTGAATGGAGCTTGACAGCATTACGGGAGCCTTGTTATCGTACTTTTTCAGAGTATTCAAAAGCGTTTCGCCAAAGCCGAAATTGCCCTGCATAAACTCGTCATTCGTTTTCGGACGGTTGATGCCCGCAAGGTTAAAGACGAAATCAGCCTTTTTGCAAAACTCATTTAATTCTTCTGTGGAATTATCAATATCATATTCAAAAATCTCACCAATCTTGATATTCGGGCGCGTGCGGTTCTTTCCGTCACGAATATTCTTCAAATTCGCGCATAAGGCAAGACCGACCATGCCACGAGCGCCGGTGACTAGGATGTTCATATTTAATCCTCCGACATTTAACATCAAGAATATATTCGTTTTATCCAACTGAATTTTTCTTTCTGTGATAGTCTTCGAACAAAAACAGATAAAGCAGTTGTCAAAACCAACGTTAAGATAAATAAAAAATAAGTAAGGTTTACATTGTAATAATTATTCATCCAATCGCTGAATAGATTCAGAATCTTATATACAAATAGATGTGTAAAAAATATTAAAACACCAATTTCTCTTAACGCCTTATAAATTATACGATTCTTTAGTTTGATATGTGTAGCTATGTAAAAAAGGAAAAACACTGCTGGAATTAAGCTAACATATATGTTATGATCAAGAGATTTTATTGTATGTTTAATTGCGAAAGACTCCGCTGTTAATGCTACCATAGATAGTATAAAACCTACAAAGGATACCCATAATTTCATTTTTATCGGTTTATACACATATACAATTCCAATAAATATAAAAAGAAGTCCGGAAAAAAGACCAAGACGTAGCGTTCTTGTTACATCATTATTAAGAAACAAAGCAAAATCATATAAAAATGAAAGCCCTGTCCTTTCAGATACTATTTTTACCAAGCCGGAGTAAGAATCAAATAACAATTCCAAAACAAAGATTCCGCCTGTCAAACATCCAATTTTTAAAAACGAATATCCTCTTTGCAAGAATGCGGTTAACAACACCACAGCAATAACAGAACCACCGAGATACCACAGTTGAGTTTGACTACCAATAAACAGTATAACAGTCCATAATCCCAAAAGGATTAGCATCTTATGACAATAATTTTTTGTTCTATCCAAATTAATAGAATGCAAATCATTTTTTCTGAAAAGGAGGAAACCGGACGCTACAAAGAAAAACGGTACTGCAATTCTTGAAAATCCATTTTGCGCAGCGTAGTTGATATATCGAATGAGCTTTCCTTCTAATCCAACAATTGGGGTAATATGTATCATACACACTAAGTATGCACAAAAGAATTTTATTAAATCTATTCCATTAAATGAATAATCCTTAGGATAATTAAATAATGTTTCCCTGTCTGTCAAGATTGTGCTACCTTTCATTCACTTTGACCCCCACCAAATTTTGATAATGTGATTATGGCTTCCTCCACACCATCTTATTAACCACGCCTGTGTAAGACTGAATGATTTTGATTACCTTATCCGACACATTCTCGTCCGTATAATCGGGAACGGGGATGCCGAGATCGCCGTTTTTGTTCATCTCAACAGCTGTATCAACGGCTTGCAGAAGGCTTTTTTCATCAATGCCTGCGATGATGAAGCACGCCTTGTCGAGCGCCTCGGGGCGTTCGGTGCTGGTGCGAATGCAGATCGCAGGGAACGGTTTTCCGATCGAGGTAAAAAAGCTGCTTTCCTCGGGAAGCGTGCCGCTGTCGGAAACGACCGCAAAGGCGTTCATTTGCAGGCAATTGTAGTCGTGAAAGCCGAGAGGTTCGTGCTGAATTACTCTTTTGTCAAGAACAAAACCGCTCTGCTCCAAGCGCTTTTTGGAGCGCGGATGGCAGGAATAAAGAATCGGCATATCGTACTTTTCCGCCATTGTATTGATGGCGGTGAACAGCGATGTAAAGTTCTGCTCTGTGTCGATGTTCTCTTCACGATGAGCTGAAAGCAAAATGTATTTGCCTTTTTCAAGACCGAGCCTTTGATGAATGTCAGAAGCTTCGATTTTATCCAAGTTACCGTGCAGCACTTCCGCCATCGGCGAACCGGTCACATAGGTGCGCTCTTTGGGCAGCCCTGTGTCGGCAAGATAACGCCTTGCGTGCTCGGAGTACGCCATATTAACGTCGGAGATAATATCTACTATTCTTCTGTTTGTTTCTTCGGGCAGGCACTCGTCCTTGCAGCGGTTGCCGGCTTCCATATGGAAAATCGGGATATGCAAACGCTTTGCGCCGATAACGCTCAGGCAGGAATTGGTGTCGCCCAAAACGAGCACCGCGTCGGGCTTGATGTCAACCATCAGCTTGTAGCTTGCGGCGATGATATTTCCCATCGTTTCGCCAAGATCGGCGCCGACGGCGTTTAGATATACGTCGGGATCGTCGAGCTGCAAATCCTTAAAGAAAACTCCGTTTAGGTTGTAGTCGTAGTTCTGCCCCGTGTGCGCAAGAATGGTGTCAAAATATTTGCGCGCCTTGTTGATCACCGCCGCCAGACGAATTATCTCCGGGCGCGTGCCGACGATGATAAGGAGCTTTAGCTTTCCGTTGTTTTTGAAGCTTACATTACTTTGATTCATAATGATTTCCTTTTGTTTTTTCGTTTTTGTATTATCCTGTCGAGCAGCATATATAAAAGCATTCCCAATACCGCGCCGACGAAATTATTGATAATATCATCAATTTCAAACGTGCCGCATTGTGTGATAAGCTGCGTAGTTTCAATAAATGCTGTCAGCAGCAAGGACAGCGCCATTGTGATCAGGTACCTGTGCTTTACATTTATGATAAACGGCAGCAGGAAGCCCACGGGCACAAGCATTACAAAGTTGATAAGCAATTGACGAAAAACCTGTCTGCCGTTGTATTCAAAGAACCATTTGTATGAAGTGAAGAAGTTGATTCTGTAATTGTATTCTTTATGCTGATACCTGCCGACAACGGTAAAATACAACATCACAACGATGTACAGCGACAACAGGATCGCCGCAAAACATTGCGCTTTATTAACCTTTTGCCGCTTGTACAGAAATATCGAAACGGCGCAGAACAACGCAAAGGCTATCACCGAAATGATGATACTGATAAAAAACATTTCGGGAAATTCAGTTGGTAAAGTCCTGATCGTGGCTCCCATTCATCAATCTCTCTTAAAAATATCTCTTGTATAAACCTTATCGATCACATCATCGAGGCAAGCGTCGTAGCGGTTTGCGATGATGGAATCGGACTGCTTCTTGAACTCGTCCAAGTCATTGACGACCTTGGAGCCGTAGAAGGTGGTACCGTTCTCAAGCGTCGGCTCATAAACGATAACCGTCGCGCCGCGGGATTTGATGCGCTTCATAACGCCCTGGATTGAGCTTTGACGGAAATTGTCACTGTTCGACTTCATTGTAAGGCGATAGACGCCGATCGTAACCGAATGCTCGGCGGCTTGGTCATAGGTGCTGTTCTCGGAATAGTAGCCCGCTTTTTCGAGCACACGATTGGCAATAAAGTCTTTTCTTGTGCGGTTGGATTCCACGATAGCGGTCATCATTTCCTGCGGAACATCGTTGTAATTCGCAAGGAGCTGCTTTGTGTCCTTGGGCAGGCAGTAACCGCCGTAGCCGAAGGAAGGGTTGTTGTAATGTGTACCGATTCGCGGATCAAGGCACACGCCGTTGATGATCTGCTGCGTGTCCAGTCCCTTCATCTCTGCGTAAGTGTCCAACTCATTAAAGAAGGAAACGCGAAGCGCAAGATATGTATTCGCGAACAGCTTGACAGCCTCCGCCTCGGTAAAGCCCATAAAGAGCGTTTCAACATCCTCTTTGAGCGCGCCCTTTTTGAGAAGCTCTGCAAAGGTATGCGCCGCTTCGACCAATCGCTCATCCTTCATATCGGTACCTACGATGATTCTTGACGGATAAAGATTGTCATAAAGCGCCTTGCTCTCGCGCAAAAACTCAGGGCTGAAAATGATGTTTTTGCTGCCCGTTTTCTCGCGGATATTCTCGGTATATCCAACCGGAATGGTGCTCTTGATGACCATTATCGCGTTCGGATTGTACTGCATAACAAGCTTGATGACAGCCTCAACAGCCGAAGTGTCAAAGAAATTCTTCTTGCTGTCATAGTTCGTCGGAGCGGCGATGACGACAAAATCCGCGTCCTTATAAGCGTATTCCGCGTCGATGGTAGCTTCCAGATCAAGCTCCTTCTCAGCTAAAAACTTTTCAATATAATCATCCTGAATGGGCGACTTTTTGTTGTTGATCAACTCCACCTTTTCAGGGATGATGTCCACCGCCTTAACGGTGTTGTGCTGCGCCAAAAGCACGGCGATCGAAAGTCCAACATATCCTGTTCCTGCTACCGCGATTTTCATATTATCACCTTATACCCGATAAAATTCTTTATACCACTCCGCAAATTTCCGCAAGCCCTCACGCAAAGAAGTTGACGGCTTAAAGCCAAAGTCACGCTCTAATGCGGATGTGTCGGCATACGTTACAGGCACATCGCCGGGCTGCATGGGCACGAGCTTTTTGTGTTCTTCAAAGTTATAATCGGCAGGCAAAACCTCTGCTCGAACGAGCTCCTCCTGCAAAATGCTGACGAAATCGAGCAGATTCTCGGGATCGCTGTTGCCGATGTTATATACAGCATACGGCGGCAAAGGCAAGCCGTCCCCGCCGTTTTTGCGCTCGGGAGCGCCCTGCATAACGCGCATAACGCCTTCAACAATATCGTCAACAAACGTAAAGTCGCGCTCGCAGTTGCCGTAGTTGAATATTTGGATCGTCTCGCCCTTTATCAGCTTATTTGTAAAGCCGAAGTACGCCATATCGGGACGTCCTGCGGGACCGTAAACCGTGAAGAAACGGAGTCCGGTGGACGGGATATTGTAGAGCTTTGAGTAGGCGTGAGCCAACAGTTCATTGCTCTTTTTCGTCGCCGCATAAAGCGAAACAGGGTTGTCCACCTTGTCATCCGTTGAAAACGGAACCTTCTTGTTGCCTCCGTAAATAGATGAGGAGGACGCGTAAACAAGGTGCTCAACGCCCTTTGCGCCGTTGTCGTAAGAATGACGGCAGGCTTCGAGAATGTTGTAAAAGCCGATGATATTGCTGTTGATATACGCGTCGGGATTTGTTATCGAATAACGCACGCCTGGCTGCGCCGCGAGATTGACAACAATATCGAATTTGTAGTCCTCAAATGCGCTGTCGATCAATGCCTTGTCCGCAAGGTCGCCCCTGATGAACCACCAGTCGACCTGCTCGTTCTCCGCGACCTGCTTCTCGATCTCAGCAAGGCGGTACTCCTTAAGCGAAACGTCGTAGTAATCGTTCATATTGTCCAGCCCGACAAGCGTCATCGGCTCGCCGGTCCTGATCAGCTTCATCACCAAATTTGCTCCGATAAATCCTGCCGCGCCGGTGATTAGGATGGTTTTGTTTTTTAAAGTGATCTGTTCCATCGCGTTTCATCCAATCGTTTATTGCCGCAAAGATTCCTTTACATAATCCGTCGTCAAAATCTTCTTAACCGTACCGTCAACATCCAATAAATTAGTATTATGACTCGTATAGGATCCGTCCGCCTTGGTATGCACCTCGCCCTTGACTACAAATTTATCGTAGTTCAAGTCGCGGTTATCGGCAGAAACGCGATAATAGTTGCCCATATCCTCCGAGCGAAGTCTTTCTTCTGCGGTCATCAGGGTTTCATAGAGCTTTTCACCGTGACGTGTGCCGATGATTTTTGTGCCGGTGTCCCCAAACAACTGTTGAACAGCCTTTGCCAAAACGCCTATAGTAGAAGCGTCCGCTTTCTGAATAAACAGATCGCCGGGATTTCCGTTCTCAAAGGCGAATTTCACAAGATCGACGGCTTCGTCAAGATTCATCAAAAACCGCGTCATTTCGGGGTTGGTTATCGTAATCGGATTGCCTGCCTTGATCTGGTCGATGAAAAGCGGTATCACCGATCCGCGGCTGCACATAACATTGCCGTAACGGGTACAGCAAATCACCGTGCCGCCGCGCTCCGCAGCAACACGCGCGTTTGCCGTCACAACATGCTCCATCAGCGCCTTGGAAATGCCCATGGCGTTTATCGGATACGCCGCCTTGTCTGTAGACAGGCATACAACACGCTTCACGCCGCAGTCGATCGCCGCATGAAGCATATTATCCGTTCCCTCCACATTGGTGCGAACGGCTTCCATCGGAAAAAATTCGCAGCTTGGCACCTGCTTTAATGCCGCGGCGTGGAACACATAATCCACTCCCCACATAGCGTCTCTGATTGACTGCGCGTTGCGCACGTCGCCTATGTGGAATTTGACCTTATTTGCGTATTCGGGAAAACGCGCCTGCAAATCATGGCGCATATCATCCTGCTTCTTTTCGTCGCGCGAAAAAATGCGAATCTCACCAATATCCGTTGATAAAAAATGTTTAAGCACAGTGTTGCCGAATGAACCTGTGCCTCCTGTTATCATTAATGTTGCTCCGCCAAACGCTGACATTTGAGTTCTCCTTTACAAGTGGATTTCATCAATCATTATACTTGCGGTAAGATATAAACTGAATAATGTTATTCAATGTCTATATAATATTTTACAAAAGTATTGTAATTCTGTCAATCCCCGATATACCGATAATCAAGGACGTTCTGATTTTTATTTTAAGCTGCGCCAAATGCAATAGTTTTCCGGTCATTCGCATATTTGATCCCGAAAGCAAATTTTCCCGCTTTGCACAACATTGCAGGTTTGCTAAAGGATTTTTCGCAAAGCATTCGGAAAGGATACAAAAAAGCCCGGCGCAACAACTGCGCCGAGGCTTTTCGCTGTGTTGTTTTGTGATCGTCAGACCTGTTTTCCGATGGGTGAATCCTCAAAATATTCCGCGAGATACATCTGCAAAAGCATTGCGTCGGAAATATCGAGAAAGCCGTCCTGATTGACGTCCGCCGCGGGGAAACGAGCCGCGTCGATCATTTGAAGCTCGGCGAGGTGGCGCTGGATCGCGGTCACGTCTCTTATGGTAACGGCTCCGTCGCCGTTGGCGTCGCCGAGAACATATGGCGCAACGGGGCTTGCGGAGAGCGTGACGCAAAGCGCCATTCTGCCGGTGGCTTCAACTACCTCGGCTCCGTTTGCCGTCACCTTGGTTTCATCGTCGAGCCAGTAGCCGAACTCGGGAAGCAGTATCATTTCCGCAAGGTAGGTTTTGCCTTTTTCAAACTCGCCCTCAAACATACCGCCCTCATAATTCTCTCTGTACCACACCGCCGAGTCTTCGGCGACAGTGCAGTGCGAGCCGGGCGCGAGCGTGATCGCGGGAGCGGGAGCCTGCGTCCACGCATAGTCGCCCTCCGTAACGGTGACTTCGGCTCCGGCAACAGGCGGAATGAGCGCCAGCTCAACATTTTTGATCTTCCTGTAGAAGCAGGCGTAAACGGTCATATCGGAGGTGACCTTAGTGTCAAGCAGCGCCCACGCGTCATCGCTGTATTCGTCCTCGTTCGCAAATTCGCTGAGCGGCTTGGTTGCCAGATCACGGAAGATAAAGTCGTCTGTTTCCATATGGAACAGGGTGTTGAAAACGCCCTCTTTGTCCAGTTCGTTGAACAGGCGCACGCCGTAGGGAACGGTTACGGTGATGTCCTCGCCGAGCTCGCCCAAAACGATGGTGACGGTGTGATTGCTCAGCTCGAACACCGGCTTGATCTCGACGTCCTGCGTGAGCATAATGAACGAATCGCCATCAACCTTGACGTCGCCCGAAACGACCTCCCATTCCTTTAACCGATAACCGTTATCGGGCTTTGCGGTCAGCGTGACCTCGTCGCCGCATTTTGCGGAGGCGACGTTCGCAAAAGCCGTGCCGTGCTCCGTTTGAGTGACGGTAACGCTGTGGTCGTTTCCGGAAACATAGATCGCCGCTTCCGTTTCTTCCTCGACATATTTACTTTCGAACGGTTTGACGCAAATGCCGGTCAAGCCCTCGAAGGGGATCGACATTTTTGCTTTGAATACGCCCTCGGCGTCTGAGTACGCCTGCTGATAGCCGATCGTCTTTTTGTGGCGGAGCAGAACCGCTTCGCCGGGGATGGGTGAACCGTCTTCCGCGGTCAGCGTGCCCTCGATCTCAAATTCTTCACCGACCGACGTGCGCTGAGGCGCCGTAAACGAAATGTTCATTTTCTTTCTCTGCATAACGGTGATGTTGGCGTCGCATTTTGCTTCGCCTTCCTCTCCGTTGTAGTACAGACGAAGGGTATAGCTTCCGGGCTCGGTGTTATCGGGTATGTAAAGATAATTTTCTACGTTACCGTATATGCCGCCCCGGTAGGTCATTGACGTTTTTGACAAAACCGTCTCACCGTCTTTCATAAGAAGGACGCTGTACTCCTTGCGCATGATTTGATCTCCCGAAGCAAGATCGATCAGATCGGCTGAAATGCCGATGGTGCTTTTATCATAGAACATCGTTCCGGAAAGACGGACGTTCTGAAATTTAGCGCCGTAAAGCACTTTCCTGAAAACAGGATAGTAATTGACCGTATCATAGCCCCGGTGATATACCTCCCAGCGGTCAAAGGCGTATTCGCCCTCCGCGTCAGCCGGCTTTTGCGGAACGACGGAGGTAACAGGCTCTTCTCTGCCCTCGTACCCTGTTTTTTGGTCAAGCACTTTTCCGTTTCCGTCCCACCAAACATAATTGATCAGTCTGCGCTCGGAAAAGACCGGAGTGATAGTCGTGTTGCCGGACGGCATATGGAACTCGTACCAAAACGCGACCTTATCGGTATCGACAAGATATATATCGTCCCGACGCACAAGAAGATCGTCGAGGCGGTAGCCCTCGTCCTCTTTTACATAAACCTTGATGTAGGAGTCTTCCCTGAAGGTGTCGCCGGAAGGCGAGGTGTACACATTTCCGCCCGTCGCCTGATTGATCGTCAGCTTGTAGTCGTTTTGCGCAGGGCGGTATTTGACGATCAGCTTGCAGTCATAAGGCGGCATATCAAAGCGGCAGGTGTGGTATTCGCTTGTGCCGCCGATCCAGGCGCTTTGATTGTTTGTGCCGACAAGCGATATGCTGTCAAGCACATAGCCGGTTTCGGGATACAAATAAACGTCCGTTTCGGTGCCGGGGTACAGATCCAGATAATCCTCGCTGCGGCTGTACGCTCCCTTGACGGCGGCACTGCCGTTTTCGGGCTTTTGTACCGTGACGCGGTATTTTGAAGCGTCCTTAAAGGTCGCGTGCACCGTCACGTTTTCGGAGGGCATCGAAAAATAGTAGAGAAAATTGTTGTTCTGTCCCGGCACAGCCGAGCCGCCGTTGGTCAGTCTGACCTTGCTTCCGCCGGAATTGATGTAGTAGACCTCGTCTACCTCATAGCCGACGTCGGGTTCAACGTTTACCCTAACTCGCGTGTTCGCGCTTACCGTGTCGCCGTCGAACATTTTTCCGACAAAGCCCTTGTTGTAGTCATAGTCAAAGGAAACAGTGTAGCCTGTCGCGGCGCCGGCGCTCAGCGGAATGCCGCCCAGCAGCAGACAAAGCGTCAGGACAACAGCCGAAATGCGTATCATCGTCTTTTTCATATTCGTTCCTCCTTATTTTGTGGTGTTTAGTTTATAAATATTGTACAATATTTACATTCGCGATGTCAATACAAAAACAAATTTGACTTGTAATTATGCAAAAATAACTTGTTTTTCGGCGCGATTTCTGATATAATGATTGCAGCAAAGCAAAAGGAGGGCGCTTATGAACCAACAGGCGATCGCCGATTTGTCCGCGGAGCTTATAATAAAGTATTATCAAAACGACTATATGCCGTTTTTGGAGGCGATGGACGACGACGCGATGTGGTACGGACCCGCCGACGGACAATTTTTGCACGGCAAAAAAGCGATGATCAAGGTCTGGAACGCCGAGGAGCACGAGCTGACGTTTTCTATCGGGAACATCGAGGTCGCGCATATTTCATCTCACCCGTCCTTTTGCGACGTGATACTTCTGTTCCCGGTGACGACGCACTATCCGAACGATAACGAGATCACGCTGCTCCAGCGCATACTGCTGACGTGGTGCGAGCGAACTGTCGAGGACGAAACCGACGGAAAAACAAAGGAACCGCGCATACTTGTTTGTCATATTTCGAATCTGCACGAGAAGCACGACGACGACGTGATTTATCCCAATAACTTTCACGAGATATATCACCGCTCAAAAGAAGGCGCAAAGCACGGACGGCGTATCCATTTTCACGGCTTGGACAGGTCGGACTACTTTTTCCTTTCCGATACGATCATCCGCATCGAGGCTGCCCACGGCGGAAAGCACAGCATTGTTGTGACCTCCGGATCCGAAGTGGAGGTCGTTTCGACGATAACAAAGCTTGAAAAGCAGTACGGCAGGCTGTTTCTGCGCTGTCACCAAAGCTACCTTGTGAATCCGGATTACATCACGAGCATCCGCCGTTTCAAGGTCACGCTGTCGGACGGGACCGTATTGCCTATACCTGAGAAAAAATATACCGCTTTTCGCAGCAAAGCCGTCGGCGTTATGACGGATACCGATATTTGAAAAACGGCGATTACGATTTTGTTTTTCCGTTGACGCTGACATTGATCGATTTGAGATACGGCGCGGCAGTCATTTGTGCTGTCGCGACAACAGCGGCTGTTAATGAAGGATATTTGATTTTGACACAGAGAACGACTTAGCGACGAATCAATAGGTGTAAAAAATGAGCAAATACAATGATCTTTGGAATTTGAGGTGAAAGAGTAAATGAATTTGAATAAGATTATGTCTAAAGCAGGTTCACTGATCGTAACGGGGACAGTATTTCTGTTTGCGGTATTTCTGATAATCAATTTTTCCATGGGCAGCTTCTTCGTCTGCCTGATCTTGCCGATAGGGTTTATCATGATGACGGCAGGGCTGCACAACGAGTGCGAAGATGACCGCAAGGTCGCTGCGAACATCGGATTGATCCTTGCGGCGGTGTACGCCACGTTTATCATGTTCGTCTATTTTACACAGTTGACTACGGTAAAAAACGAACAACTGAACGAACAGGCGGCAAAGCTGTTAGAGTTCGGCAAGTTTGGGCTTATCTTCAACTGCGACCTGCTCGGCTACGGTGTAATGGCGCTTTCAACTTTCTTCACAGGTCTTTCGATGAAACCGAACAGCAAAACGGGCAAGTGGCTCAAAGCACTGTTGATGATACATGGAGTGTTCTATTTCAGCTGCACGTTTATGCCGATTACGGGAATGTTCGCAAAGATGTCCTCCGGCGGCGACGGTATCGGCGGAAGGCTCGCTCTTGTT
>JBGUOX010000060.1:0-12395 GCA_045129995.1 Ruminococcus sp. | reverse complement strand
ATTTTTCGCAAGACAAGGCGAAGGACGCAGCAAGGCTGGCGCCTTGCAAGGACGACAACGCAGTATTGCGGAAAATAGACCGCAAAGATTGTCTGCTTTTTATTAGGTATTAGTATAAAAACAAAAAGCAGGAGATCAGCTCTCCTGCTCCTGCCTGTTCTCTGTTTGCTTTACTTCCTTGACAGCCAGCCGCTTGTTCACGACGACCCCGTCAAAGCGCTTTTTAAAGGAAACCTTGCCCGTAAAGCTTTTTCCGCAGCTTTTGCAGCAAAAATCCGCCGTAAAGCTTTTGTTGCGCAAGCGCCACTTTTTGACGCGGCGCATCGGCTTGCCGCAGCGCTCGCAGTCAAACTTCATCTCTTTGCGGTCGATCTCCGGGTCGCTTAAGTCTGTGAGGAAATGGTTCTTAAACAGCATCCTCTCGTAAAACTCATCACAGTCCGCCTTTAAAACACACTTTTCAAGCGGATAGCCGCCAAACACCTTTTTAAGACATTTAAGGCTAAGATACGCGTCCGCGGCGGCGCGGTGCTGTTCCTCCTCGGAAAAGGTCACGCCGATGATGTCGGCAAAGTTTCCCAAGCCGATCTGGCAGCCCTCGTCAAAGCGGTCGATCGCGCGCTCGCAGTATTCCTGCAAATCACAGTAGGCTTTCAAAAAAGGTATTCTTTCGCTGCCGGTGAAGTATCGAAAATTCTCGATAAGCGTGTGGATGTCCGAGGTGCCCCAGGTCATCACCACACTGTCGCCCGCAAAGCTTTCAAACGCCTGTGCCACCGACAGAAAATCGCCGCCGCCGGCAAGATCCTCGTTTGTCAAATGAGTGAGCTGCTTTACCCTGCCGCTCAGCCTTTTGCCGATTTGCGGAGT
This sequence comes from Ruminococcus sp., assembly GCA_045129995.1. Classification (GTDB taxonomy): domain Bacteria; phylum Bacillota; class Clostridia; order Oscillospirales; family Acutalibacteraceae; genus Ruminococcoides. The sequence continues at coordinate 11,525 of JBGUOX010000060.1, read as the reverse complement.
GATCAGCCGTTCAAACGAAGCGATCTCGTTGAGATCCGAGTCGGTCTTTACCGCTCCGAACTCAATGATCTCGTTCACAAAGCCGTGCGCGGTTTTGCTGTAGGCGGTGTTCCATTCCAAATCTAAGATAACAAAATCCATTCTTACTGCTTTTTCCTAAACTGTTGTTTCATACGCTGCTCCTTTGAGAGTATCCGCTTTCTCATACGGATGGTTTGCGGAGTCACCTCCACAAGCTCGTCGTCCGCAATGAACTCCAGGCACTGCTCAAGCGACATAACGGTAGGCGGAGTCAGCTTCAGCGCATCGTCCGAGCCCGAGGCACGGGTGTTTGTGATGTGCTTCTTTTTGCAAACGTTAACGGTGATGTCCTCTGCCTTCGGGCTTGCGCCTACGATCATTCCCTCATACACAGGCACTCCCGCGCCGATGAACAGTCTGCCGCGCTCCTGCGCCGCATACAAGCCGTAGGTCACGGTGTCGCCTGTTTCAAAGGCGATCAGCGAACCCTGGTGACGTGTTACGATCTCGCCCTTGAACGGCTCGTAGCCGTCAAAAACGTGGTTCATAATGCCGTTGCCGTTTGTGTCGGTCAGAAATTCCGGACGATAGCCCATCAAGCCTCTTGCCGGAATGCGAAATTCAATATGAGTCACACCGCCGTCGCGCGTGCCCATATTCACAAGCTCCGCCTTGCGCGAGCCGAGCTTTTCCATTACGGCGCCCACATACGAATCGGGCACCTCTACGATCAGATATTCCATAGGCTCACAAAGCTTGCCGTCGATGGTTTTTGTGATTACCTCCGGGCGCGAAACCTGGAACTCATAATTCTGGCGGCGCATCGTTTCGATCAAAATGGAAAGGTGCAGCTCGCCTCTGCCCGAAACCTTGAAGGTATCGGCGCTGTCGGTCTCCTCAACGCGCAGGGCGATGTTGGTTTCGGTTTCCTTGAACAGCCGGTCGCGGATGTTTCGCGAGGTCACGTATTTGCCCTCCTGACCGGCAAAGGGAGAGTTGTTGACCATAAAATTCATAGTGACGGTAGGCTCGTCGATTTTGACGAAGGGAAGCGGCTCAACACAGTCGTTGGCGCACAGGGTTTCGCCTATGTTTATCTCCTGAACGCCGCTTATGCACACGATGTCGCCGAGCGAAGCCTCGTCGCATTCAATACGCTTTAAGCCCTCAAACTGATAAAGCTTGCCGATGCGCACCACCTTGGTCGTGCCGTCGGTGTGACAAAGCGTTACGGACTGACCGTTCTTAACACTGCCCCGCTCTACCCTGCCAACGCCGATCCTGCCGACAAAGTTGTCAGCGTCGATGTTTGAGATCAGGATCTGCAAGCCGCCGTTAAGGTCGCCCTTGGGCGCGGGGATCTCGTTGACGATCGCCTCGAAAAGAGGCTTCATATCCGTGCCGGGCGTATGGTAATCGTCGCTTGCGTAGCCGTCGCGCGCGGAAGCGTAGATAACCGGAAATTCCAGCTGCTCGTCGTCGGCTCCCAGCTCGATAAAGAGATCGAGCACCTCGTCCACCACTTCTTCGGGACGCGCGCCGGGACGGTCGATCTTGTTGAGGACAACAAGCGGCTTTTTGCCAAGCGCAAGAGCTTTTTTCAGGACGAAACGCGTTTGCGGCATACAGCCCTCAAAGGCGTCTACCAGCAGCACAACGCCGTCTACCATCTGCAAAATGCGCTCTACCTCGCCGCCAAAATCGGCGTGGCCTGGGGTGTCGACTATGTTGATTTTTATATCGTTATACATTACGGCAGTGGGCTTGGAAAGGATCGTGATCCCGCGTTCGCGCTCCAGATCATTGGAGTCCATCACGCGCTCCTCCACAGCCTCGTTTTCTCTGAATACACCGCTTTGGCGCAAAAGCTGATCGACAAGCGTGGTTTTGCCGTGGTCAACGTGAGCGATTATAGCGATATTTCTCAGGTTTTCTCTAACGTCCATACTATACTCTCCGATTCTTTTGATAATACTTATTTATTATAGCACCGCGGTGCCTGTTTTTCAATTTGTAAAATACATCACGTTTTTTCTTATATAAAGAAATATTTTGCAACTTTTTCCTAATTAGCATCGCACGGTTAGACAAATCGGCTTTCTTTTGCTATAATTATAAAAAAGAGGTGCCCTATGGACGATTCCGAAAAGACAAATTATACCTACATTTTGCGGTGCGCCGACGACACGCTGTACTGCGGATGGACAAACGACCTGAACCGCCGTCTTGCCGCGCACAACGCCGGCTCTGCGGCAAAATACACGCGTGCGCGCAGACCGGTAAGGCTTGTGTACTTTGAAGCCTTTTCAACAAAGCAGGAAGCGATGAGCCGCGAAGCCCACATCAAGCGCCTGAGCCGACAGGAAAAGCTTGAGCTGATACAAAGCGCCGCGTTATTTCCAAATGAGAATAATAAACAATAACAGATGTTTTACTTTCCATATTTTGTGGTGAAAAACGCAAAATACGCTTTACAAACACTAAGGATTGTTATATAATTAACATAATGGCTTTTTCTACGCATTAAGCAAAACCAAAAACGGAGGTACACAATGGGATACACGATTGCACAAAAGATCATCAAAGAACATCTTGTGTCCGGTGAAATGACCGTCGGCAGCGACATCGGTTTAAAAATCGACCAAACGCTGACGCAGGACGCCACCGGCACCATGGCTTACATTGAATACGAGGCGATGGGCATTCCGCGCGTTAAAACCGAAAAGAGCGTAGCTTATATCGACCACAACACCCTGCAAACAGGCTTTGAAAATGCCGACGACCACCGCTTTATCCAGTCGGTGTGCAAAAAGCACGGCATCTATTTTTCGCGCCCCGGCAACGGAATTTGCCATCAGGTGCATTTGGAGCGCTTTGGCAAGCCCGGCAAAACCCTGATCGGCTCTGACAGCCACACACCCACCGGCGGCGGAATCGGTATGCTGGCTATCGGCGCCGGCGGTCTGGACGTCGCGGTCGCCATGGGCGGCGGCGCGTACTACATCACAATGCCCAAGATGGTGCGCGTAAACCTCACCGGAAAGCTTTCCCCCTGGGTTTCCGCCAAGGACATCATTCTGGCAGTCCTGCGCGTTATGAGCGTTAAGGGCGGCGTAGGGAAGATCGTAGAGTACGGCGGCGAGGGCGTCAAAACCCTGACGGTTCCCGAACGTGCCACCATCACCAATATGGGCGCTGAGCTCGGCGCCACTACGTCGGTATTCCCCTCCGACGAAACTACAAGAGCCTTTTTGAAGGCACAGGGCAGAGAGGAAGACTACAGAGAACTGAGCGCCGACGCGGACGCGGTTTACGACGAGATCATCGAGATCGATCTCTCACAGCTGGAGCCGCTGGCTGCCTGTCCCCACTCCCCCGACAACATCAAAACCATCAAGGAGCTTGAGGGCAAAACCGTGGATCAGGTTTGCATCGGCTCCTGCACCAACTCAAGTTATCTCGATATGATGCGCGTCGCTCATATCCTCAAGGGCAAAAAGGTCGCCGACAACGTATCGCTTGCCATCGCTCCCGGCAGCAAGCAGGTGTTCAATATGCTTGCGCTCAACGGCGCTTTGGGCGATATGATAGCGGCAGGCGCGCGTATTCTTGAAAGCGCCTGCGGTCCCTGCATCGGTATGGGACAGTCGCCCAACAGCAAGGGCGTTTCGCTGAGAACCTTCAACCGCAACTTTGAAGGCAGAAGCGGCACCGCCGACGGTCAGATATACCTGGTTTCTCCCGAAACCGCAGCCATTTCCGCGATAACAGGCGTGTTCACCGATCCCAGATGTCTGGGCGCTGCGGCTGAGATCGAGCTGCCCGAAAAGTTTTTGATCAACGACAATATGGTCATCGACCCGGCTCCCGTTGAGGAGATGGACAGCGTTGAGATACTTCGCGGTCCCAACATCAAGGAGTACCCCAAGACCAGTCCGCTTACCGATTCCATTGAAGCGAGCTGTTCGCTGAAGGTCGGCGACAACATCACCACCGACCATATTATGCCGGCAGGCGCCAAGATCCTTCCGCTGCGCTCCAACATTCCGAAAATCTCGGAGCATTGCTTCACCGTTTGCGACAAGGAATTTCCTTCCAGAGCAAAAATGCTCGGCAAAAGCATCATTGTCGGCGGCGAGAACTACGGTCAGGGATCGTCCCGTGAGCACGCGGCGCTGGCTCCCCTCTACCTCGGCGTAAAGGCGGTGCTGGTAAAGAGCTTCGCGCGCATCCACAAGAGCAACCTGATCAACGCCGGCATCCTGCCCCTCACCTTCACGGACGCGGCGGATTACGACAAGATCAAGCTTGGCGATATGCTTGAACTGCCCAATGTAAAAGCGGAGATCGCCGCCGCTCAGGACGTCACCGTTGTAAACAAGACGACCGGCGACACGTTTAAGGCGGAATGCGAATTGTCCGACAGAACCCGTGCGATCATCATCGCCGGAGGATTGCTCGATTACACAAAGGAGAACAGCTGATGGAAAAGATTAAAATGATAACGCCGCTCGTTGAGATGGACGGCGACGAAATGACCAGGATCATCTGGCAGCAAATCAAGGATATTCTTATCAACCCCTATGTTGACCTCAAGACCGAGTATTATGACCTTGGTCTTGAGCACCGCAACGAAACCGACGATCAGGTTACGATCGACAGTGCAAACGCCACCAAAAAATACGGTGTAGCTGTAAAGTGCGCCACCATCACTCCGAACGCGGCAAGAATGAGCGAATACAGCCTTAAAAGTATGTGGAAGTCCCCGAACGGCACCATCCGTGCAATCCTCGACGGCACCGTATTCCGCAGCCCGATCCTCGTAAAGGGAATCACTCCCTACATCCCCACCTGGAAAAAGCCGATCTGCATTGCGCGTCACGCTTACGGCGATGTTTACAAGAACACCGAAATGCGCGTTGAAGCAGGCAGCAAGGCGGAGCTTTGCGTAACAAAGCCCGACGGCACCGAGGAAAGAAGCACGATTTTTGACTTCACTACCGACGGTGTTATCCAGGGTATGCACAACCTTGACAAGAGCATTTCGTCCTTCGCGCGCAGCTGCTTTAACTACGCGCTTGACCAAAAGCTTGACGTTTGGTTTGCAACCAAAGACACCATCAGCAAGATCTACGATCACCGCTTCAAGGATATTTTCCACGAGGTTTTTGAAAACGAATACAAGGATAAGTTTGCCGACGCCGGCATTGAGTTTTTCTACACCCTGATCGACGACGCCGTAGCTCGCGTTATCCGCAGCGAAGGCGGTTATATGTGGGCTTGCAAAAACTACGACGGCGATGTTATGAGCGATATGATCGCCACCGCCTTCGGTTCGCTTGCAATGATGACCAGCGTGCTTGTTTCTCCCGACGGCATCTATGAATACGAAGCCGCCCACGGCACGGTTCAGCGCCACTATTACAAGTACCTTAAGGGCGAGGAAACCTCAACTAACTCGGTAGCCACCATCTTTGCGTGGACAGGCGCGCTGAGAAAGCGCGGCGAGCTGGACAAGCTGCCTGAGCTTATGGCTTTTGCCGACAAGCTTGAGGCCGCCACCATCAAGACGATCGAGGACGGCGTAATGACAGGCGACCTCTACCTCATCTCCTCCCTGCCCAACAAGCAGAAGGTCAATACCGAAACCTTCCTCAAGGCGATCGACGAACGTTTGGCAGCATCTCTTTAATGTCACATACGCTTTCCGCCGCCTGATCTTAACTCATCGGCGGAACAAAGGAGTTTCCTATAAAGCAAAAAAGGAGCAAATTCGCAATGTCTAAAAACGACGTCATCTCTATGTCGGTTATCAGGCGGCTGCCGCGTTATTACCGCTTTTTGTCTGAGCTGGACGAGCAACGCGTCGAAAGGATCTCATCAAACAAGCTTGCGGAGATTATGAACGTCACCGCTTCGCAGGTAAGACAGGATCTGAACTGCTTCGGCGGCTTCGGTCAGCAGGGCTATGGCTACAGCGTCAGCCAGCTAAGGCTGGAGATCCGTAACATTTTGGGACTTAACAACAACTACAAAGCAATTTTGATCGGCGCGGGCAACTTCGGCTCTGCCGTGGCGCTGCATCTTGATTTTAACAAGCTGGGCTTTTCGCTGATCGGCTGCTTTGAAACCGACAAAAACAAAATCGGGACGCATTTGGGCGAGCTTGTCATCAGCGATGAAGATGAGCTGGAAAGCTTTTGCGCCGCACATCAAGTGGACACCGCGATCCTGTGCATTCCAAAACAGAACGTGGAGCCCATCCTGGAGCGGCTGTATCAGGCAGGAATAAGAAATTACTGGAATTTCAGCCACTACGACATCACAAGCAAGTACAGCGACACGGTTGTTGAAAACGTCCATTTGAGCGATAATCTGCTGACCTTATGCTACCGTATGAACAATCAAAACCAATAAACAGCATTACGGACGCTCTCGTCCTCCTTTGGTAAGATCAGGTCTGACGACGCATTTTATCAACGGCGGAAACGGGAAGCATCCTGATTTCACAAACAAGAGCAGGCGGTGACGTCTGCTCTGTTTTCTTTGACCTTAATGTGTTCAACAAGGATAAAAGCATTGATGACCTGATCGTCAAATAACCTTTCAATAAAGCAAAAAAACAAAGCTTTCGCAGCCGGTCTCCCCGGTTGCGAAAGCTTTTGATTATTAATCAATTAATATGATACCATTCCCCAATAAGCGCTCAGCTCGTCCATCGGGTTGTACTTTGCGCCGTTGTAGTGGCACTCAAAGTGAAGGTGCGGTCCGGTTGAGTGTCCGGTCGTTCCGACGCGGCCAATGATCTGTCCCTTGGTGACGTACTGACCGGGGCTTACATAAACCGCGGAAAGATGGCCGTAGATGGTTTCCTTGCCGCCCGAATGTTCAAGCCAGACGTAGTTGCCGAAGCCGCCGCCGCAGCCGCAGCTGTCGCCCATATCCTTGGGATAGTCGTGTGTGCAATAGGTGCAGGTGTCATAAACCGTGCCGCTCTCTGCCGCCACGACCTCTGTGCCGTAAATATCGCCTCCGGCAATGTCGATCGCGCCGTGGTTGTAGGTGTATCTGTCCTCATTCCACAAAGACGACAGGAAATAGTAGCCCGGACAAGGCCACAAATATCCGCTGCCGGTGGGCGTATAGTCGTCGTAGGTGTCGCTGCCCGGCTCGTCATACGAACCGCTGCCGCTGTCGTCGTCACCGTCATCATTGTCGCTTTCGCCGGATGCAGCCGGTGCGCTGGTCGCGGGCTGAGCCGCCTGCTGTCTTTGCTGTGCCTCTGCCTGCGCCTTTTGCTGTTCAGCCGCGCGCTGCTTTGCAGCCGCCGCCTCTGCCTCGGACGCCGCCTTAGCCAGAGCGTCCTGCTCGGCGAAATACGCCGCGATCTGCTCTTCGGTCGCCTTTTTCTGACCGCTGGCTGCCTCAAGCGCAGCCTGCGCCTCGGCGCTCTTCTTTGTCAGCTCGGACAACACATTTTTGTTTTCTTCCAGCAGAGTGTTGAGTTCATCGAGCTCCTTCTCGAGCATATCCTTCTGATCCTGATTCGTCTTGATTTGCTCGTTGAGCTCACTGATCATCTTTTTATCATAGTCGGACAGTGACTTTACAAGCGTCATTTTGTCGATAAAATCGTCAAAGTCCTTTGCGCCGAGCAAAATCTCCAAATTGCTCGCGCTGCCTGCCTTGTAAATCAGGTGCAAACGTTCGCGAAGCGCCTCGACCTGCGCGTCAATATCCGCCTGTTTATTGCGGATAGCGTCTTTTGTCAGGGTGATCTTTTGGTTAAGGACATTGATTTTGTTGAGCAATGCCTCGCTGTAAGCCTCCTGCTTGCTGATGTCTTCCTCATACTCGTCCAATTCAGCCTGATACTTTTCGCTTTCCCTGTCCAGCTCCTCCATTTTTGCCTGAAGCTCGTCCACATTCTCCGCGCCTACGTTAAAGATAAAGCTTGAAGAAAGCGGCACGGCTAACATACAAACGGATAAAGCCGCACAAACGATGTTTCTCATTTTTTTCATTTTCATACTCCTTCCGGCTTACCAGCCAAGAATTTCATTACCTTCCTTTTTCAAATATTTACGAATCGAAATGAATCCGCCCAAGAAGCCGACCAGCACGCCTACCAACAGGAATGCAAGCGCCAGCGGAACCACGATTTGTGTAAACGGGATGGGATCAAGCCATGAGCCGGCGACCTCATACACAACGCGAGCCAGGCTTTCGTACAGCAGCGCCATAGCGCCGGTAGAAAGCGCCGCGGAGATGATGCCGATTACCATACCTTCCACCAAAAACGGCATTCGTACAAACATATTCGTCGCGCCGACAGATTTCATTATGCTGATCTCGAAACGGCGTGAATACATCGTCGCGCGAATGGTGTTGGCGATGATGAACAGCGAAATGATGATCAGCGCGGTGACAACGATTATGGAAATAATATTGATCAGGGTGCTGATCGTTGTCAGCTTGTTCGCAAACGAACGGCGGTCATTGATGCTGTCAACGCCCGTAATAGACTTGATTTGTTTTACCGTATCCTCATACTGCTCCAAATCCTTGATGACAACGCGGTAAGAATCGTTCAGCGGATTTTGCTTTTCAACCAAAGCGAAAACCTGGTCGCCGAGAGTCTTTTTATATTGCTGCATCGCATCTTCTTTTGAAACGAAATTTACCGTTTCAACGTTTGAGAGCCTCAGGATCTCTTCTCCGATTTGCCTTGCTTCCACATCATTGCATTCCATCTTAAGATAAACGGTGGTTTCGTTTGTCTTTTCAACTTCATCTACGATTTTATGAACATTCAGTGAAAACAAAGCGGCGGCTCCCGTCATAACCAAGCAGCTTACAAGTACGCAAATTGACGCGATACTCATAATGCGGTTGGCATAGACATTTTTGAAGCCCTCTTTTACAAGATAGCCAAAGCCTTTCATATCATTATCCTTTCGGTTTTTAGTCGGGTTTGATCATTGCGTTATCGGGATACTGCGGCTCTTCCCCATACTCGTCCGCATCCTCACTGCCGAAATGCGCGCCGTTATTCGCGGCGTCGGCAAACGCGCTTATGTCGATGTCGCCGTTTTCATCGGCTTCAACAGTCGTTTCAACGCTGTCGGAATAGCTGTCACGCAGATCCTCCGCATAGTCGATGTCGTAGTCCTCATAGGACTCGTCCTCGTCCTGCGCAAGTCCGCTTTCGGCTGCAACGCTTTCATCGGTGCTGTCGGCAATGACCTTACCGTCCGAAATAGCGATGACGCGATGGTTAAATTCACGCACCAGCTCGTGCTCGTGCGTTACAACAAGCACTGTGGTGCCCATTGCGTTTATGCGCGTAAGCAGCTCGATGATCTCGTGCGACAGCTCGGGGTCGATGTTGCCCGTCGGCTCGTCGGCTACGATGATCTCAGGGTTGTTCACCAGGGCGCGAGCCAGGCTGACGCGCTGCTGCTCACCGCCGGAGATCTCGCTGGGCTTGTCCTTCATCTTATCCTTAAGCCCCACCAAGTCGAGAACATAGGACACGCGCTTTTTGATGACGGAATTTCTTTCTCCTACCGCGCGCATCGCAAACGCAACGTTATCAAAAACATTCATCTTGTCAATAAGACGGAAGTCCTGAAAAACGATTCCCATATGGCGGCGCAAATACGGCACATCGCGCTTTTTCAGCTTGGAAAGCTTGTTGCCGTTGATGGTGATCTCTCCCGATGTGGGCAGTTCCTCGCGCATTATCAGCTTTAGAAACGTACTTTTGCCCGCGCCGGACGCGCCCACGATAAACACGAACTCGCCTCTTTCAATGTGCAGATTCACATTGCTCAGCGCACGTGTGCCGTTGGGATAGATCTTTGATACATTTTCAAAATCAATCATAGTTTTCTCCTGCTTAGTTTTGTTGAGAGTTTAGAGTTGACAGTTAAATTCCGGCAAGCCGAAAAAACGTCTGCCGTTCAACTCTCAGCTCTTAACTTTCAACTATGTTTAAAAACATGAATGTCCCGAGCGCAGTTTTAGGCTGCGCTCAGGAACGGAAAACACGTTTTTTTAATACTTTGTGGGGCTTGCGTTGAGATATTTTTTGACCATCAGCGCTACCTTAAATACGATTGCGTCCTCAAATTCACGCAGATCGAGTCCGGTCAGCTTTTTGATCTTCTCAAGACGGTACACCAGAGTGTTGCGGTGTACAAACAGCTTACGCGAGGTCTCGGACACATTGAGGTTGTTCTCGAAGAAGCGCTGGATCGTAAACAGCGTTTCCTGGTCAAGACTTTCGATCGAGCCGCGCTTGAACACTTCCTTTAAGAACATCTTGCAAAGGGTGGTGGGCAGCTGATAAATAAGACGCGCAATACCGAGGTTATCATAGCTGACGATGGTGCGTTCGGTGTCGAATACCTTGGCGACCTCAAGCGCGGACTGCGCTTCCTTGAAGGAACGCGCCAGATCCTTGATGCCCGTTACGGTGGTGCCGATGCCGACAACACAGTGGGTGTAGAACTCGCTGGAAAGCGTGTCGGAAATAGAGCTTGCAAGCTTTTCCAAATCTCTGCCGTCGATGTCGGGCTTAACCTCCTTGACCAGCGCGATTTCCTCTTCATTGATGTTGATGACAAAGTCCTTGGACTTGTCCGGGAAGAGATTCTGAACGATGTCATATGCGGAAACATCCGTGCGCGACACGATTTTTATCAGCAGGCAAACACGCGCCACCTCGCTGTTGAAATGCAGTTCTCTTGCTTTGAGGTAAATATCGCCGGGAAGAATGTTATCCAAAATGACGTTCTTAATAAAATTGGAACGATCATATTTTTCATCGTAGTACTGCTTGATGCTGGCAAAGGAAACGGAAAGAAGCTGTGCGTATTTTTGTGCGTATTCATCAGTTCCCTGAACAAACACGGCATAGTCGTACTTTGCGCTGCTGCCAAAGGATTTGTAGGTGTAGCCGTTGATCACAAAGGGCGCGGTAGAGCTGAGGGTTTCGGAGTTGATGCTCTCGTTCACTTCGCCGATTTTGCCGAGCTCCGAACAAGCGATAACAACCGAGGTTTCGTCAATAACGCCGATGGTACGGTCGATTGCGTCCTTCATCTGATGGACAATACCCTGAAATAATCTGTTTGACATAGTTTCTTACCTCTTCTTCCTGCATATTTTGTATTATAATGTATAAGATACATTTCTTCTCATATACATATTACACAAAATCGCGAAAAAAATCAACCTCTATCAACAAATTTTTTCGAAAATTTTTAGATATTTTCACAATTCAGGGCGCAATTCCCTATTTTTATTTTCCGTTGTACGTGTAGTATAGCACGTCAATGTGACAGAAATGTGACAATTTTGTAACAATTTCGCTTTTAGCGCCAGTATCGCTTCCAAACAAAGCGGTTTTATTCTAATACTATTCTCTGATAGAAAGTAGACAACTTTCTATCAGAGAGAAAACGCTTGGCGCGTTTTCCAATTGCGCAAAAGCGCAA
>JBGUOX010000059.1:0-2817 GCA_045129995.1 Ruminococcus sp. | reverse complement strand
GGTCTTGAGAGTTCAAATCTCTCCCGCAGTACCATATGGGTAGGTAGAGCGTAGTTGGTATCGCCCCTGACTGTAAATCAGGTTCTTTATGACAGCGTTGGTTCAAGTCCAACCCTGCCCACCAAAATCAAACAGCGTGTAAGCAGTGAGAAATCACCGCCTGCACGCTGTATTTTCAGCAAATCGTAAAGTATTCGGGAGCAACATATTTAGCCTGCCACACGCCGTTTGAGGAACGGTAGAGCTCGTTGCCGTCGTTCTTAAAATCCCTTGCTCGGATTTTGAGTATCACGGGCTTGCCGTGCCGGCTGCCGACCTTTACGGCTGTTTCATAATCGGGCGAAATGTGAACAAATTGCCGCGTCATCGGCTTCAAGCCCTCTTTCATGATAGAGTCGAGAAAACGGTACGTCGTGCCGTGATATAAAAACTCCGGCGGCTCGGGCGACTCCATTTCGATCACCACACTGGGGATCGAGTGACCTTGATTCGCACGTATCCTTGCGCCTGTTTCATCGAAAGAATACCTCCCCTTTTCGTCTTGCGCGACAATCAGCTCCAATGTCTCGCGGTTAAAGTCGGGGAATCTTTCTTGAAGTGCTTTAATGATGACATCGGCATCAGCCCAACCTCCGTTGAGGTCAATATACAAAGGCGATTGACAGTGTCGTAGCATCCAAGACAGCTTCACGCTGATTTTTTTCAGGTTCATCTTGGTTCACCGCTTTCTATCATCTCCGCAATTTTCACGGCAATGCGGAAATTATCAAGGCAATGATTTGCCTCCGACAGGCCCTCGAGCTCATATTCTTCTTCGTCGAGCACGTCTCCCGTCATCAGGAAGCTGTACAGCTCGAGCCCGTGAAAATCACAAACTGCCTGCACACCCGCAAGCTCCATTTCCACCGCGATGCAGCCGTCGCTTTTTCTTTTCTCAACGGCTGTTTTGGTTTCGCGGTACGGCGCGTCCGTTGTCCAGATACGACCTTTGACAAACGGTAGGCGCAGCTGTTCCAATATCCGAGCAAGGCGGTCGGCGTTTTTGATGTCCATGTAATCCGACGGCGGCGCGTAGTGATAGGACATCCCCTCGTCGCGGTACGCCTGTGTCGGGACAATGTATTTTCCGTTGGTCGCCTCGCTGTCCAATGCGCCGCAAGAGCCGAAGATGATCAGGCTTTTGACGCCCGTTTGCCACTCCATTTCGATGATTTCGGTTCCGGCAAGGCAGGCGCCGATCGACGACAAATAAAATACGATCTCCATGCCGTTGATATCAACGGCATAGATCGCTTTGTGTCCGTTTGCCGAGCCGATATACGCGACCTCGCGGTGAGGGTATCTGTCGATGACCGCCTGAAAGATCTCGCCCGAAAAGGTGATGATCGCGGTATCGCAGATGTATTTCCGTTCGCCAAAAAAAGCGCCCGGTGAAAACAGCGATTCTCTTTCCTCGCTGTAGGATTCCGTTATCATGATAAAACCTCCTCGCTCATGTTTTAATTTTACGCCGATTCTCGTAAAAGTCAACCCTTGACTGACGGTGCATAAACAGTTATCATAGAATCGGGGTGAGTATGATGCAAGTAATCGAAAGCTGCGCCGAGTGCCTGTACAAAAGACAGCTTCGCAAGACGGATAACGAGGAATGTCTGGCGGAGATCAAGGCTGTCATTGACAATCGAACGTACGACAATCCCGCGCCGTATCTGGTGTATCAATTCAATCAGATATACCTGAAATATTTCGGGAGCGTCGCGTCCTTCCGTAACGAAAAGAAGCAGTACAACGACCTCGTGCTTTCAATGGAGGACGCGTTGAGAGAGAAGATCAACCGATCGGACGATCCGTTGCTGACCGCGTTTTCCTACGCGCGCGCCGGTAACTATATCGACTTCGGAGCGTTGAGCGACGTGGACGAGAAAACCTTCCTTTCGCTTTTGGAGCGCGACGAGCTGTCAGACAACGATTTGCAGACCTTTGAAGCGTTCACCGATCAGTGCGAGAGCGCGAAAAGCCTGCTGCTGTTGGCGGATAACTGCGGCGAGATCGTGCTCGACAAGCTGTTTTTGGAGCAGCTCAAAAAGCGTTTTCCGCAGATGAAGCTGTCGGTAATGGTTCGCGGCGGCGAGGTGCTCAATGACGCGACCGTTGAGGACGCGGAATACACGGGACTCGGCAGCGTAGCCGAGATCATTTCCAGTGGGATCGGCGTTTCGGGAACGGTGTATAAAATGCTCTCGGGCGAAGCAAAAAGCGCCATCAACAACGCGGACGTTATTCTGTCCAAGGGGCAGGGAAATTATGAAGCCCTCAGCGGTCAGGGACGGCATATCTTCTACTCCTTCCTCTGCAAATGCGAGCGGTTCACCACAAGGTTCGGCGTCCCGAAGCTGACGGGAATGTTTGGCGAAGAAAAATGAGCAAGCACAAACAGATGAAATACAGCGTGTAAGCAGTGAGAAATCACCGCTTGCACGCTGTTTTTTATTGCCGGTTTTTTATTTCGCGGTCCATGATCTCCTCCGCGTCATTGCCGAAAGCACTTTATCTGTATTATATCATTACAGAAGCGCCTATTTCTATCAAAAAACAACTGATAATATGCGCCTGCTGTAATTTAATATTGCTATAATCAAAGAATTTCCAATAATATAATGCAATGTCCGTTTTATGGGACATCGGTTATGAGATAATAATAGTATCGAGCACCTAAATTGTCAAAGTGAACCCCAAAATTTTTCGATTTTTTTGCTCAGTTAGTTGAGGTTCACCTTGACAAAAGTGCAGGGTATATATTTGGATATTTCCAGATTT